>JACKEB010000016.1:0-300000 GCA_020633205.1 Polyangiaceae bacterium
GCGCGCGCTAGTTCAGCAGAGCGCGCGCCAGTTCAGCAGAGCGCGCGCTAGTTCAGCGACTCGCGCACGTAGGCGATGGTGTGGACCACGTCGACGAGTCGCTCACGCTGTTCCGCGGTGAGATTCACGAACTGGATCCCCATGCCGGGGTTGGGGCTCATCGCCAACGGACGCACAGGGTTGATCCATTGCACCACGCCATTGAGTACGAAGGGCTCGTCCGCGTCAGGAGGTGCGAAGCGCAGTGTGAGCGCCGTACCGACCTCGAGGGGTTGATTGGTTCGTACGAAGATACCCAACGCGGAGATGTTCGTGATCGCCGCGTAGAGGAAGGTATCGTCCGTCGTGCAGTCGACAGACCACGTCACGTCGATGCGATCCGCGCTGCGACGGTTCGAAGCTGCCTCGTCGGCATCAGGCTGCGAATCGCCGGATTCCCTCACCCGACTGGCCTTAGCGCCGTTCCGGCCTTCTGTCACGTTTCGTCCAAACTTCCTTACGAGTCCCCGCCTAACGCGAGCACTTTGAGTGGGTTCGTCGCACGCAACTGCGCGCGCTGGTGTTGAAAGGGGACGCCTTCCAAGATCGCGTCAATGAACGATGACGAAACCCGCCTTGATGCGGTTGTTGTCATGGCTGCCCTTCTTCACCTCGAGCCGCCGGTCACCGATGTAGAGACCGTACAACACCTCGTAGCGGCCGGGCGTGAAATGCGGTTCTAGACGGATGGTGTGAATGTCCACGATCTGATCGCTCGGACGCCAGAGGTGCGCGGGGTATTTGCCCCCCAGCGTCTCGTGATCCCCGTTGTAGCGTTTTCGGTAACCGTCGATGTGGATGAACGTCTTCCAGTTTCCGCTGATCGACCGATTCACTCGCCAATGGATCGCGAACTGGTAGTCGACACCAGGCTTGACCACCGGCCACGGCTTTCCGTCGACAGTTTCCGTAGGCACCGGCTTGCCATCTTTGGTGAGATCCCAACCCAAGTTGGTGAGCTGATCCAGATTCGCTCCCACGGTAAATTCCGGCTCTCGCGGAGCATCCAGAATCCAATCACGGAATGGATTCTGGTCGACTTCAGCCTCGCCGAGCTGGTTGCTGGCCAGCAGGATCTCGCTCGAGCGGCTATCTAGAACCGGGAGATTCTTGTGGTGCCGCTCACGGAACTTGGCGTTGATCTGCGCCAAGTCGTCCGCGCGCATCACCAGCCAGCGCCGCTCTTGAGCGTTGTCGAGCCAACGCGCTGCCGCCGGAGCGTTGGGTTGAGTGACCACCGCTGAGCCTGCGTAGTAGTTCGCGCTCTGTCCGTTATCACCCAACATGCCCAGGGGCTCCCCCGGCTTCGCTAGGCGACCGTAGGCTTCGAAGACCTCTTTCGGGGAAATCTGTGCCGCCAGCGCGGGGTAGTAGCCAAGACTGAGCACCAGCCCGAAGGCGGCCAGGGGCACTGCGGCCAAGCTGAAACGCGGAAACGCTCTGCGTGCGCGCAACCAGCGCAGCGCATCACGCGCGAGCATGGCAATCACGGGCAACGTCAACGCGAGTGGTAGCAGCAGCCAGACCAGCGCAAGCACGGATCGTAGCTGACTGGGCATGGTCTCGATTCGCTCCCAGTTCAGCATCCGCGAGGAAAGAAAGCTGAGCACCGCGAACGCCAGCGCCCCCGCTTCGATCAGCAGCAAAAAGAAGCGCAGGTTGCCTTCGAAGGCATCCTGGAGCGTGGCGACGTACTCTCGATAGGGCTTCCGATCGAACGGCTGCACACCGCTCGCGTCGCGCTCGCGGCCGTGCTCGAAAATCAGGCCGAAGAAGCCGCCGATACACAGCAACGTGCCGTACTTGACCACCTTCGTGGCGGTTTCCGCGAAGCTGTCGGGGAACTTCCCCCCCTCGACCACGAACGCCGTCAGGCCCTTGACCGGGAAGTTCTTGAAGTCGGTGTAGTAAATGATGGCGAGCGCGGCGACGGTGATACCGGCCGCCATTGAGCCGCCGAAGTGCCGCTGATCCGCTTCGCTGAGGGCTACCCCGATTGCGGCAGCGAGCGCGAACACGGCGCAGAACGGAAGCTCTCCCGTTGTGGGCGCCATCAGCGCGTGCGCGGCAAGCGCGAGCGAAGGCACCAACATCAAGAGCAGGTGCAGGCCTAGTCCGCGTTCACGCTTCGAGAGGGCCTCTTCAGTCTCGGCATCCGCCGGGGAGAACACCACGAAAAGGCGGCCAATTGCGAAAGGTACCAGGGCGCTCCAGGGCAACAGCCCGTGTCCGAGCTGCTCGAGCACGAGGTCGAAGGTCGGGCGCTGACGCGCTTCGTTGATGCCCGCCCCGAGCCAAATGTCGTAGTGCGTCGGGTCCACATGAGTCAGGGCGTAAAGCCCTTTCCACGTGGCAAATAATCCAACCAACAGACTCGCGCTGGCCACGAGCGTGGAAAATCCCGTACCGCGGCGACGTACGCCGTGGGAGACGAGCCACGCGAGACCAACGCCCAAGGCGGGCACCGCGACGCCAAGCAAGGCGCCGCGCGCGCCGAAGCCTGCCGCTAGCCCAGCCACGCCGAGGAGCGCCCAGCCAAGCTGCCTCGGGCGGAATGAGCCGTCGTGATCAAAGACCGCTAAGCCGAGCCCTGCGCAGGCCATGGCGACGGCGCTCAGGGTCACCGCGTCTCCGAGCATCGTGCGCGCCTGGAGGAAGTAGAGCGGCATCGTCGACAACGCGATCACGCTCAGGGAGGCCGCACGGCGGTCGACCAGCCGCGCCACCAAGAGATACACGCACAGCGCGCCAACGAGCGCCCACACCGCGAGTGGGAGGCGCCCGGCCCAGTCGTGGAGACCAAACAACTTGAAGCCGAGCGCCATCGACGTGAATGGCAGCTCGCCGCGCTCGAGCTCACCCAGCGTGGGCACCGTGTTGTTCGCGCCTTCGAGGGAAAGCCCGCTGGCTCCCATCACGTTGAGCGCAATACGACGTGCCTGATCGGCCACGTCGAGCTCGGGGGGCTCCCAGATCCCTGCCCTGCCGACCGGCATGAGTAGGCTGGCCAGCGCAATGAGTGCCGCAGACGCCGGCCAACCGAAGCGAGACCAGCCGCCTACCTTGTTACTCGGGGCTGCGGGTTGATCGCGCTCAGCCGTTGGCTGATCCGTCGCCGGCCTGGTCGACTCGTTGTCTGCTTCGCCGGGATCGGGCGTCGCGGAAGCGGACTCCGGCGGCTCCGAGTCTCGGTCTGAAGCAGGGGATTCGCTCATGCGTGCGGGACCTTAGCATCAGGGCCATGGGCGTCGGCAAGCGCACAAAAGCGCCCGAAGGGCGAAGAAACGCGCCCGAACTCTGCCTGTGTGCTGGCGCTCACGCCAAACCCAACCATACTCCGCGGCCATGCGTTTCGGGTCCTGCGCCATTGTCGGTCGTACCAACGTGGGAAAGTCCACGTTCTTGAATGCGGTGCTTGGCCAGCGCCTGGCGATCACGTCGCCATTGCCGCAAACCACTCGAGACGTGCTCCTGGGTATCGCCCAGCATGGCGACGCTCAGATCGCGTTCGTGGATACACCGGGTCTGCACGACCCGAAACACGAGCTCGGTCGCCGCATGAACTTGGCCGCACTCGACGCCCTCCGCACCACCGATCTGGTCGTGTTGATGACGGACGTCGGACACCTCACCAAGCTGCGGAAGACCCCTGACCCCAGCCCGGAGCTGGTCCTCGAGGCAGACCGCAAATTGATCGCGGAGTTCCCTAGCGCAGTCCCCTGCATCTTCGTGGTCAACAAGGTCGACAGCCTGAAGGACAAGACGCGCCTGCTCCCGTACCTGCAGTCGGTGGCGGAGTTGCGAGAGTTCACGGCCATCGTACCGGTCAGCGTGCTGAAGGACGACGGCGTGCAAATCGTGCTCGACGAGATCGCGCCGCACCTACCCGAAGGACCGCCAGGCTATGACCCGGATATGCTGACGGACAAGCCGCTGACGTTCTTCGTGCGTGAGTACGTACGTGAGCAAGTCATGCTGCAGCTACGCGCCGAGATCCCCCACGCGGTCGCTGTCACCGTGGAGCGCTTCGACGAGACGGAGCGGAACACCCAGATCAAAGCGACTATCCACGTGGAAAAAACTAGCCAACGTGGGGTGGTGGTTGGCAAGCAGGGCGAACGCATCAAGGCCATCGGCACCAAGGCGCGCGAGCGCCTACAGGAGCTGCTCGAGCGTCCAGTTCACCTGGAGCTCTTCGTGCGTGTGACCGAGCGCTGGAAGGACGTCCCCCGCCAGCTCACGGAGCTTGGCTACAACGTTGCAGACGCCGTCGATCTGAGCCCCAACCCGCGAGCCAAATCATGAGCGGCAACCCAGAGCGTCCCGACGCCGAAGACAGCCTCGAAGACGCTGAACTCGAGCAAACCGATTTCCTCCCGGAAGACGAACCCGTTGAATCCGCGCCGGTCCAATATCAGCGCTGCTTGATCGCCGTCGTGGGCCGCCCCAACGTGGGCAAGAGCACGCTCTTCAACCGTTTGATCGGAGAGCGCCTGGCGATCGTGCACGACGCGCCTGGCGTCACTCGCGACCGCAACTATGCAGACGCCGTGATTGGGGGGCGCAGCGTGACGGTGGTGGATACGGGCGGCTTCGACCCAACCACCGACGACCCCATGGGACAGGGCATCGCACGTCACGTGATGGCGGCCATCGCTGAAGCCGACCTCGTGTTGTGTGTGCTCGACGGCGTGAATCCGCCAACCCAAGCGGACGCCGACGCAATCAAGCTGCTGCGCCGCGCCGACAAGCCGGTGCTCTACTGCGCGAACAAGGTCGACAGCCAGAAACACGAGGCGGAGATCACCGAACTCTATCGCCTCGGGGTCGATCGTTTGTACCCCCTCAGTGCCTTACACGGGCGGGGGTTAGGTGAGCTGGAGTTGGCCATGCGGTCCGGCTTACCGGCGCCAGTTGTGCTCGAGACGGGAGCGACCGATGACCTCGAAGTACCCCGTGTGGCGCTGCTCGGCCGGCCCAACGCGGGCAAGTCATCGCTATTCAATCGCCTGAGCGGCAGCGAACGCTCCTTGGTGGACGACCGGCCTGGAACCACACGAGACGCGGTGGACTCCGAAGTGGAGGTCGCAGGGCAACGCTACTGGCTCATCGATACCGCAGGGATCCGCAAGAAGGCCAAGGTTCAAGAAGAGGTGGAGAGCGCCAGCGTGATGCGCTCCATCAAGGCGGCGGGTCGGGCAGACATCGTGATCTTGATGTGCGACGCCAGTGAAGGGATCGGCGACCAGGAGCAGCGGCTGCTTGGGCTCTGCGCCGAGCGCGGGCGCGGCATCGTCGTGGGGCTCAACAAGAGCGATCTCCTGACGGCCGCCCAGCGCAAAGCCGCCGTGCAACAGGCGGAAGAGAAGCTCGGGTTCGCACGCTGGGCCAAGGTGATGCTGCTCAGCGCGAAGAACGGTAACGGCGTCGAAGCGTTGATGAAGCAAGCCCGGCGCACCCACCGCGAGCTGCATCGGCGGATCCCCACGGCAGAGCTGAATCGCTTCTTCGAGAGCGTGCTGGAGCGGCGCCCCCCGCCGACTGCCGGGGGCAAGGCGCCGCGGCTGTACTACGTGACTCAGGCGCAGACGAACCCGCCGCTCTTCGTGGCGATGAGCAACGCACCCGAAGTGATCAACGAAGGTTACCGCCGGTTCGTGATGAACCAGCTGCGTAAGACCTTCGGTTTCGACTCGGTTCCGATCAAGATCGCTTTCCGCAAGCGCTCGCGCCGCGGCGACAGCTGACCGCAGAAGAGCAGCGGCTGACCTCCCCCCCGAAGAAGCCTGCTGGGGCGACCCTGCGTGCTTACGCCTGGTCACGCGGTGTTGCCTTTCGCTCCTGCCGTGCCCGCATGGCGCGAGCGGCTCCAGCGGCGGCGAAGGAGGACTGCGCGCTCACGCTGAAACCCGCAGTATGGGTGAGCGGATTGCTGGCGCAGGCGATCCGCGATACGGCGCGATGTCATGAGCGACGCAACGAACGTGGTGTTGAGTGAGGCGCAGGGACGCGTGTTGGTGATTCGGCTGAACCGGGCCGATGCGCGGAACGCGATCAGCGGAGACGTCGCCAAGGGCATGGAAGCCGCGCTCGATGAGCTCGAAAGCAACGACGAGCTGTGGGCGGGCGTGCTCGCGGCGAACGGCCCGACCTTCTGCGCGGGGGCCGATTTGAAGTGGATCGCCTCGGGGCGCGCGGCAGAGCTGTCCACTGAACGAGGTGGCTTTGCCGGGCTCGTGCGGCGCAAGCGCACGAAGCCGCTGATCGGTGCGGTTCACTCAGATGCGTTGGCGGGCGGCTTCGAAATCGCCCTCGCCTGCGACATCCTGGTCGCCGCAGAAGGCTCGAAGTTCGGTTTGCCCGAGGTGAAGCGCTCGTTGGTGGCGCTGGCAGGTGGCCTGGTCGAGCTGCCGCGGCTGATCGGTGAGAAGCTCGCACTCGAGCTGGCGCTCACTGGAGATCCATTCCCTGTGGAAAGATTGCTGACAGCAGGCCTAGTGAATCACGTGGTCCCGCAAGAGCAGGTCTTCGAGCGGGCACTGGGGATCGCGACTCGCATCACCGAAGCGGGTCCGTTGGCCGTGAAAGCGTCTCGCGAGATCATCGTCGGTGGACGAGATCTCCCCTCAGAGGAGCGTTGGCAGCGGTCTTTCGAGCTCGGGTGGCCGGTGTTCGGCTCGGAAGATGCCCAGGAAGGCCCGCGGGCGTTCATCGAGAAGCGCTCACCCGTTTGGAAGGGGCGCTAGACCCTCGAGGGCCACAGCAGCGCGCGCGCCCGGAGGATGTGCGCGTTTTGCCACGGGGCAATTGCTGGCTACTCTGCTTCGGCCAGCGGTCGCTCCGAGTGTGCTGGCGGCGCGTGCTGAGGATCGCTACGGCGAGGCGGCGGCTCGCTCGTACTCGGCGGACCGTAGAGCACGCTCCGCAAGTCCGAGCGAGTGAGGATGCCTACCAGCTTGCCATGGTCGAGCACCGGCAAGCGCCCAATGTCGTGGGACTGCATCTCGCGAAAAGCAGACTCGAGGGACGCCTCGGGGGTCGTCGTGCGTAAGTGGTGAGCCATGCAGCTCGAGACCGGCAAATGCAGCCGCCCGGCGGCCTCGGCTTTCTCGACGTCCCGCCGGGAGATCAGGCCAATCAGCTCCCCCGCCTCGACCACGGGTACGCCCGTGTGGTGCCACACCCGCAAGCTGTGCTTGAGTTCAACGAGGGGAGTGGTTGGGGTCACGCTGCGCACCAAGCGACTCATCACATCCGAGACGCGCTTGGGGTTTGGCGGTTCCGCACGAAAACCCGCGAGGATCTGTGCGTACAGTTCGTCGACATCTCCACCTTTGATCGTCGCCGCCGCGGCGCTTGGATGCCCGCCACCTCCAAAGGGCGCGAGCCGCTCAGCCACGTTGACGACCGGTGAACTCGAGCGAGCGACGATCTGCACGCGTTTGTCTTGAATTGCGTAGAACGCAAACAGCGCCTGATTGCCGTCGAAGCCGGCTACCGCGCTGGTGACGTCCGCAAGGCCATTGACCACCTTTTCCATGCGCAGCTTTGCGAAACCGACGTTGGTGCCGCCGATCTCCCGCGACTCGAGGGCGTCGAGCACCCGCTTGATCAGCTCGCGCTGATTGGGGCTGAACTCCGGCTTTAGGTAGCGGTTCAGGGTCTTCAGGTTGCCGCCCTGATCGAGCAGCCAGCCAACGGCGCGCGCGTCGCGTCCTGAGGTGTTCGGGTAGGTGAGTGAGCCGGTGTCCGCGTAGATCCCCAGGGTAAAGAGCGTGGCCTCCTCAACGTCAATGGGAATGCCGGACGCCTTGATGCGCTCGACGAGCAACGTGGTTGCGGAGCCGACGGGCTCGACTAACTCGACCGAACCCTCGACCTCATCCGCGCCTACTTTCGGGTGGTGATCGTAGACGTGGACGTCCAACGTGGGGTCCTGCGCTTCGAGCCGCTGTTGCAGTATCTCGAACGCTCCCAGGCGGCTCTTGCGCCGGTGATCGACAAGGATCACGCGACGCACGCTGTGCTGATCGATGTCGCTGTAGCGTAGCGTGCGGAAACGATCCCGATGCAACGCAAGGTAGTCGTGGAGTGCTGGAGACACGCGCCGCCCGAAGACGATCTCCGACCCCGGGTAGAGCTTCTGCGCGGCGACGGCGGCAGCGAACCCGTCGAAGTCAGTGAGCTCGTGGGTGAGGATGACCTCCATTGGTGCACAGGATAGTGACTTCTGGCGTTGGTTTCCGGCCTTTTTCTGAGCACCCTCGAGCACAGCGGGTGACAGGTGTAGGTCACGCACCAACCTGACCCGGGGTCGGAGCAGCTTCCAGTCACTCAAGACATCGGGAGATCGGTACAGCAGGCGCATCGCGGAGGCGCCGTCGGCTTTGCGATCTCCCGGCGTGGTAGCCGGAGGTCGCGCTGCGAAAACAGCGACAACGCAGTCTCCGGGCGACCGTGGGTCGAACAGGTTTCAGAGCGGTATCGAGTCGCGCGCCTGGCAGTGCGCCGCGGACACCCGCAATCCCGAACGCGACGTCAGCTGCCGGGCGCCAGCAACCGGGAAATTCCCGCCAGGGTCGAGATGTCGTGAACATCGCTCGGCAACGCGGGGATGTTGACCCGGGTTGGCGGGCTGCCATCCGGGTTGTTCGCGAGCGCGCCATCCAGACGGCTGAGGTGCGAACGATCGAGTTCCGCGAGGCTCTGCTCTTCGCTGACGGCGCGCACCAGGCGTGCCGGCGCATCCTGCCCCAACCGAATGCCGTGCTGGGCAAGCGCTGCTTCGACCTCGCCCTCAGTCGCGACAGAGCGTGGCGCCCGATGAACCCGATTCACCACGAACGCGTCCCGAGCCATGCCCTGGTCGTGGAGCCGTTCGGCGAAGAACAGCACCTCTCGAATGGCCATGGGCGCGGGACTGGTTACCAACACGTAGGCGAACTCGGTGGAGCGGAACGCCTTCGCTACCTCTGCCGCACGGCTCTTGAAACCACCAAACAGGTCGTTCAACTCGGTGATGAACTCCGCCATCTGCTCGAGGAAGCCACCGCCAGTTAGCTTGCCGATACCGCGCAGGACCAACGCGACGCTCTTGGCGACGAGATTCAGGCTGAATTTCCCCGAGGATTCAAATGCCTGAATGAACCAGCGCATGGCGGCGCTATCGATGGCCTCAGTGATGCGCTCTGGTGCGTCCAGGAAGTCGAGCGCATTGCTCGTCGGCGGCGTGTCGAGCACGATCAAGTCATAATGGGAGTCCTGTTTGACGCTCAGGAGCTTCTCCATCGCCATGTACTCCTGGGTACCCGCCAGGCTGGTGGACACGTACTGGTACAGACGATTCTCCAGGATCTTGTCCCGAGCGGCGGTTGACGACGCGTGGCGTGTCACCAGCTCGTCGAAGGTGCGCTTGGTGTCCAGCATCATGACCGTCAGGCTGCCTTGGACGTCCAGGCCAGCGCGCTGGAAGAGCGCTGGTTCCACCCGTTGCGCCTCCCCCGTCATCCGGTCGAGCCCTAGGCTATTCGCGAGGCGACGAGCTGGATCGATGGTGAGGCAAAGCACACGCTTGCCCCGTCGGGCACCCGCCAACGCAAGCGCAGCGGCAACCGTGGTCTTGCCTACGCCGCCGCAGCCCACGCACAGCACCACACGGCGCTCGTCGATCAGGGCATCCAGAGAGGGAAGGCTCATCGGGAGACTGCCTTTAGCACGAGATCCCGCGCGTTCCGTCAACCTTCCGGATCGCGCTTTAGTTGTCCGAAGACCGCCCGTTCTAGGAACGTAATGCGGATGTCTTCGCTGCCACACCGCCCCGAGCCCGTTGGTTATGCGGGGCCCGAACGCCGCGTTCTGCGGTCCAGCGACCCTCTGACCGCACTCGAACGCCTGCTCGATGAGGCTCGCCGCCAGAGCCGCGGCGCTGCACTGTTGGTCGCGGACTCCAGCGGCTTGTTGGTGGCTGCGTCGGGCTATTGGAGCCACTGCGAAGAGCTGGCGGCTGTGGCCGCCGCGAATCCCGCGAACGACTCAGGGGAGCGGCAAGTGCGCCGCGTGCGCGTCGCCGGACTCGAAGTGGTGTTATGCGCGGAGGGTGGTGACACGGACGCCGCTCTAGCTCGGGCCCAGAGCGGGACGATCCGCATTCTGGGCAACCGCCGACGCAGCGCCTGAGAACTACACAGCGGGCGATTCTGAGCTATACCGCCCGCATGTCCGGGGGTGCCCAGTACGTCGACTTGCACAGCCATTGGCTGGTGGGGATCGACGACGGTGCGCGGTCCATCGAGGAGAGCCGGGAGATCCTGAGTGGTCTGCAGGCACTCGGATTCGGTTTGGTGATCGCGACGCCTCATATGCGGCCCGGGCTCTTCGACAACGACCGGACGGCGATTCTCTCCGCGTGGGAGCGCACCCGTGAAGAGCTTGGCTCGCTGCGACTGCCGGAGCTGGCGCTAGCGAGCGAGCACTACTTTGACGATGTGGTCATCAACCGCATCAAGGTGGGAGACGGTCTGCCCTATCCTGGAGGTCGGGCTGTACTCCTCGAGTTCTACGACCAGCGCTTCCCCCTCAGCATCTCGCACCAGCTTTTCGAACTGCAGCGTCAGGGGTTGCGCCCAGTGATCGCGCATCCGGAGCGCTACCAGCGGATCTGGGAGGCGCCCGAGGTGCTGGAGCAGCTGGTCGACGCCGGCTCCCTCGCACTGCTGGATACCGCCGCGTTGATGGGGAAGTACGGCAGCCAACCCCGGCGCTGCGCGGAGCACCTACTCGAGGAAGGGCTGTACCACGCGGCCTGCAGTGACGCGCATCGACCGCGCGACGTCGCCGCCGTGGCAGAAGGGATGGAAATCATCCGTCGGCGTTGGGGCGAGGACGAGCTCGACTTTCTGTTCAACGAAGGTCCCCGACAGATCTTGGAGGGACGCGTCCAAACATGAGGGAGCCTTGGATGCGCCGCTATGGCCTGCGCCTAGTGGCTTCCCTCCTGGCCGGCTTGGTCGCGCTCTGGGTACTCCACGCCGGCGGCTTGCCCCTCGTCCCGCCCGCGAGCGCACTCAAGGCAGTTGCGCCTTGGTCCATCGCCGCATACGCCGTTGGCTTTTCGCTGGTTCACTTGTTGCGGGCTGCACGCTGGCATTGGCTGCTGCGTCCCCTTGGCGAGGTGTCCTTCCGCCGAATGCTGAACGTTTCGTTCATCGGTTTCGCGGCGATCGTGGTGCTGCCACTCAGATCGGGAGAGTTCGTGCGTCCGGTTTTGATCCGCAAGGATACGAACATCGGGGGCTGGGCGGCGACTGGGACGATCGCGGCGGAACGCGTGATCGACGGCGTGTTGGTGAGCCTCCTGCTCTTACTCGGCTTGTTGGCCTCCACCCCCTTGGATCCCCTACCCGACCGCATCGGGGAGCTCGCGGTCCCTGCACGCGTGATTCCCGGTCTGGCCTACAGCGCTCTTGCGCTCTTCGCGGGTGCTTTCACGGCGATGGGGTTGTTCTACGTCAAGCGCGAGCTCACGACCCGTCTCGTCAGTGCCACGCTGGGTCGCGTGTCTCCGCGGCTAGGCGCTTGGCTGACCACGCGGCTCGAGCAGCTTGCGTCAGGACTAAGCTTCCTGCCGAAGCCTTCCCTCGCCTGGCCGTTCATTGGGCTTAGCGTCGCCTATTGGCTGACAAACGCCGTGGCAACCCAGGCGCTGGGGGTTGGCTGTGGCCTCGAGGAAATGAGCTTTCCCATCGCGTGTGTCAGCATGGGAGTGCTCGCGCTGGGGATCTTGTTGCCCAATGCTCCAGGCTACTTCGGCGCGTTTCAGGTCGCTGTCTACGCCTCGCTCGCGCTGTTCTTCCCGGCGGCCGTGATCGACTCCAAAGGCGCCGCCTTCGTGTTCATTCAATATGTCGTGCAGACGGCTGTCACGTTGGGAGCAGCCCTGGTCGCGTGGCTCGTTGAGCGCAGTCACCTGAATGCCCGCGCCAAAAACTTGCCCGTGAGTGAGGCAACCCGCTAGCCCACGGCGGTATGTCCAGATCTCGCAACTGGCTTCGCGCCACTTGGTTCATTGGACTGAGCGCGCTTTGGCTCAGTGTTGCTGGCCCAGCAGACGCGCGCGTCGAAGACGACTCGGCCTACTCCAAGGCGCAGACCTTTAGCGGTGCCCTCCGCTACTTGCGGGTGGACCTTGGCTACGAGGTCGTGGAGAAAGATCCCGAAGCGGCGTACCTGCTGTTCAAGTACAGGCCGATGGGCTCTCGCGAGGAAACCAGCGGTTCGATCGAGATCGTCCAGGCCGAGGGCAAGGTGAAGGTCTTCGTGCAGCTCCCCAAGATGCCCGAATACCACGAACGTATGCTCTCCACCGGCCTGATGAAGAAACTGAAGACGGAGTACGGGGAGCCGCCGAAGCCAGCCAAGAAACCGAAGCGTGACGACGAAGATCGCGACGGAAAGTCACGCAAGAAGAAGCCCAAGGGCGACTCCGACGAGTCAGCCGACTGAAACTCCGCGCAGGTTCCAGAGCTCTTCGCCAATCAAGCGCGAAGCGGCGCATGCGCGCCCGTCGCCTGGGTGTATAACGCTCCATCGCGATGGACGAGACCCCCGAACGCATCGGTCGCTACCCGATCGTGCGCCCGTTGGCGCACGGTGCGATGGGTCGAGTCTTGCTCGCACACGATCCGGTGCTCGATCGCCCGGTCGCGATCAAGTTGTTGCGCAACGACCTCGGGCTCACGGCGGACCAGAAAGAAACGCTGCTCGAACGCATGCAGCAAGAAGCTCGCGCTTCCGCGCGGGTGAGCCATCCCAACATCGTAGCGTTGCACGATATGGGGGACTCGGACGAAGTCGGGCTGTTCCTGGTGTTCGAGCACGTCGAAGGCAAGAACCTCAAAGAACGGCTGCTACAGGGCCCGTTGGGTCCTGAATCCGCGGCCGAGCTCGCCGAGGGGCTCGGGTCGGCGCTCGCAACCGCACACGGAGCCGGAGTGCTCCATCGCGACATCAAACCGGAGAACATCATCCTGGCCAAGCATGGGCCGAAGCTCGTGGACTTCGGCATCGCGAGGCTCCCGGACTCCACGCTTACCCACGAAGGCGGCGTGCTTGGGACCCCGGCGTACGCGGCACCGGAGGCGATCGCGAACGGCAAGTTCACGCCGCTTTCGGATCAGTTTTCCCTCGCCACGACGATGTACGAGGCGATCAGCGGTCGGCGCGCTTTCCCGGGCGACGACGCCGTCGCCGTTGCGAGTCGCATCGGCACGGAGGAGCCACCAGCGATTGCCGCGGTATGCGGCGTGGACCCCCACGTGGACACCGTCCTTGCTCGCGGCATGAGCAAAGTGCCGCGGTCCCGCTTCGAATCAGCGGAAGACTTTGGACGAGCACTGGCCGAAGCGCTGCGCATGTCACCGCGCACCGCGATGCCCACCACTCCCGATCGTTACCATGCGGAATCGACTCAGAGTTCGGGTAGAGGGCTACGTGTTGGCGTTGGCGCCGCCGCAGCGGGAGCGCTGATCGCCGTCTCGGCTTTCCATTTGAGCCGTCAGCTCGAGGAACCGCCCCAGGCGGCCACGGTTCCGGTGCCCGTCGCCGTGAGCGTGAGCCAGACGGACGATCCAGACCAACCCGTAGCCGTCCTGGCGGAGCGTCCGCCCGACAAGAAGAAGCGACCTCCCAAGCGCCGAGACCGTCAGCGCACGAGCGTGGACGCTGGCACCAATCCAGATACACCGGAAAAAGCCGGAGATGCCGGATCCGGCGGGAATCCGAAGCCACCCAGCGGCGAGGGGCTGTAGCCCTTCCGTGGGCGGTGATTCGGGTCCGCTCGAACCGCCTTACGAGGCACAAACCCCAGTCAGAACACGGGCCTCTGAAGCTCTCGGCACAACATGAAACACCTCCGGGCCGCCTATCCCGGGAGGGCAAACACCTGTGTTTTGCGCTATGGGAAAGCCCGCTCGCTGTCAGTATAAGCAGCGAACCTTTCGGCGCGGACTTGGCTTGGTCGCGCCCTAGAGCATCGAGCGTCCGCTCGCTGCAACGGAGAACCTCATGCGACTCTCAGCACCGACCATCTTCACCATCGCTTTCGGCATCCTCACGGTCACCTTCGCGGGCTGTGCGGCGACCTCGGACAACAACAAACCGCTTCAGCAAGACTGCAGCGCGGTGACGACTTGCTACGACCAGTGCATCTGCGCCGGAAACGACAGCCAAGTCTGCCTGAACACGTGTAGCGCAAACGGCGGCACCGGCAACACTGGCAACGGCGGGACAGGCAACACCGCGAACGGTGGCACGGGTAACACCGCGAACGGCGGCACCGGCAACACCGCGAACGGTGGCACCGGCAACACCGGAAACGGTGGCACCGGCAACACGACCAGCTGCGACTCGGCCGTCGAGTTCAACGACCCGACCTGCAATGCGTGCATGATGGGCTCCTGCTGCTCCGAGGTGATGGCGTGCTTTGGCACCAGCACCGCTACCGAGCTGCTCCCCTGCGGCAACCTGCAACAGTGTCTCGCGCAGTACTGCGCCGACGCGGCCGACGACGCGGCGTTCCAGGCCTGTGCCCAGCAAGAGTGCTCCAACTTCCTCACCCAAGAGGCGGTCGACGCGCTCAACGCCTGGGGCACCTGCATCGAAAGCAGCTGCACCGCTGCCTGCGGCGGCTGATTCTAGCTTAGAACCAGCGCACCAACCGGCCGCGACCCCGCAGGGTGTCGCGGCCGCGTGCATTCAAGGACCGATTGTGCGAGTCCTGAAGCATGCGGGGCCTGCTCACGGCTGCTTGTTTGCTTGGAAGCGCCTGGCTGTTGCGGCCCCCTACGGTCGCAGAGGCAGCAAGCAACGTTCAAGCACAGCTGACCGATAGCTCGACCCCCGCCGAACGCGCGTACACCGGCGGAATCGTCACGCTTCGCGCGCCGACCTCCACGATGTTGCGGATCCCTTCCGTGAAGTTTCAGATGGGCTCAACGGCAATGGACGTGGTGGAGGCGCTGCTTCTGTGTAACCGCGAGCCCTACGGTGAGCTCTGCGATCAAGGCATGTTCTCCGATGAGCTACCTCAGCACGCGGTGACCCTCGACAGCTTCTGGATAGACCGCACGGAAGTGACGGTGGCCGACTACGCCCGCTGCGTACGCGTCGGCCGCTGCAAGCCGGTTAGAGAGGGCGGCGCGGCGCGCTTCGAGCGCCCGAACTATCCGCGCGGCTTGGTCAGCTATGACGACGCGCGAGACTACTGTCACTTCCGCGGCGCGCGCCTACCGAGTGAGGCCGAGTGGGAAGGTGCGGCGCGAGGCAAGGCACACCGCAAGTTTCCTTGGGGCAATTTGTACAACTCCCGAGCGGCAAACCACGGTCGCTTCGCTTGGAGTGAGACGGAGTCGAAAGACGGCTACGCCGAGCTTGCCCCAGTGGGCGCCTACCCTTCCGGCGCGACGCCTCAAGGGGTGCTCGACATGGCTGGCAACGTGGCCGAGTGGGTGAGTGACTACTACGGCCCTTATCCCGACACGCCCCAAAGGAATCCGCGCGGAACTGGCACAGGCCCACGCATCGCACGCGGGGGGCACTACCAGAGCGCCGCGCCGTGGCTGCGCACTGGCTCGAGGCTGTCCGCCGATCCCGATATTCGCCGGCCGTACATCGGCTTCCGCTGTGCGAAGAGCGCTCGCCGCGTCGCCCCGCAGCGGCTAGGACCTCGGGATGTCGAGTGAGCGACCCTCGAAGCAGGCGAGCAAACAGCGTCTGGTTGTGCCCGTCGCCCAGCGGACGCGTTTCATCCTCGTGGGCCCCCACTACCCAGAGAACGTCGGTGCCGCTGCGCGAGCGATGAAGGCAATGGGGCTGTCGCGTCTTGTCCTCGTCCGCCCAGGGCGCCTCGCGCGGCCGGATCATCCGATGGCGCGCAAGATGGCCGTGAAGAGCCTCGATGTCTTGGACGCGGCACCCATCCTGGAAACCCTCGAAGAAGCGTTGCTTGGGGTCGACTTCAGCATCGCCACCAGCGCCAAAATCGGAAACCGCGGCGCTTACACCCTGCGCACCGGCGCCGAGGAACTCGTGCGACTTGCGAGTCAAGGACTTCAGCTCGCCGTGGTCTTCGGCAACGAGAAGTCGGGTCTGAGCGATGTCGAGAGCCTGCTTTGCGACGCCACGCTGCGCATCCCGATGGCTGCACCGCAACCGTCGATCAACTTGGCGCAGGCGTGTCAGCTGGTCTCCTACGAGCTGTTCGCCACAGCGCTAGTGTCCTGTCTCCGTAGTCCGCTGCAAAACTCGCCCGCCCCCTGAGGGTGTGGGCGCACGAGTTTTGCGCCTTCGCACTACTTCTGAGACGAGGAAACGCTGTGTTGACTTGTTCAGCGAATCACTGATTCGCCTCACTAGCGAGCTGCTGAAAAGCTTCGGCTTTCACCACCCTACCCAGGAAGTCACGCGCACTTTCCAGCGACCCCGGCGAGCGAGACCGCTAGACTGCCGCGACCGATGCCGATTGATCTGCGCTCCGATACCGTAACCCAGCCGAGCGCCGCCATGCGTGAAGCCATCGCCAAAGCGCCGCTGGGGGACGACGTGTATGGCGAGGACCCTAGCGTGAACGAGCTGCAGGACGAAGTCGCGAGCCTGCTCGAAAAGCAGGCGGCGCTCTTCGTGCCCTCCGGCACGATGAGCAATCAGCTCGCGCTCATGGCCCAGACCGAGCGTGGTGACGAGGTCGTGATCGGGGAGCGCGCCCACTGCGCCTGGTTCGAGTCGGGTGCGGCGGCCGCGCTATCCGGCGTTCAGTTCGCGACCGCAGGCAGCGGCGGTCTGTTCGACGCGGATGATCTGCGGGCCGCCATCAAGCCGAGCAGCTACTACCTTCCCCGCACGTCACTGGTGGCAGTGGAGAATACGCACAACGCATCCGGCGGACGGGTGTTCCCCTTGGCAGACGTGGTGGCTATCGCCGAAGCGGCCCACGCCGCGAACCTGAAGCTCCACTTGGATGGCGCGCGCTTGTGGAACGCAGCGGCGGCCACAGGGGTGAGCCTCGCGGAGCTAGCGGCACCCGCCGACAGCGTCAGCGTCTGCTTCTCCAAGGGACTTGGAGCACCCGTCGGCTCGGCGCTCGTTGGTTCTCGGGAGCTGATTACCCGCGCCCGGCGCCTGCGCAAGATGCTCGGCGGTGGCATGCGCCAGGCCGGCGTGTTGGCGGCGGGTGCCCTGTACGCACTTCGGAACAACCAGAGCCGACTAGCGGACGATCATCGCCACGCGCGTTTCTTTGCGGAAAATATCGCAAGCTGCGAGGGTATCACGCTCGACCTAGAAAGCGTGCAGACCAACATTATCCTCTTCGAGGTACCAGGTAGCGCGGAAGAGCTATGCGAGCGCGCAAGGCAGCGCGGGGTACTACTCTCCGCGATGGGCCCAAAGAGCGTGCGGGCTGTGACCCACTTGGACGTCAGCTTCGATGAGGTGCGCGAGGCGGCGAGTTCCATCAAGCAGCTCCTCGACGGGGGTTGGGGGTGAGGGGCGAAGCGTTCTCGCCGCCGGCGGCTACGTTGCTCGCGCTGTCCGCGCTACTGACGCTTGGCGCCTGCGCACCGTCCTTCAGCGATGCGTTCGAGCGCGAGCGCGCCGCTGCCATTCGTACCTACGGCGCAGGCCGCTACGTCGAGGCAGCGCAGCACTGGGAACAAGTGGCGAAAGAAGCGCCAGACAAACATCAGCGCTACGAGGCGCTGTACCGCGCGGCAGTCTCCTACAAGCGCGGCAAGCGAGGCAGCGAGGCGCGAAGACTCTATCAGCGTATCCTTAAGGAAGCGCCAGACACGAGCCGCGCGCCAAGGGCGGCCTACGATCTCGCCGACCTCGACATTGAAGGCGGAAAGGACGCTGCTGGCTTCAAGGCGATGGAGCAGGTAATCGAGCGCTACCCCGACGCCAGCACGGGACCGTCTGCGCTAAACCGCTACCTCGTGTGGCTCGAGGATCAGCAAGGAGAGGCTGCAGCGAAGGCCTGGCTCGAGTCGCGCATTCCACGCCAGGAAGGCACAGAACTCGGGCAGTACCTCCACTACGCCTACGCGAAGCTGCTACTGAGTATGGGCGATAAGCGGGGCGCGCTCGCTCGCTACCTGCTGGTCGCTGATAAGTATCCCTACCCGAAGGGTGCCCTGTGGGACGACTCGCTGTTCCACGCGGCGGAGCTCGAGCAAGAGCTCGGGAACCCCCAAGGCGCAGTGAAGCACCTCAAGCGCATGCTGAAGGAGCGCGAGCCGTCGAGTCTGTCCGGTAGCTACGAGCGCCCCCGCTACAGTGAGAGCCAGTACAAGCTCGCGCTGCTCTACCGTGACGCCCTCCACCAGCCCGAGGACGCCATCCGTGAGTTCGAGCGCTTACGTAAGGACTTTACCACGAGCATCCTGAGGGATGATGCCGCGTGGCAAGAGGCCAAGCTGCGCGTCCAGCGCAACGACACCAGCGGCGCGTGTCGGGCGATGCGTTGGTTGCGCGACGAGATCCCGGATAGTCGCTACTCAGCTTGCGGTCAGCTGCTGTGCAGCGAGCTCAAGCCGCTCGACCGCGAATGCCGCGACTACATCCAGCGCGAGCTTCGGCCAGCAGCAGAAGAGCTCGACGACGCCAGCGAAGCGCCCTGACGAAACGCGCTCGCGAAAAACGCTCAGAGCCGACCACGCGGTGAGGAATGTAAGAAGGGGAGTCGCCTTGCGGCGCTCCCCTCACCCCCAATCGAGCAGTGGACGCGTATCCCGACGACGGCTCAGAGCTCGTCGTCTTCGTCTTCGAAGTACTCGTCGTCGTCTTCCGACTCGTCTTCGTCTTCGTCTTCTTCTTCTTCGTCTTCTTCGTCGTCGTCGTCCTCGTCTTGACGAGGTTCAGTCTTCAGATCGATTCCGACTTCACCCAGCTGGGTCTCGAGCAGCTCGAACAACTCATCGGTGTCGTCGCCGCTCCACTCGTCGAGGATGTCAGTCAGAAACTCGTAGAAGTCTCCGCTGTCCAGCCGTCGTTCGATTTCCTCGACTTGCTCTTCGGTAAAGCTTTCGAGGATGTCTTCGCGTAGCGACTCTGTATCGCCTTCTTCGATGGCCTCCTGAGAGGACAGTCGAATCTGCCGAACCGCACGCCGATCGAGGTAGATGTCCATGGATAGAGCTTCCTGAGTCCTTGGTCGGGCTTTAGACGATGCTTCGATGGCCCGTCAAGGGATCGTGAACACGCCCCGTTGAACTTCGGGTTGAGGTAGAAGATGGGAGTGGGCTGGACGGTTCGAACTCTGCTCGGGTTGATGGCGCTGAACTCGCTCTGCAGCGCCCAGACCGCTGGTGCGGAGGCGAACGTGCGAGACATCCCCGCGCCGCGCGGTGCACCCCCGATCTCGGCGCACTACCTGCAGTATGGGGTGGGGCTGGTGACCGAGTCCGCGGCGGATGCGGGCGACGTGTGTCCAAGCGGGGCATCGGCACCGTGCATTCTGGGGTCCGGTGGCGGCCTCGCGATTCGCGTCGGCTATCGCTCACGGGGCCCCTGGTACGTCGGTGGGGCCTACGAGTTCTCCAGGCAGGACCCTTCGAACCTGATGCGGCTGGCCATCTTGCAGCAGCTCCGCGCAGAAACACGCTTCTATACGAACACCGAGGCCCGTCTGAGTCCGTACCTAGCGGGCGGGCTTGGAATGGCGCTGTACGGCAACGAGTTCGGCAGCGACACCGGCGGGGTGTCGACTTTTCTGGGAGGTGGCCTCGAGCTCCAGCTGAGCCGCACGACGGTGATTGGGGGAAGCTTGGTGTACCGGCCGCTACTGCTTCGTGGCTGGACCGACTCGGCCGGCCAGCGCCGCTCTGATCGCTTCCTGGGTTTCGGATTGGCCCATCTGGTGGCGCTCGAAATCACCCTCGAGGTCCGGAGTCCGCTGAGTCGTTGGTAGTCGCCTTTCGCAAACAGATCCTTGACTCAGCTAGCAGGTAGTTGTCCTCTTGCCGGCTGTGAGGTGTGATCGCTGTGGGCGGGAAAACCCGGACCATGTGACATTCTGCATGGACTGCGGGAACCGCCTGAAGCCGGCGCAACGAGTGGTCGAACCCACGCCACCGCGCGGCGTGCAGTCTCCGCTGGGCGGGACTGCGTTCATGGACCAGTCGCCGCTCGCAGAACAGCCACAGCAACCGCCAGCGCCCGCTGCGCCCATCGCGCCTGCCGCTGCCATTGCGCCCGCTGCTGCCATTGCACCCGCTGCACCCGAGCGCCCACCGAGTGTGAGGCCGCGGCCCGCTGCGCCGGATTTCGAGTTCGCGCCCAAGCCACCCGCTGGCGAGGGCAATACCTGTTCGCGCTGCGGCACGCTGAACCCGGAGGTCAATCGCTTCTGCCTCTCGTGCGGTTCGCAGCTCCATCACTCGAAGCCCGCACTGGCGAGTCCGGTCGTGGACTTCGGAGCGCCCCCAGCGCCCACACCCCAAAACGTGACGTGCGGCCGTTGCAAGGGCAGCAACCAGCCAAACATGCGCTTCTGCCAGTTCTGCGGAGCCTCGCTGACAGGCAACGATGCAACGCGCCCCGACTCGCCGGAAGCACGCCAAGCCGCAGCGGAAGCGTTCGAGCAAATTCGACAAGCCGCACCTCAACCGCCAACGCCCGCGCCCATCGCCCAGGCCGCTCCAGCCTACGCAGCCCCTCAGCCTGTTGCGACTGCCCCGCACCCACAACCACTCGCGGGGCACCAGCCAATTCCGGTGCCAGCGCCGGTTCCCGCCCCACAGCCGGTAGTGTCGCCGCAGCCCGTGCCGCTGCCTCACCCTCATCCAGCTCCTCAGCCGACGCAGCCCCAACCCGCAGCGCAGCCTCACACGGCGCCGCAGCCCGGAGGAGCCCCCGCGGCCGAGGCGTCGGGGCAGGCCCGTGGCAAGCTCGTTGTGATCGCTCAGGACGGTAGCCCTGGCCGCGAATACCCGATTTTCGACGACCAGGTAGACATCGGCCGGCACGAAGGGGCGATTGTGCTGCCCAACGACCCTTACGTTTCCCCGCGCCACGCTCGGGTGATGCATCGTGACGGTCACTTCTTTATCCGCGACCTAGGGTCCGTGAACGGCGTCTACGTGCGCCTAACGAAGAGCGAAAGCCTGAGAAATGCTGACTTGCTTCTCGTTGGCTTGGAGGTGTTAAGGTTCGAAATCGTGAGCGAAGCGGAGAAAGGCTTGGGGCAGGCAGCGGAGCGAGGAACGCAAATCTTCGGTTCTCCAGCCGCGCCGCGCTTCGCGAGGCTGTGTCAGAAGACGGTTGAAGGGGTCACCCGCGACGTCTACCACCTGACGCGCGAGCAAACTGTCATCGGGCGAGAGTCAGGTGATATCGTGTTCACGGGCGATCCATTCATGAGCCGACGACACGCAGGAATCACTCGAGAGCCCTCCGGGCGCGACTTCAGCCTGCGTGACCTGGGTTCGTCCAACGGGACGTACCTGGCGATCCGCGGTGAACAACAGCTGGAAGACGGCGATCACGTACGTATCGGCCAGCACCTATTTCGTCTGGAAATTCTTTCGGGTTCACGCCAAGCACGGCGTGAGTTTTGATCGGGCCACCAAGCTGATATGAGCCAAAACGGGGACGCGGCGGGCGACATCCGCATTCATCTATTCGGCCGTACCGACGTCGGTCAGATCCGCGAACACAACGAGGACAACTTCCTCGTCGCAGACCTGACACGTCGAAGCCGCAGCCTGATGGAGGCGGACCGTCAGCAAACGGTAGGTCCTCGAGGCACGGTTCTCGGCGTGTGCGACGGTATGGGCGGAGCGGCGGCGGGTGAAGTCGCGAGCCAACTTGCCGTCGACATCATCTACGAGAAGCTCGTCGACGGGGAGCTGCCAAAGGATCGCGACGATCTCGCACGGCGCCTGGTGCGTGCGATCGAAGAAGCCGGCCTGCGCATCTTCAACGAGGCTCGCGCTGATCGCAGTCGGCGAGGCATGGGCACCACCTCCACTATCGCGGCGCTCGTCGACTCCCGCCTCTTCCTCGGCCAGGTCGGGGACAGCCGCGCGTACATCTTGCGCGGCGATCGCATGGTTCAGGTTACGCGCGATCAGTCCTTGGTAAACCAGCTGATCGAAGCCGGTCAGCTCACGGAAGAGGAAGCAGAAACCTTCGAGCACAACAACATCATCCTGCAGGCGCTGGGAACTGCGGACACGGTGCAGGTCGACCTCACCTACGCAGATCTGCGCCAAGGCGATGTGCTGATGCTCTGCTCCGACGGGCTGAGCGGGATGTTGCGCGCAGATGAGATGCGCGAGGTGTTGATCACCATCAAAGATCCACTGGAAGCCTGCAAGGTTCTGACGGACCGCGCGAATCTCGCCGGCGGTCACGACAACATCACGGTGATCGTCGCCAAGTTCGAGGGCTCGGGTCTACCCCCGGCGAGTGCTGAAGACCTCCTCAGCTACCAGAAGTACGCGATCACCCAGCAAGCGACCGCAGACGCCACCGTGCGGGCTGCACCCGTCGCTCCAGAGACGCCCCTCAACCTGAGCGACGAAGCAGCTCGCGAGTCACGCAAGCTCAAGGTTTCCCACACCATGGTCGGCATGGACGCCGCGACGGTGCAGGCCGCGGTTCAGGCAGCGGGGCAAGGGCCGGCTCCCCACACTCCACCGATGCCGCCGGCGTACTACGATCCCGAAGAGGATCCGGTCGACATCCCCACCACTGGTTTGCCGCCAACCGTGGTCGGAATGATGGTCCTGGGTGCGTTGCTGGTCGCCGCGTTGGCGGGTGGCTACCTCGCCCTGGCGCCTTGACCAACGCGCCGTTGGAGTTCGCGCGCGCTGATCCCGCGCAGAGCCTGAGCACGTCGCGAGGTCACTGATGCGACACCTGCTGCGACGTCTGCTGTGGCTCTTGCCGGGCCTGATGCTCATCAGCTTGTTGGGCTTCTGGGCGGTCAGCCGTACGTTGCAGCCAAGCGCGAGCGCGGTGCCGCGCTTCTTCAACCCAAACCCGGTCAGCGTGCGTAACCTCGCGGAAAGAGCGATGTGGGACGCAGCCGAGGGAGGAAGCGACGGAGCAATCGAGCTCCGACGCCTCGGGGGCGCAGCACTGCCCTACGTCTTGCCCAAGCTCGATACCCTGCCGCCAGCCCAACGTACCCGCGTCGCGCTCGCTCTGGCCCCGTTGGGTCGCCGGATGGGCGTCGGGGAGCCGGAGGAGCTCGACGACGCCGAGGCGGCAGTGGTGTTCTGGGGGCGCTTTTGGCAAGACCGAGGCCTCGACTACCGCCCTTTGGTCGTCCGACGCGCGGTGTCCAGGCTGGCCTCCAAGAGCTCGACGCTGCGACGTGCAGACGTGTTGGCGCTCGACACCTATGCCTTGCCGGAGCTCTTCGCCGCGCTCTCTCCCCCCCAAACGGAGCAAGACATCCCCAGGGCCCGCCGCTTGGTCGCGGTGATCGCGCACATCACCGAGCGCAATGTACAAATCCGCAAGGAATCTACCTTGAAGGAGGCGCGGCAGAACGTACTCGAAAACCGCGAGTGGTGGCGTAGGGAGCGTTCGAACTACATCCCCCGAGAAGGCACGGACCGGGTCCTCGCGATGCTGCGAGATACCCAGTACGGCGAGTGGCTCACTGCGACCATTGTGTATCGTTCCGACGAGCTGGTTCGCCAACTCGGCTACGCGAGCGTTCCCAGCCTACGCTTGGCCGGCTGGGCAATCTTTGGGTCGATGTTGCTGGCCGTGTTGCTGCTACTCCTCCCGGTACCCCGAGGTCGACGCTACACGCTGCTTTTTGCCTGTTTCGCGAGTTCACCGTTCTGGTTCGTGTTGCTGTGGACAGGGTCTGACCTGGGCGCCGTAGCGATGGCGCTCTTCGGAGGCATCCGCACGGCAACGTACGCGAGAGCTCTACAGCGCCAGCTGGTGAGTCCCACCCTCGATCAAGCCGAACGTGGATTTGGGCTCAGTCCGCTAAGGCGCCGGGTACGTCATGCGCGCCTCGGCCTGGGCTACGCCGTCGCTGATCTGCCACTGGCCTTGCCTGGAATTTTTTCCGCGAGCATGCTCGTGGAGCTGGTTACCGGACAAAGCGCCCTGGGAACTCGCACGCTGCAGGCGGTCAAGCAGGGTGATATCGGCTGGGTGATGGTGCTCCTCGTGGCACTAACCGCGATGGTTGCAGTGGTGCAACTGATCGGCGACTACGCGCTCGGCCGCCTCGACCCACGTCTCCGCGAGGCACTGCACAAGCGAGAGGGGCGACTCGTATGAGGTTTCAAGTCGCGCTGTTGCTACTTGGGCTGGGTCTCGCGCTGAGCGCAGCCGGGTCTGTGCTCTCAGCCTCACCCGGCTTGTTCCAGCTCTGCCTGGTTGGTGTTTCCGTGGCGATTTTCGGGGCAGCGCTCGGCGTTGCGCTAGCGCTCTCCGCTGCGTTCGGCCCACGCGCAGTGGATCGCTTGCTCGCGCGCGGAGTGGAGGCGAGCGCAGCGCTCCCGACGGTGATCTTTCTCGCGCTGATGTTGATCGCCCAACCTGGCCTGGGCAGTACATTAGTTTTGCTTGCGCTGCTCAGGGCGCTACGTGTTGCCCGCCCGCTACGCGCCGAACTCCTGCGGATGCAGACTCTCGATTGGGCCCTTGCATCCCGAGCGCTCGGCGCCAGCACTTGGCGTCAGTTTCTATACGGATATTTACCAGCGTTGCTCGAGTTACTGGCCCTCGAGCTCGGCAGCGGCGTCTTGTGGACGCTAGGTGTGGTCTTCGCCACCTGCTACATGCGGCCCGACCTGTTGCCCCAGGGTGTGCTTTTGTTCGACGCCGCGAGCGGCGTAGCGCCCCTCGGCTGGGCTGGGGCTGCGTTGCTCGGCGCAGGCAGCCTCGGCTTGGTCTTTCCAGGTCGCCGCAAGCGTGGGGGGGGAGGCGCACCAGCGCAGCAACCGAGCCCGACAAGAAGCGCCTGAGCCCAAGAACTGGCGCGGATTTGGGGCTCGCTAACGCGCCGCCGGTTTTTGTTGTAGAAGCCCCCCATGGCACTCGCCCAAATCAGCGAACAGACGTTTGAGCAGGAAGTCCTCCACAGCGAGCTCCCCGTGATGGTGGAGTTTGGCGCTGAGTGGTGCGGCCCCTGCAAGACGGTGGCGCCGGAGCTTGCTGCCCTCGCTCAGGAGCTCGAGGGCAAGGCGAAGATCGTCACCGTAGACATCGACAAGAGCCCAATGTTGGCCCGCGCTCTGGGAATCCAGTCCGTGCCCACGTTCGTGGTCTTCCACAACGGACAGCCTGCTGGAGGCAAAGCTGGCGCGATGAAGCGAGCGGAGCTGCGCAAGCTCATCGAGCCCTTCTTGCCGCGCACCGCCGGTGCTTTGAAGCCCGAAGAGGTCGCGGAGCTGCTGAAGCGCGGACAGATCAGCCTCGTCGACACCCGAGAGGCACCCGTGTTCGCCCGTGCGCACCTACCTGGCGCTGCGAATCTGCCCCTCGAAGAAATCGAGAGTCGCCTGGCGGAGCTACACATGCTCCCCGCGGAACCGGTCTTGTACTGTCGCAGCGGAGACAAAACCAAGGAGCTAGCAGAAAAGCTCAGCGAGCAAGGCGTCCCGGTGAACTTCCTGGAAGGTGGCGTGCTGAACTGGGAAGCCGCCGGCTTCGAGCTCGAGCGCCCGGACTGATAGGCCGAGATGCTGACGTGACGCCCCCCTGCTTGGGCGTCACGGGCGGTTCGCCAGCTCAGACGCCGAGCTTTGACTGAGCCGCGGCCAATGCCACCCGGATCACTTCGCTGACTGGCTGATGAGCCTCCCGCGCGATGCGCTCGCAATCGGAGAACTCGGGCTTGATTTGCGCCGGGCCAAAGTCGCCCTCGCTGACCTTGACGCGTACATCGCCCCACGGTGTTTCCACATGGATTTCTCGGCGTGGTCGAACAACGCGCGCGACACGCCTTCGTCGCACACCAATCGAGCTGGTCTCGCGCAACACGCAGCGGGCGACGTCATCGGCCGTACCCAAGGGCGCCAATGCGGAGATCACCCAGCCTGGTCGGCCCTTCTTCATCGTTACAGGGACAATCCAGGCATCCACCGCGCCGGACTCGAGCACCGCAGCGAGCGCGTGACCAGCGAGTTCACCGGTGAGGTCATCGACATTGGCCTCGAGCAACTCGATGTCATCGGTCGAGCCGTCCGGGGCGATGAGAATCGCCCGGAGAGCGTTGGGACGATCCGGAAGCTTGCGGGTACCTGCACCCCAGCCGTGGGCGAGCGGCTTTCCAGTGGGCCAAACGCCAGTGCTTTCCGCAACCCCGGCCACGATGGCAGCGCCAGTAGGCGTCACCAGTTCGGCCTCGAGCCCGGAGTCGACGGTCAAGAAACCCTTGAGACAACCCAGTGTGGCGGGCGCTGGCAGCGGGATGCGCCCGTGGCGGCACTCCACGAAGCCGCGTCCTAGCGGCAGCGGGGTGACCAGTACTTTGGCCCCCAGATAGTCAAAGCAAGCCGCTGCACCAACGATGTCAACGATCGCGTCAAGCGCGCCGACTTCATGAAAGTGTACCGACTCGACGGGAATGCGATGAACCGCCGCCTCGGATTCCGCAAGGATACGGAAGATGCGCTGAGCTAGCGACTTCACCGATTCGCGCAGCCCACTGTCTGCGATGAGCTTTGCGATTTCAGCGTAGCTCCGCTCCCGTCCGCCGGCCTCCAGCTTGACGTCGAAATGCGTCGCACCGATCGCCCCAGCAGGCACGGAGGCGAGCTCCAGTTCGAAGCCGGAGAGAGACAGCGTCGCCACCGCCTCACGCACCACCGCGAAGGGCACTCCGAGGTCGACCAGCGCCGCGATGGTCATGTCCCCCGCGATACCGCTGAAGGTGTCGAGCAGGAGCAACTTGCCCTGACCAGCACCACGCGGGAGCGCGTCACGCCAGCGCTCTGGGTCGCCATCGATCACCGGACCGTGGTGGTGTCCGTCCCCGTGAGCGTGATGGTGCTCATCCTGATCATGATGCTCATGATCATGGTGCTCATGATCATGGTGCTCATGGTCGTGGTGCTCATGGTCATGAGACTCACCGCCGGCGCCCGGCCCGTGAGTATGCCCCGAACGATGGCTCCCCCCACCGTGGGGCGGGCTCACGCCGCCGGCCCCATACGACGTAGAATGCGAAACGCCGCCATGGCCGCCCCGAATCCGTTGTCGATATTCACCACGGAAACGCCCGACGCGCAGCCGGTGAGCATACCGAAGAGCGCGGTGAAGCCACCAAGCGCGGTGCCGTACCCGACGGAGGTCGGCACTGCGATCACGGGACCCGCGATCAGACCACCGACGACGCTCGCAAGCGCACCCTCCATGCCGGCCACGACGATCGCCACGGGGGTGTTTTGCAGGAGGTCGAGGTGCCGCACCACGCGGTGGATCCCTGCAACGCCCACATCGAAGACCCGTTGGTGCTTGGCACCACAAGCTGCGAGCGTCTCTGCAGCTTCTTCGGCGATCGGGATGTCGCTGGTGCCAGCGGTGACGATGGCAACGGGTGAGTTATCGAGGGACTCGACGACGCGGTCTCGGCTGATCACGACCCGCGCCTCTGCCTTGTACTCGAGAGCTGGCAGGACTTCGCAAATCCTTTGCGCCTTGTCGTTTTCCACACGCGTAATCAGCACGTTGGACGACCGAGCCAAGAGGGCCTGTGCGATGCCGATGATCTGCTCAGGGGTCTTGGACTCTCCAAGCACGACTTCAGGCAGCCCCTGACGCAGGGCGCGGTGGTGGTCCACATTGGCGAAACCGAGGTCCTCGACTGGAAGCTGCTTCAAGAGCTCCACCGCCGAGTCCAGCTCGACCTCTCCACGCTGCACCTTCTGCAATAATTCGCGCACCGATTGCGTGTTCACAGGGGCTCTATAGTCCTTCACCCCGGGCTCCACCACCAAGAGCGGCGCCTGGACCTGTCGCGCCTGGCTTGTGCTCATGCCTACCCGCCACTAGAACCCGTAAAGTGCCAGCGCTTCTCGGCCCCTTGATCGGCTTCGCCTTGGGCGTTGTCTTCGCCTGGTTGAGCGTTGGCAGGGCGGCACGCGACCGGCTCCAGGTGCGTCATCGTGGCACGCTGCTGAGCGCAGCGTACGGCCTGCTGATCTTCGCCCCAGTATGCGGCTATTTCATCGCCTTCGCCCCCGACTGGTCGGTCGCCTATTGGTTCGATGGGGCGGCGCTCGTGACGCCTTGGGGCCTACTCTGGGTGTTGCTCGACGCCAGTGCGCCCGCCCTTGGGTTCCTGATCGCCACACGCCAGGAGCGAGCCAAGCCGAGCTTCCTCGTGCGCGTTGGAAGCGCACCGGCTTTGCTCGCCCTCGGCCTGTTCGTCGTGAGCTACCGAAGGCTTGGAAGCTACGGCACCTATCGCCAGTTCCACGGTGACTTTGGCGTGCACCACGTCAGCGGAACGCCCCTTGGCCACGCTCTACTGTGGATGCTGCCGATCCTCACCCTGGGCACCCTGTGGACGCTGTACTGCATGCGTGACCTCAGCAAGGGCGCGACTTCCCCCATCCCGCGCCGGTCGCGTCGACACCCGGAACTAAGCTAGTGTCCAGGACTGATTCCTCGCGCCGCTCGGCGCGAATGTGGGTTCGCGCCGCGTGAGGCGCCCCCTTAGATGGAGCACCGAGAGATGAAGGACGACACACAACAGCTCAGGGAGCTGGCGGAGAAACTCGTAGCCCGCGCGCAGAAAGCAGGAGCCGACGTCGCTGAGGTGTCGGCGCGCTCAGGCTGGGAGCTGTCCACCAAGGTCAGGCTCGGAGAACCCGAGCTCGTCGAAGAGGCTGGTCACCGCGGTGTGTCGATGAAAGTGATCCGTGACCAGCGCGTGGCCATGAGCGCGACGAGCGACCTCTCGGAGGCCGGGCTGGAGCGGCTGGTGGCGGATGCCATCGCGTTGCTCGACCTGAGTCAGCCGGACGCCTGCGAAGGTCCAGCGGACCCAGAGCTGCTCGCAACCCCTCCCTTCCCTGAGCTTGATCTGTACGATCCCGCCGTCGAGGAGATCGATGCCGCCGCGGCGCTCGAACGCGCCAAGCTGGCTGAAAAGGCCGCGCTCGGCTTCGATGCGCGGCTCACGTTGTCGGAGGGCGCGACGTTTGCTCGCAACAGCGGCATCCGCGTCATGGTGCTCTCCAACGGCTTCGTCGGGACCACGCGCGGTTCCTACGCCTCCCTGGTGGTCTCGCCCGTCGCGAAGGACGACGGCGGCAAGAATCGTCGCGGCTTCTACTGGTCGGCGTGTCGCCATCTGGCCGACTTGGAGGATACCGAGGAAGTCGGACGCGAAGCCGCACGCCGCACGCTACGCCAACTGGGTGCACGCAAAGTCGACACCTGCGAAGCGCCGGTCATATTCGACCCAGACGTCGCCCGCTCCATCGTCGGCACCTTCGCCGGCTGCATCACGGGCGGCGCCGTCTGGCGCAAGTCAAGTTACCTCGCGGAAAGAGAAGGCTCCAGCGTCGCCAGCCCCCTGGTCACCCTAATCGACGATCCGCTGCTACCGCGAGCGCCTGGCTCCCGCCCGTTCGACGGTGAGGGCATGCCGTCCAGGCGAAACGTGGTGGTGCAGGACGGCGAGCTGAAGACGTTTCTGCTCGATTGGTACAGCGCCCGCAAGCTTGGCCGTGAATCAACCCACAGCGCGTCGCGAGGAGGCGCCTCGGTCGGTTCTTCGACCAGCAACTTCGTGCTGCAGCCAGGTAAGGTCAGCCGGGACGAGCTGATTCGCTCGACCAAGCGCGGGCTCTATGTCACCGAGATGATGGGCTTTGGCTTCAATGCGGTGACCGGCGATTTCAGCCGCGGCGCCGCTGGGTTCTGGATCGAAGACGGTGAGCTGGCGTTCCCGGTGAGCGAAATCACGGCCTCGTCGAACTTGGACACGATGCTGAAGAACATCGACGCGGTCGCCGATGACCTGGTGATGAAGACGTCAGTGGCCGCACCAACCTTCCGCGTCTCGTCGATGACCATCGCCGGGTCGTAGCTCGCCAGGCTGCGACCTCAGCTTCTCGAGGCGGGGGTCGTCTGTAGGGACCCAAAACTGAAGAGCCGATCGACGCCCCAGGCGAAGATCGGCTCAGCAGTTTGTGCGTACCCACGCTCAGGGGATCGGCCGGTCACGACGACGGACGCGCAGCAGACTCGCCAGGCTCCCGGGGTCGAGGAGGTCAAGCAGTTCGTAGCCTTCCGCGTCCGCGGGGGGCGAACCAACCCATACCACTCTGCAATCTTCGCACGCCCGATCGATCGCCGCACGGAAGGCCTTGAGGTCGACGCCAACCATCTGCTCGGCGACGACCACAACCATCAGTGGGCGATGGGACGGGCACATCACCAGTGCGTCGAGGGGATTCTCCAAGCTGATGGCCCCTCGAGGTAGCCCAAGTGTCCCAGCGCGCGCATCCTCCGCGACGAGCAACAGTGGACACCTACAGCTCAACTCGTCGGGTACAGGGAAGCCGGAGCGGCGCATGAACTCCGCCACATCTTCCGCGCGGAACCGTAGGTGACGCCCCGGAGTGCGGAAGTGCGGGATGCGTCCGTCCGCCACCCAGTTGTGGACGGTCTTTACTCCACAACCCAGGAGCTCTGCGACCTGGCGCGTCGTCAAAGGCGCCTGCTCCTCGCGGCGATACACTTTGATGCGAGACCCGGAGCTCCGACCGTCATCCCACTCCGCGAGAGTTTCGTCAGTCGTTTCGGCGGATGCGTCGATTGCTCGTTGGTTCACACTGGCCCCCTTTGTGGGGTTGGGGTTGGGTTCGGCGCGCAAACGCGGATGGGGTCGCGCGGGAGGGGATGGGCCGTGGCTAACGCACTGTCACCGCGCGGTAGCCTGAAGTCGCAGTGAAGCTAATCTTGGTTTATGGAAACGAGCCCGCATTCGTCAATCGAAACTCGCGACGCGGGGAAAGATTGTCGCGGAACCAGGACCGTCGGCTAGCGGAGAGTGACTCAACCCGTCTCTCCATGACGCGATCACCAATCCACGAGTGAACGCACGAACGCGCAACCAGCGCAAAGCGCACGGCTGGCTGCTCCAAGCGGCCTTGCAAACCACAACACCTACAGACTCACACCGAACGTTCCCGTTTCGACACCGGAATGTCGGTGACTTGAACGTCTGTTGGCCAGACGCCTTCTGCTGCCCGGAAACACGCGGCAGCGCCGTTCTCGAGTTGTGGCAGCAAACCCGCCGTTGAGCGTTGGCCCGCGGCAAGGGTAACACGCCAGTCGATGCGAAACGGAACTCGTTCGGAGCGCTGACTAATTCTCCCCCGAACGTAGCCACTGCGTGAGACGGAACGGCGTTAGTCAGTAGCGGCGGCGTCGAAACGATTCGCTTCGCCTGGAGATGCGCCCGGCGCGCCGTGGGTCTGGAAAGAGATGAGTACATCACTCAGTTCCGGTGTCCGCCTCGCAACGCTATACCCTGGCTTGTCATGTTTCAACGGTGGAATAGCGGACACCAAATCTCCGTCGGGATCTCGCAGGATGAGCGGCTCTCCTGAATTCGAAAGCCCGCTCTTGCCCAGCTGCTCCACCACGATCAGCTGAACCTCCTTCGAGGGTGACAGGTCGAAAGGGTATGCGCGATCATACTCAGGGGTGACGAGTAGCGCGTACGCTCCCGGCGACACCGTCGCAGGCGGCAGCTCGGTGCGTCCCGCACCATCCTCCAGCGTGTAGCCGTCCAGGGATGCGACGCGGGAGCCCGCATTGAAAAGCTCGATCCACTCCTGCGCGGGTTCTGGCCCGTTCGGATTTGCCAGCACCTCGTTCAGTACAACCTGCGCTCGAGGAGCAAGGGTCCGAACTTCCCCCTCATCACGCAGCGTGTTGCCCGCGGGATCCAAGCTAACCAACGAGTAGGCATAGCTGGTGTCGGGGCTTAGCCCTGAGATGACTAGAAAATCACCAGTTTCAGGCCCGAGTGTGTTGCCAGCGATCTCAACGACCCACAGCGACTCTCGGGGCTTCCGCAATGCCAGGTACGAATCCCCTGCACGCGCGCACCCATCGGCCAAAGGCTGCTCCGTGACCGCGCACTCCAAGGAGGCTCTTGCGACGGATTCTTCAACCGCAAGCCGCGTGGCGGGTAGCCAACTGTCTCCGATTGCAAGCGGCGCGAGACACGGCTCCGAGGCGGAGTCGGTGAGCTCAAGTGTGAAGCAGCTCTCGGCCAGGAACCCTACATCGCTTATCCCCACGGCAACGTGCCCTGCTACGCCGCACGCGTCCAGCGACACGCTGGACTCCCCTACCCGCCATCCTGGACAGAAGACAGCTAGGCGACCGGATCGCCCCTGAGGAGGCCAGACCCGCGGGGCGTATTCGGGTTGTTCGAATGCAACGTCCACCTCGAGCAGCAGGCCCAACCCGAGCTCAGCCAGGGAGTAGCGCTGCCCTGGGACGAGCGGTTCCTGGTTGCCGAGCCATGCTGGAGCCGCGGGATCAACCCCCCAGCGCAACGCTTGAACCTCCCGGTCGAGCAACGACTCGGGGAGGTCGCGCTCACGCAAGCGGCGCTCGTAGTACTCGCTGAGGCTGCCTGTATAGAGCCGCAGGTCGGCGGCGTTGCTGCCGGGCACTTCGAACCGCGCCACGTTTGGGATCCCTCCCGCGCTCGGCGCACCATGAATCTCAATCTCCCTGTCCGGAGCGACCTCCGGCACGGGCGGTTCGAACGAGGGCTCGCAGCCCACTACGACGGCAAGAGCAGCAAGGACGAGCGCGGATGAAACGGGCGGATTCGATCGGAGGTACGGGGCCACCTGAAAACTTCGACCGGTACCAGCGCGAGTTGCTTCTTCGATGGCTGGGGCACTACGGTTCCCGCGTGAGCCCTGAAGACATCAAGCAACTACGCAAGGACCTTGGCTGCACCGCCCGTGAACTCGCAGAGACCCTGGGCCTCGAACAGAAGGAAGTACTCGCGTGGGAGGATGGAGAGCTCTTCCCCACCAAACGCTGGGTGAGCGCGATGCAGCGGCTGAGGCAAGAAGGGCCCAGCGCTATCAAGAAGAAGCCCCGCGGCAAGGCCAAGGGCGCCACGGGGATGGCTCGTCTTCACGACGCGGAACTCTGGGCGATCGTGCGCAAGCTCCTGGCTCACCCTCAGCTGTTCGAACGCGTCAAGGCGCTCGCCGCCGACTTCGACGACCCGAGCTGAGCTAGCGCTCAGTCGTCGTCGTCGTCGTCGTCGTCGTCATCGTCGTCGTCGTCGTCATCGTCGTCGACGTCATCGTCGTCGTCGTCCGATTCGTCGTCATGGTCCCAGCCACGGTCCGTCTCGTCTGCCTCGGTATCGGGGGCACTGATGGAGACGCTCCCCCGAGCCTCTCCGATGTCCTCGTCGTCGGTGTCGTCCTCGATGGACAGCTGGGCGCGTGGCGGCTGCTCGTCCCAGGCGTCAACGGAGTCCTCGCTTAGACCTTCTCCGTCGTCATCGCGTTGATCGGCATCACCGTCATCGGCATCGCCGTCATCGTCGTCATCGTCGTCATCATCGTCATCATCGTCATCATCGTCATCATCGTCATCATCGTCGCCGCCATGGGCCGTGGCGCGCGTGTCCTCTTCGTCACTCTCAGCAGACTCAGCGCGCCGTTGCATGCGCTCCGCTTCGCGACGCTCGAGCTCCTCGAGCTCCGCCCCCATGAGTCCCTCGTCGAGTTCGTCGTCATCCCCGAACGTGTCGCCATCGCTGCGATCGCGAAACTCCTGAGTCGGTTCGCCCTCGGCGTCGACGGGGATCGGATCGCCGCCATCGAACGCTGCTGGCGCTTCGTCGTTGAATTCGATGGGCCCGGCAGGTGCTTCCTCTCCGAGCTGGCTCGTGAACTTGTCTTTCGACTCCTCGCTGAGTTCCGTGAACTCACGCAGCGTCGGGAGATCCTTCAGCGAATCGAGACTGAACAGCTCCAAGAAGGCGTCGCTGGTACCGTAGAGCATCGGACGGCCTGGTTCGTCCTTCTTGCCGAGGATGCGCACCAAATCGCGCTCGAGTAGGCCCTTGAGCACAGGCCCACAGTCCACCCCACGGATGTCGTCTATCTCGGGGCGCGTGATCGGCTGCCGATACGCGATGATGGCGAGAGTCTCGAGCTGCGCGCGGCTTAGGCGCACTGGCCGCTGGGAGAGATGGGTCCGAACGTACTCGCCGTAGCGAGGGTTCGAACGGAAGCTGATGCCTCCAACAGCCTCGTGGAGCACCATCCCGCGGTCGCGGTATTCCGCGCGGAGCTCGTCGATGATCTCCTGTGTTCGCTTCTTGTCGAGCTTGGCAGCGCGGGCCACTTCTTTCACGGACAGCGGCTTGTCGGAGACGAACAGGATGGCTTCGATCAGCCCACGCAAGAAGCCTTCAGTGTCTTCGATGTCTTCCTCGACCGCCGCCTCACCTTCTCCGAGGAGCGAACCAGAGGCGCTCTGCTCATCGCCGTCGATCAGGGTTAGCTGAGGCCCGGCATCGGCGGCTTCCTCCGCATGAAGTTCTCCTTCTGCGGCTCCGTCGCCAGCCTCGGTCGCATCAGAGGCTTGCGGGACGGGCGCTGTCTCTTCTTCCGCGGCATCCCCGTCAGACGCCTCGTCCACCTGTTTTGAGGCCGTCTTCGAGGCCTTCTTGTCCGCCTGCTTGGCGGTCTTCTTCGAGGTCTTCTTGGCGGTCTTCTTCGAGGTCTTCTTGGCGGCTTTCTTCGAGGTCTCCCCAGCTTCCGGCGTTTCCTCCGGTGAGCTGTCCACCTCGGGCGCGCCCACCTCCGCCGCGTCGTCGTTCAGGGGCGCGTCCGGCGTCTCGCTGTTGTCCGTCTCACGTTCCGACGCCGCCGACTTCTCTTTCCTCGCGGCAACTGTCTTCTTGGACGCCTTCGCGGATTTCGTCTTGGTCGCCTGCTTCGCGGCCTTATCGGCCTTGTTTGACGCTGGCTTCTTTGAGGCGTTCTTCGCGGTCTTGTCGGCCTTATTTGACGCCGGCTTCTTTGAGACTCTCTTCGCCGGTTTCGCGTCAGCGTCTTGAAGTTCGCCCGCGCCGGGCTCTGCTGCCTCAGCGTCTGCTAGCTCAGCGCCCGCCAACGGCTCTGACTCAGTGCCATCGGAAGCTTCCGCTTCTCGCTTGGAACGCTTAGAGGCCTTCTTCGGTGCCTTCTCGGCCAGATCGGTGTCTTGCGCCTTCGGCGTCTTGGAGGTCTTCTTCTTGGCTGACTTGGCAGCCTTCTTGGAAGGCTTCGACGCCTTGGTCGGCTTCGACTTGCTCGGCGCTGCGTTCTCTGACGCGGCCTCGCGTGAGTCGTCCGCAGGAGTGGTCTCTGAGGAGTCGCTGGGTGCAGCCTCCTTAGCCTTTGCCGCAGCTGGCTTGTTCGCCTTCTCCGACGCCTTGCTGCTCCTGGACGGCTTCGTGGACTTCGCGTTGGGTGGAGCGTCGCCTGGCTTTCCACCGGCCTTCTTCCCCCGCTTGGTCGCGACTTCGAGGGCGGACGTCGCATCCTCCACAGCGGGCGCGTCGCCGGCGCCTTTGCCACGTGGCTTCTTGGCAGCGGGCGACTCGACCTCGGACGAGGCGTCCGACTGCTTCTTCTCAGGTTGCTTGGCGCGTTTAGCTTGGGCCATCAGTCTTGCTCATCGCTCCCCGGTGCATCCAGGGGCCTGTTTTCGTCTTCCACCGTCGGAGACTCCAGCGGTTCGGCGGCGCTCGGTGGCTCTTCACTCGCTTCCTCCACCAGTGAGGACTCCGGCTCGAGTACGGGAGCGGTTTCGGGTTCGCCGACGGTGCTTTCCTCTGCCGCCGGGGTGTCCTCTCCCCCCCAATAATCCTCCCGGAAATTGAAGCCAGGCTCCGGGTCGACCGCGGGTTCGCCACCCGTGGATGCGTCCGGCTCGACGGGCGTAAAATCGAGCGTCACTCCTTCGGCGGAAGAGCCCCCTTCTCTTGACTCAGCAGCGTCCGCCAAGCTCAGTTCCTCCCGGAAACCGACTGCAGCATGTGGCTCTGGCTCTGGCTCTGGCTCTGGCTCTGGCTCTGGCTCTGGCTCTGGCTCTGGCTCTGGCTCTGGCTCTGGCTCTGGCTCTGGCTCTGGCTCTGGCTCTGGCTCTGGCTCTGGCTCTGGCTCTGGCTCTGGCTCTGGCTCTGGCTCTGGCTCTGGCTCTGGCTCTACAGCATCCTTGGGCGCCTCAAGCGGAGCGGCGGTTGCTTCGGCGTCTGGACCGGCGCCCGGCTCCTCGACGTTCGCCAAATCTTGCGGGGCGTCGGCGTCGGGCTCTTCGTCGGCGTCCTTTGCGGAATCATTCGCGTCGCCTTCGTTGTCCGCGTCGTCGTCTGAATCGCCTTCGTCGTCGTCGTCCGATTCGTCGTCGTCGTCCGATTCGTCGTCGTCATCCGATTCGTCGTCGTCATCCGATTCGTCGTCGTCATCCGATTCGTCGTCGTCGTCCGATTCGTCGTCGTCGTCCGATTCGTCGTCGTCGTCCGATTCGTCGTCGTCGTCCGATTCGTCGTCGTCGTCCGATTCGTCGTCGTCGTCCGATTCGTCGCCGTCCAACGCCTCCGTAGGCTCCGGGGAGTCGCTCTCCGCCTGAGCCTTGATGGCCTGGGGGTGCACGATTCCGTCGGGCAACACGAGTGAGTCGCTGGACTCCTCGTCGGGGGACACCGCCAGGCTGACGAAAATCGTCTCGAATGGTCCCTCCTGCTCGATGCGGATCATGCGCAGCCGGGTCATTTCGAGCAACGCCAGGAAGGTGACGACGACCTCCGCTTTGGTGGCGTCCTCGCCAAACAGTTCCTCGAAGCGGCAGTGCGGGAGCCGCGTCAGCACACCGCTGAGCTCGTTGATCTTGTCGGTGATCGAGAAGCGCTCGAAGTCGATGGTGTGGTCCATCGTCTTCTTCGCGCGGTCGAGCACCGATTGGAACGCATCGAGCAGCTTGAAGACGCCGACGGGCGCAAGCGGTGCCGGCCCATCGACGGTTGGAGCCTCGATGCCGCGACCGAAAATGTCTCGCCCGAACAAGTCGCGGTTACCGAGGTCCTCCGCCGCTTGCTTGTACTTCTGGTACTCGAGCAGGCGTCGAATCAGCTCGGCTCGCGGATCTTCCTCTTCCACCTCCTCGGCATCCTCGTCCGCTTGACTTGGATCCGGGGGGAGCAGCATGCGCGACTTGATGTGCGTCAGCGTAGCCGCCATCACGAGGTACTCAGCCGCGACGTCGATGTTCAGATCCGTCATCAGCTTCAGGTACTCGTTGTACTTCTGAGCGATGAACGCGATGGGGATGTCGAGGATGTCGAGTTCATGCTGCTGAATGAGGTGCAGCAGGAGGTCGAGTGGCCCTTCGAAACTCGGTAGTTGAACGCGGTAGGCGTTGGGATCGACGGTGGCCTCGACCGCCTCCCGGAGTTCTGCCGCGCGCCGCTCAGCCTCGGTCAGCTCCGCAGTTGGAGCTTGCTCGAGAGCAGCTTGCTCAAGAGCGGCTTGCGCGGGCTCTGCTGCGCTTTCCGTCGGCGAGTCCACCGCAGCTTCAGCGGGCGCGGCAGGCTCCGGTTCTGCGGCCTGTTCGGGCCCTGCGGCCTGTTCGGGTTCTGCAACGACGTCCGCAGCAGGCTCGCTGGCTTCAGGGGGCGTGCCGGACTCCTCGGGCGTTTCCGCAGGGTCAGCCTCAGCGCTCTCGGGCGACTCCGCCGGCGACTCTGACTTCGCCTCAAGCGTTTCCGCACGGGTATCCTCCGAAGCCAGTTCCTCAGAGACTTCCGCGACGTCTTCGTCGCTCATCAGAAGCCTCCTATCGGGGCGTGCGCGACGCGCTCGAAGCCGACCAACAGCCAGTTGACTGGCTGGCGAATCACACTGCCAAAGCGACTAACCACCACGAGCAACAGCAGAAACGAAAACGGCGCGACCTTCTCGAGCACGCTATCGAAACGCCGGGGCAGCAACCTCGACCCATCGAGGGGAGGAATAGGCAGCAGGTTGAACACGAACAGCCCGAGGTTCGTGAGCACCATGGCGCTCAGGAAAGCCAGCAGGGGAACGCCGCCTTTCATCAGTAACCCGCTGCGATCGCACACCACGAGGGCGACGTAGCTCAAGCACGCCAGCACGAGATTCGAGAGCGGCCCTGCGGCGGCGACGACCATCGAGCCCGTGCGCATCGTGAGCTTTCGGGTCAGGCGCGTGGGATTGAATTGCACGGGGCGAGCCCAGCCGATCATCGGAACCGAACCAAAGAACGCTGCAGCGATTGGGATCAGGAATGTCCCGAAAATGTCGTAGTGCTCGAGGGGGGAGAGGGTGAGCCTGCCTTGGCGCCGGGGCGTGTCGTCTCCCAACCGGTCTGCCGCCAGCGCGTGCGCGAACTCGTGCACGCTGAGCGACAGCAGCATCACCACCAGGGTGAGCACCAAGTTGCGAATGGTATCGGGCGAGAACACGGAGGACGGAGCCTAGAACGAATCCAAACAGTTGGGGTTTGCCGAGTTGCGCCCCTCCAACCGAGCTGCGGTAGGTCGACCGCGCGGGGATAGCTTCCTGCTCAATCTGCCCCGGCAACGCAACGCCGATCTGACGCTGGCAACACGCCACACCGCGGCGAACTCCAATGCCTAACCGCCTGTGCGTAACTTCGCGGCGGCGGCCGCCCCGCACTCCCCGGAATTCAAGCCTCGCGGCGCTCTTCCCCCAAGAAATCCACAGGCTGTCCCGAAAGGGCTGTGGATAGGAGATCCAACGAGAAAAATTGCGGCAAGACGCGCCTCACGCCCCTCGCGAGCACGAAAACCTGAGTCTCCCAGCGACTCTAGCGGTACCCGACTGCTCGGGAAGGTACTACTACTCCACTCTGTGAGTGCGGCGGCTCGACGTAGCCAAGGGGTGTGATGGGAGAGCGGCGGACGTGCCCGACTTGTGGGGAAAACTACGCCCCGGACGTCATCTTCTGTCCGCGTGACGGCGCACCTCTCGGCGGCCGCAAGACCGAGCTGCAGGACGACGCCTACCTTGGCCTCGAGCTCGCCGGTCAGTTCCGACTGGACCAACTGATCGGGATTGGCGCCATGGGGCGCGTGTACCGCGCACATCAGTCGGGCATTGGACGCGACGTCGCCGTTAAGATCCTGCACCGGGAGCTGCTCACGAACGACACGTTGATCCGGCGTTTCCACCAGGAAGCAAAGGTCGCGAGTCGGCTCCTACACCCGAACGTGGTGCAGGTGCTGATGACAGGGCAGCTTCCACGCATGCCGGACTCGTTGATCGGCGGCGAGTCGTACTTGGTGATGGAGCACCTAGACGGCATCTCGCTGCGCTCCTGCCTGGGTGCGGCGGGAGGTGCGTTGCCACTGCCGCGCGCGCTGCACATCGTGCTCCAGGTCTGCGACGCAGTGGGTGAAGCCCACGCGCAGAACATCGTGCACCGCGACCTCAAGCCCGAGAACGTGATGCTGGTGCGACGAGGCGACGATCACGACTTTGCAAAGGTGCTCGATTTCGGCGTCGCCAAAATCGACCTCGGAGACGAATCCGTCGCGACCCAAGCCGGCGCCGTGTTCGGTACGGCTCGCTATGTGTCCCCAGAAGGCGCACGCGGCGACAAGGTTGGTCCGCCAGGCGACGTGTACGCCCTGGCCACGATGCTGTTCCAGACGTTGAGCGGCACAACGCCTTTCGATGGAGACAACCCGGTAGCCATCCTAGTAAAGCACGCAAACGCCGAGCCACCGGATGTGCGCAGCGTGCCGCGCTCGAGCTACGTGCCGGAGCCCATCGCTCGCGTCATCTTGCAAAACCTCGCCAAGCAGGCTTCCGCCCGCGCAGCGGATGCGAGGGTCTTCGGTCGTGCCCTGGTTGAAGCCGCGCGGCAAAGCGGGCTCGCTCCAGAAGACTTGGCGTTGCGTTCGACACTCCTCGGAGGCGGCACCGCTCTCAGCCTGTCTAGCCTTCAGCGCACCAAGAGCCTGGACTTGAGCCCAGATTTGGCTGCTCGCATGCGTGGAGAAACGCCCGCGCCCGAGGACGCTTCCGCTGATCGCAGCCCAGGTGGCCAAAGCGCACCGAGCGGCACCAAGATCCTCGAACCCGAAGAAGCCGCGCACAAGCCGGTGACGCGCTTGGTGGAGCCAGATCCTCCCGGCAACGCCCATGACACCCGCGTCTCACCTGCCCTAACCCAGAACGATGAAGGAGCGCCGCAAGCGACGCCCGTGAAGCCCGAGCGGACTTCCGGAACCCCCAGCTCGCCGGACACAGGCCTCGCCACGCCAGCTCCGGGCGCGAGTTCTCCGGGATTGACACGACCCAGCTCTCCGGAAGGGAGCCTGGCGCGTCCCAGCTCACCAGGGGCTCTCAGCCTGCCTGACGACGCCCCGCTGAGCGGACCGCACTCGAGCGCTGGTCCCCAGAGCGGCCCCTACTCGTCGCCTTACTCGGGCCGCGGTTCGCTCCCCAGTGTAGAGCCCTACGAGATGCCCGAGGAACAGCCCAGGTCGCTCAAGGCGCTGGTTTTGGTGCTGTGTTTCGTGCTCGGGGCCGGGCTCAGCGTGCTCATCGCCTACAAGCTTGGTGTCTTCCAGAACAAGACGCTCTCTGCGGAGGGCTACACCGAGCAGGCCCAGAAGGCCCTGGCGGCAGGTCACCTGGTGGATCCTCCTGGAAACAACGTAAGGGACATCACCGACGCGGCGCTGCAACAGTGGCCGAAGCATCCCGGGCTGCTCGAAGTGCGCAAAGACGCGGCGAGCCGTCTAGTGGATCAGGCGGAGGCTCAACGCGCGGCGCCGGTGGAAGCCACGCGGCTCCTGAACCTGGCGACAGACCTCGACGGGGACAACACGCGGGCCAAGCAACTGTTACGCGAACTCTCGAAGCCCCCCGAGCTAGACGCAGGGGCGAGCGACGCCGCGCCTAGCGCGACCGGCGCAGCCATTCGGGTTCCCCACGGTAACAAACCACCAGCACCGAAAGCCTCTAGCTCCGCGAGCACCACGCCTAGCAGCGCGCCTTCGGTAGCTCCCCCCGCGCCAACGCCCACGGGCTCCGGAGGGCGTTGGCTATGACACGCGGGTCACTGCTGGTCGCTGCGCTGCTCAGCAGCAGCGTGCTCTTCAGCTGGAGCCCTGCCTCATCTGCCCAGACGCATGAAGACGAGGAAGGCAGCCTCGGCCTCAACCCCCGCACGTTGGTGCGGCCTCATGGCGCTGCAGAGGCCGGCGTTGGCCTGCTCACGCTGCCCGGCGCCGAAGTCTGCGTCGACGTAACCCAGGGCTGCGAGACCGGGGACACGAGCCTCGAGCTCCACGCCTGGCAGCTGTACCGGGCCAACGTCGATCTCGCCTTTGGCGCAGGCCTGACGCTTGCGCTCACCCCCTCCACGGACGCGCCCCGAGAGGACCCTCCAGGAGTGCCCCGCGACCACGCCCGACGTTACTTCCTCGTGGAAGCGACCGCCCGCTACTACGCCGTGGTGAGCCGCTCGGTCGAGTCGTGGATCGGCATCATGACTGGTCTCGTGGTCATCAGCGACCGCTTCACACCCCAGGACCCCGAGAGCGACAAGGCCTTGGTTGGCCCGCCTGGCGTCACCATCCGCACCGAGGGCTACAGCCTTGCCCTCGGCGGGGGCGCGGCGTTCGCCTTGGCGCCCAACTGGAGCCTCGGCACCAGCTTGCGCGTCGGCACTTGGTTCCTCCCGGAAACACCGGAGAAGAGCCCTCTTGGCGACGAAGCCTCTCTCGCCGGTCGCATCACGATGTTCGACATCGGGGTAAACATCGCCTACCGTCTGAATCTCTAACGCGCTCTTGCTTCGTCGAGAGGCACGCTCGAGGGCAACTCCGCAGCTCAAGGCAGACGCAGCAAGAGCCCCGCGGAAGCCTCCAGCAAGCGATCCAAGAGCAACGCGAGGATCCCCAAGAGCGCCAGGCTCTTCAACGGCTCCAGCACCGGCTGCAGGTGCGCCGGGTTCGCAGCGCGGGTCACGAGCGCAGAGGCCAGCTGCAGCACGAGGGACGCGGCGATCAGCGGCGCAGCCACCGCCAGAGCGATCTGGATCCCCTGAGTCAGGTGCAGCGCCGCGCCGAGCAGCGGCTGCCTGAACTCCAAGTTGGGTCGAATCAGCGCCTCGGCGATGCGCGCGGGGCCCCCGCTCTGGAGGAAGAGCCAGCACCCGAGCAACCCCATGAGCGCGCCCGTCGGTCCAATCGGCCGATCCAGCACGGCGATGTTCGCCTCCGCCTTTGCACCCCGCAGGTCGTCCACGACGCCGCCCACCATCACCAGCGTCCAGATCCCCACGGCAGCAACCAACGCCACAGGCAACCCGAGCGCCATCTGTTGCAGCAGCAGCACAGGCCACGCGAGCTTCGACGAGCTCGCGATGGGCGTCAGCGCGGGAGCCACACAAGCAGCGATTGACAGCCCGAGCGCCGCCCGCGCGGGGCCTGGCAGCGCCCGCAAGCCGAACGCAGGCACCAGCGTGACTGAGGGCGCCACCCGCGCCCAGGCGAGGCCCCAGGCGCGCAAATCTTGAGCTGTGAGGTTGAACACCTCGAGCCACGACTCGACCAGCCCAGGAGCAGACACGGCGGGATGATACGTGAGAAGCGAGCCAGCTTCAGAGCCGTTCTCGGTACGCTCGGGCAATGAAGCAGCTTCGCTGAGATCTCGGCTGCGGAACGCCGTACCAGTCCCGCGCGGATCGCCTGGGTTTCGGGCGCCGGCGGGAGATTGACGCGCCTCCGCTAGGTCGCTAGACCGCAAAACCAATCGCGGTTTTGCGGCTCGTGCGCGCAGCCCGCTGTCAGCTCAGGAGGAACAGCCACATGGCTCTCGATCTATCCGCCGTCGGCGCCAAGACCGCCGTCTACGACTACCCCTACGACTGGAAGATCCTCGCAACCTACGCCCTCGGCATCGGCGCCAAGAAGGACGAGCTTGCGTACGTGTACGAAGCCAAGGGGCCGAAGGTCTACCCGACGTTCGCGGTGGTGCCTTCGTTCGGGCCCATGGGTGAGATGGTTGGCAAGACTCAAGGCAGCCTCGCGAGCATTCTCCACGGCGGCCAGTCCGTGCGCATTCACAAGAAGATCCCGTCCGAGGGCGTCGCCAAGACGACCGCCACCCTCGACGGCATCTACGACATGAAGAAGATGGCTCAGGCCATCGTGAAGACTCAGACGGAGATCAACGGCGAGCTGATCTTCGAGACCGAGTCCTCGATCATTTTCCGCGGGGAAGGCGGCTGGGGTGGTGCTCCTCCCCCCAAACAAGAAATCCCGGACATCCCTGATGGGATGAAGCCAAGCTGGATCCATGAGGAAACAACCAGCCCAGAGCAAGCGCTGCTCTACCGCATCTCCGGCGACCAAAACCCGCTGCACGCGGATCCGGACTTCGCGAAGATGGTGGGCTTCCCGGCGCCGATCCTCCACGGCTTGTGCAGCTACGGCTTCGTCGCGCGTGCGGTGATCCTCAAGGCACTGGACGGCGACGGCGATCGCGTGAAGTTCTACTCCGCGCAGTTCCGTAAGCCCGTGTGGCCCGGCGAGACAATCCGCACCGAGGGCTACGACCTCGGCAACGGAGTCACGGCGGTGAAGGCCTATGCAGCGGATCGCCCAGACCCGGTGATCGCCCGCGCGTGGATCGAAGCGAGCGCTTGATCGCGGCCCTGTCCAGCTGTCCAGCTCGGCCGCGTAAGCAGCAAAAACACTAATCAAATCTTAACGTTAGATTGAGTGCGGGAGCAGTCCACTCGAGCCCAGCGGCAACATCCGCTGGCGCCTGGTGGTTGGCTGCCCCGCATTCTGTTACGGAAGCCCCCAGCATGGCGAAGAAGCAATCCAAGCAACACGAACCCGAAGAAGAACTCGACGACGACGAAGAGTACGTCGACGACGAGGAGGGCTCGGACGACGAGTACGAAGACGAAGACGACGACGAGTACGAAGACGAAGACGACGAGTACGAAGACGAGGAGGAGGACGACGAGGAAGAGGAAGTCGCCCCCGCCAAGAAGCGCAAAGCCGCTCCGGCACGCGACGCTCGTGGTGCCGCCAAGCGCCCCGCCGCTCCGCCACCGCCCAAGGTCTACGACCCCGACAAGGATCCCACGTGGTGGGCTCCCTGGGCCGTGATGCTGGGCCTCATCGTGGTTGGCTTGCTCGGCTTCATGGGCGTGTTCTGGCCCGTGGCTCACGCGGAAGCGGAACACGAGGAGACCGCGGCCATCGCCCACGAGGATCCCTCGCCCGCCGCATCCGCCATGAAGCAACTCGACCCGAAGCAGATGGCGGACATCCGTCAGCGCATCGAGGCTCGGCGCAAGGCGCAGCTCGAAGGCCAAGGCACGGAGACCGTGACGGCATCGCATATCCTCATCGGCTACAAGGGCGCTCAGCGCGCGAAGTCGGAGCGCTCCAAGGACGAGGCCAAGAAGCTCGCGGACAAGATCGCCAAGGAAGCCAAGGCCAAGGGTGCTGACTTCGGTGCTCTAGCGAAGAAGTACTCCGAAGGCCCGAGCGGTCCGAAGGGCGGCGATCTCGGTCCCTTCACCCGCGGCCGCATGGTCAAGCCCTTCTCTGACGCAGCGTTCGCGCTCAAGCCCGGCGATGTGTCGGAGCCGGTAGAGACTCCCTTCGGCTACCACATCATCAAGCGCACGAAGTAACGCGCACTCATGAAAGCACGCGAGCCGGTGGTCCTCTGAGGGTCACCGGCTCGTCGCTTTTTTGTGGCTTCTTTTTTTTTGGGGGGGGGAGGCGCGTTGCTCCGCGCCTTTTTACATCCCCACGGAACCGCTCAAGCCAGCAGGTGCTTGGCGATCACGATGCGCTGCACCTGGCTCGTGCCTTCGCCAATCTCGCAGATCTTCGCGTCTCGCAGGTGCCGCTCGATGTCGAACTCCCGCGTGTAGCCGTAGCCACCGTGGATCTGCAGCGAGTCGTTGCAGACCTGCGTCGCGACTTCACTCGCGAAGAGCTTCGCCATCGAGGCTTGCTGACTGAAGGGCTCACCCTTGTCCGCCAGATCTGCCGCGCGATGAATCAAGAGCTCCGCTGCGTCGAGCTTGGTGCGAGCGTCCGCCAGCATCCACTGGATGGCTTGGAAGTCGGCGATGGGGCGGCCGAACTGGCTGCGCTCCTTCGCGTAGCGCACGGCCATGTCCAGAGCGCCGCGCCCGAGCCCGAGGGCCATCGCCGCGATCGAGATACGCCCGCAGTCGAGGATGCTCATGGTGTCGTAGAAGCCGTGGTCCACGTCACCGAGGCGCTGGGCGTCCGAGACACGCACGTTCTCCAGCGTCAGCTCCACGGTGTCGCTTGAGCGGCAGCCGTACTTCTCGAGCTTCTTGCTCGCGGAGTAGCCCGGCGTCGACTGCTCGACGATGAAGGCCGTGATCCCGCGCTGGGCCTTCACTTCCTTGTTGGTGCGCGCGAGCACCACGGTGAAGCCGCCCACCGAACCCTGCGTGATGAACATCTTGGTGCCGTTGAGCACCCAGTCGTCACCGTCGCGCACCGCCGTCGTCTGCATCCCCGCGGAATCAGACCCGGAGCCTGGCTCGGTGAGCGCCCAGGCGCCGAGCCACTCGCCAGTGGTGGCCTTGCCGAGGTACTTTTGTTTCTGCTCCTCGTTGCCGAAGGACAGCACGTGCCCGGTCCCCAACCCGTTGTGGCTAGCGACGGTGAGCGCCAGGGAGCCGTCCACGCGCGCGCATTCCTCGACCACGATGGCGTAGGCGAGCATGTCCATTTCGGAGCCGCCGTAGGCCTCGGGGATGCGAATGCCAAGCAGCCCGAGCTCCGCGAGCTTCGGCACGATCTCGTGGGGGAAACGCTCCTCACGGTCCCACTCCCGAGCCTTCGGGCGCACCTCGCGCTCACAGAAGTCTCGAACCGTCTGCCTCAGGATGCGGTGTTGCTCGGGTAGCTCGAAATCCACGCTCGACCTCGCTGATTGGTAGCCGCAGCGCGCTGCAGCCCGGGGTGAAAGTCTGACCCGGCGAGGTAGCATATCGAGCCGGGCTGGCGGGCAGAAACCAGAGAGAAACAGCTGGTTCAACCAGCGCAGCTGCAGTTCGTTGCAGCTCCTCGCCCTCGCTCCGGATGGGCGCCGATTGGGGAGGGGCCCCGCGTCGCGGGGAGGGGGCTTCGGAAAAGCCCCCTCGAGAAAGCAGAGGTGGACGCGCAAACCGGTGCGAAACGCAGGCGGTCGAGCGCCCTCAACCGGAGGGGGCGAGCGACCGCCGATCGCACCACTGGCGCGTACCCGTAACCAGCGGCACTGCAGTTCGTTGCAGATCTTCGAGCGCTACTCCGAGAACGAGCGCTTGAGTTGCTCGAGCTTTTCGTCGTGGCTGAGCTTCAGCTTGGCGGCTTCGTCGCTGGTTTGATCCGAGCTCAGCACCAGCTCTTCATCGACTACGCCGATGACCTGCTTGCCTTTGATGCCCACCATCCACTCGAGCACGGGTTGGTCGTCGGCAGAACGGCGCTCCATCACCACGGCTTCCACGCCGGCGCCATCGAGCTTCTTCGCCTTGCCCTCTTTGCGCAGCAGCGTCAGCACATCCTTCGCGGCGGCGTCGTCCTCGACCTCCGCGGTTACCATGCGAAAACGCTTGTCCCCGCGGGTGTAGTAGCCCACGGCGCCGGCGCCCGTCCCCGTGACACCGAAGACGTCGCTCATCAGGTAGCGGGTTCCGAGGGCGACCTGCTGCAGCTTCGGCAGCAGCGCCACCGCGGCCGGGGGCTCCTTCTTGCCTTGGATTTGCTCACCAATCACCGTGGCCAGCCCAGGCAGGATCTTCGCGGAGTTTTCCCGCAGCTTGTCAGGCGAATCGAGCTCGTTCGTGTAGCTCAGTTCCGCGAGGTAGTTGCCGCGCCACACGTAGGCAATGCCGCTGCCCAGCGCCCCTGCGCCGCCTGCGGTTAGGGGCTTCGGCGCGTCCTTGGCTGGGTCTTCATCCCCGACCACACGCTTGGTGAAGAACGCGTAGGCGCCTTCCGGGGTGGCGAACTCTGAGAGGTTGATGTTTACGGCACCCGGTGACCCTTGGCCGTCGATGTAGCGCACCGTAACGACCCGCTTCAGCCCGTGCTGCTTGTAGTTCTCGCATTCGCCGTCGAGCAGCTCGGTGCACGCCTTGTCCAGGCTCACCTGAGCGGACTCTCCGTAGCTCCGGGCGGCATTGTTCGGGTCGATGCAGTACTCCCCGGACACTCGAGGGAAGAACGCAGCGGTCTTCGAGTCGCTGACCTTGCCCCCACCATCGGCGCAGGCGCCGGGCTTCGAGCTCTGAATGGGCGGCGGCGCCGCACCCTCAGCGTTGGATTTGTCGTTGCACCCAACCGCCAGCAACAGAGCCAGGCTCAGGGCGGTCCACGTGGTCTCGAACTTCATTAGGCGCCCAATAGCATCGTCCGCTGGGACGCCCCAACTCTGACCGAGCCAAACCAAGGTCGGTTGGCCGGCTGTGTTTGGAGACCGTATCGCCTCTCCCCCAACCTTCCCCTGCTCGGCAGCTCCGCAATGTTTTCAGAGGGACGCAAACCTTAGCCAGCGAACGCGGTGCAAACCTGCATAAATCACCGGAATTTGCTGGATTCTTGCGTCGCAAAGCGAGTCTGGAAGACGGCACGTCATTTGCTCAGTAGCCCACGGGCTGAACTACGATTTGCGGACCATGGGAAACACCCACACTCACCTTCATCGACTCCGGAAGCAACGCGCCCAGCGCGGCTTCTCACTGATCGAGCTGGTCGTCGTCGTGATCATCATCGCGATCCTCGCGGTGATCGCCATCCCAGCGATCAGCAAGCGCATGAAAGATCGGCGCACCAGTGAGCTCGCTCAGCGGGTGAGCCACATCTACCGCGACGCACGCATGCGAGCGATGGGTCGCGGTGGCGCGGTGATGGTCAGCTACACCACGGGCGCCGGCGCGGGTCAGTTCACGGTCCGTGAAGGGGTCGTCGGGACGAGCGGGACCTGTGCGGAGCTGCCGTCGAACGGCTGCAATCGCAACTGGGCCGTGGCGGACAGTCGCGTAATGAACACGCTCTCCGTCGACAGTTCGGGTGAGTACCAGAACATGAAGGTGACGATGACGGACCCCGCTGCGAGCGGCGTCTCCACGATGGACATCTGCTACACGCCCCTCGGTCGCACCTTCGTGCGCTACGCGGCTGGCAGCGCCTTCGTGCCGTTGACGGGTGTCCCCTTCGCCAACGTCTCCCGTTACGACGGCAGCACCCCAGTTGGGCTCGCGCGCAACGTCGTGATCCTCCCGAACGGCACCTCGAGGCTCGGTCTGTGAAGCAGCGACTCGACGCAAACCGACGCGGCTACACCATCGTCGAGCTGATGATGGCGATCGCTGTGTTCGCGATCGGTGTCTCCGGCGTGATCGCGATGCAGAAGGTGACGCTGGCTTCGAACCGCCACGCGAAGAACCTCGCCGTCGCAAACCACATCGCGCAAGCCTGGATGGAGCGCCTGTCCGCGGACGCGGTGCACTGGAACTATCCGGGGCCGCGCAATCCCAGCGCCGCGAGCGACCTGGGCACCCAAACCCAGTGGCTCAAGGAAGTCGACAACGAAGCGGACTGGTTTCAGCCGGACTATATCGGCGCGGAAGACTTCGGCCCGGCGTTCACGGCTCTCGGCGCGCCGTTCGACAACGTCACCAACCCGAACACCGTGGCCGCCTACTGCACGCACATTCGCCTGACGTGGCTGAATCGCGACAATCAAGGCGCCGTCGGGAACGGGTTGATCCGCGCCCAGGTGCGCGTCTTCTGGCTGCGCGAAGGCAATGGCGGCGGGCTCGAAAACGCCGGTTTCTGCAATCCGGCTACGGACGCGGTCGAGGTTGGCAAGCACCCCGAACTCTACCACTTCGTCTACCAAGCATCGGCGATCCGCCAGGAGCCCGCAGGACGATGAGCACGCGGCGTATCCCCAGGGTAATGCTTACGGCGGTGCGGCCTGCCTCGCGGACCGGGCAACGTGGGTTCACCCTCGCGGAGCTGATGGTCGCCATCACCGGTGGGCTCTTCATCTCCATCGCGGTGTTTTCCATGGCCCGCTTTGGCTCGCGCTTCTACCAGCAAGAGTCTCGCGTGGCGAACGCCACCATGAGCAGCGTGGTGGGCTTCGAGCGCCTCAAGGCGGACATCACCCGGGCTGGCTTCTTGGCGTCGCCCAACGTGCAACGCGACCCAAACGTGTGCGGGCAGCCGGCAACCGATGCGAGCTGGCCCGTGCAGCTCAGAGACCTCGCGGCGATCCAGATCACCCCGAACTTCCTCACGGGCAACGCCGTGCTGGACACCGCGGCGAACGGCAATATTCAGCCGGATCAAATCACCCTCGCCGGCTCCTACGTGACCGGAGATGAGTTCCCGATCCGACTGATTCAGCAGACGGGCTCGGGCTACGACGTCACCCTGCAAGTGCTCACCGGGCCCATGGCCCGCCTCGGCACCGCCAACCTGAACAGCGTCTTCCAACCGGGACGCGCGCTGCGCATCATCGACGAATCAGGGAAACAACAGTACGGAACCATCACGGGGACGTCGTTCAACGCGGGTCAGCCGGTGGTGTCCCTGAGCCAGTCACCGCAGCTGATCTTGCGGCAAGGCGGCAGCCAGCAGTGTGGCTTCAAGGGGCTGGAGACCGGCGCGCGGGCGAACGTCGTCAACTTCATCCGCTACGAACTGCGCAACATGACCGGCGACGCCGCCCACGCGGCGCTCTTCGCCGACACGAACGCGGCGGTGCTGGGCGACTCCTCGCGCGTCGAGCTGGTGCGCTACGAAATCAATACCGCAGGGAACCAAATCCAGGGCACCCAGGAGATCGTCGCAGAGCTGGCGGTGGATCTCGCGTTCTCGATCCGAGCGGTCGACGTCGACACGGATCTGAACCAAAGCTACGCCAACGCGCTCAGCCCCATCGGCACCGCGGCTGCACCTAGCGCTGGCGGCAGGCCCGAACGGATCCGGGTCGTGCGCACCCGACTCAGCGTGCGCTCTCGAGAAGCAGATCGCGCGGGTCAGGCCACGCCACCGAACGGCGTGCCCAACGAGCTGTACCGTATCGCGCTAAACCCCAGCGCCACCGCAGCGAACCAGCGCTGGGCGCGGGTTCGCACCATCCAGGCGGATATTTCGCTGCCCAACCTGATGGGGACGACGTGGTGAAACAACGCATGACGCCCGCCCACTTTTCCCGCCATTTGCGCCGTTCTCCCGTCGTGGGTGCGCGCCGGGCCCGCGTAGAGGAGCGCGGCGCCGCCCTCTTCATCGTGGTGCTCGTCATCACGTTGCTAACCGCAATCGGGATCTTCGCCGCGCGCTCCGCGAGCCTGGTGGATATGGCGAGCGGCTACGACCGCCAGGCCATCCAAACCGAGTACATCGCCGAGTACGGGATCCGCGGGGCAACAACCCGCCTCGCGAACGGTGAAGGCAGCGCGGCGCTCAACGAGATGCGCCAAGGCATCGATACCTGTCAGGCGACCAAGGATCTCATGCTGCCCTCGGGTCAGCGCCCGAGCTGCTACAAGTGGTTCATGCCGGAGGTCGGCGCTGCGCTCGGCGGCGCGACCCTGCTGGACACGCCGACCGCGACGGAAGCGGGCTCCTTGGGGCCGCCCGGCGCGACCGACACGGCGATGCTCGGCAACTTCGTCGTCGAGTTGACGGACGAGGCCAACGGCGGCGCCGTGCCGGGGTTCCAGGTCGACGGACAGAACCAGTCCTTTCAGATGGTGCGCATCACTCTCACTTCTCAGGGCGCCGTGCGGCCCTTCACCGCAGGCACCGCCTGCGACGCGTCGAGCTCTCGCTCCGCGGGTTCCGCATATGTCCGCTCCCACGTAGTCACCTTGATCAGCAAGTAAGGCAGAGGCAGCCATGATCGACTCACCACCTCCCAAGCAGCCAGCACCCTCGAGATCCGTGCGCACGCTGCAGCGTGGACTTGTCTGGCTCAGCGCCCTGCTGAGCGGCGCCGGAGCCATCAGCGTCGCCTCGCCCGCTGCGGCACAGGTCGACGTCAACCCGCCGCTGCCCAACGTCATGTTCCTCGTGGATACGTCGGGCTCCATGGAGTACCTCGCATCGTCCACCACCTTCCCCACCTGTAACCCGACCGGTTCGGGCAGTCAGAAGAGCCGCTGGACGGATCTGGTCGAGGTCATGACTGGTTCCGTGCAGAACTACCGCTGCTACTCCCAGAGCCGCAGCTCCTCTCAGTTTGCTGACGAGTTCCGCCTGCCCGGTAAGCCCCAGATCTACGACTACCAGTACACGAACCCGTACAACCGCATCCTGAGCGGCACGTGCACGCCGGGTCCGAACTCAGCGGTGCTCCCCTCGCTGCAGACCTCTCCATACTCGTACCCCACGGACTGGCTGAAGTTTCACACCTACAACAGCACCACGAGTTGTTCGACCTTCCAGCAGGCGAACGACGGCTTGCTCGACACCTTCCGCGGTCGAGTGCGCTTCGGGTTGATGACGTTCGACACCCACACCGACGCGGGTACTGGCGTCTCGGGTAGCAACGCGAACTTTGGAACCGGTGTCGACGGCACTTGGAGCTACTACGTCGGCGGCGCCAAGGCAGGCCATCCGGCTGGCTGCACGACGGGTGACTACGCCCAAGAGGTCGGTGCACGGAACGCCGGCGCACCGCCTTGGGAGGGCCGCATGGTGGCCTTCGGCTCACCCACCGCTCCACAGACCGACATGCTAACGCGTGCGGACAGAATTCAAGACGTATTGCTCGCCACGCGTCCTTACGGCGCGACGCCCATCGCTGGCATGTTGAGCGACGCCTATGCGTTCTTCAACTTGGACAACAGCACGGATCCTCTCGACAACACGCAGAAGTTCGGTCCCAAGGACGATCCGTACATCACCCAGGGCTGCCGCAAGAACGTCATCGTGCTGCTCACCGACGGTGAGCCGAACCTCGACCTGCGTCCCTTCTGCGAGAGCGGCGGCAAGTGCCCCTACGAGCGGGCAGAAGACATCGCCAAGCAGTTCGACACGGATGGTACCCCGGTGTTCGTGGTTGGCTTTGCGGTCAACTCGGTGAACGTCGGCGGAACCGCCCTCGACTGCGGCGATCTCGATCTGGCAAAGCCCGCAGACTCCGCGATGTGCGCGAACCCAGCCAACGCCACGAATCGCGAGCTCCAGGCGTGCTGTACGCTGAGCCGCATCGCGTACAACGGAGGTACGGAGCGCGCCTACTTCCCAACCAACCGCGACGAGCTACGCCAGGCGCTGTCCAACATCCTGTCGCAGCTGGTTCCAACGACGAGCCGCACCCTGCCGGTGTTCGCCGGTACGGGCGACGTGCGGAACAACTTCGCCGGTTCGTACCGCGTGTTGACGTCCTTCACCCCGAAGCAGTTCGACACCTGGTCTGCAGTACTCGAGCGCCAGCGCATCGTCTGCAAGACCCCGTCGAACCCGGCGGATCCCATCGAGCCGGCGCTGGAACCCATCGATCCGGTCAAGGGCGACGACTTCGTCAAGAACGTCAACGACAACCCCACGGGTCGCAAGTTCTACTCCGTGCTCGGCACGAACGGCGGCAGCGGCATCCTCTCGGATCGCTCGATTCGCCCGCTAACCATCGACGACGGGATCGGCGTCTACCAAGGCACACAATACACGGGTGACGCCGCGAGCTTCGTGAGCTCCACGCCCCCCGGCGCCGCGGCGATCACGGCGAGCGACTGCGTCGGCACGAGCACCGCTGCCCAGTGCCGGGACCGCGTCTTCAAGTGGACCGTCGGGTTGCCGAACGGAACCATCTACGACCGTTGCGGTGGCACGAGCTGCAACCTGATCGGTGACATCTACCACTCGACACCTCGCGTGGTGGGCAGCCCCTCGGACATCGTGCGCGATGAGTCCTACGACGCCTTCGCCATCGAGCAGATCGACCGCCCGCTGGTGCTCTACACCTCGACGAATGATGGCTTCCTGCACGCCTTCAACATGAACGTCGGCGCTGACTCGTCGAACCCGGTTGGCAACAACGAGCTCTGGGCCTTCGTCCCGCCGGCGGTGCTGACCGGCATGAAGACGCAGTACCCCGGGCTGCACAAGCAGCTGCTCGACGGCATTCCCGTCATCAAGGACGTCGTGGCCACCGTCAACGGCTCTAGCTTCAAGCTCGAGCGCACCGCTGCCGACGCTCAAGACGGCGGCGGTCGCTGGCGCACGGTGCTGATCCAGAGCTTTGGCTCGGCGAGCACCACCGGCGGCTACTTTGCGATCGACGTCACGGACCCGAAGCCTGACTCATCGGGCAGCAAGGGACCAAAGTTCCTCTGGCAGCTCACCAAGACCACGACGGGCGCGGATCTGTTCGGGCCCTCCACTCCGACGCCCCTCATCACCACGCTGTTCTTCGGTGATCCGGCGAAGGAAGTCGCGGTGGCGGTGCTTCCGGGCGGAGATGGCGGTCAGCGCACGGGCAGCAACTGCACACGCACCATCACGAACCCCAACTCGAGCTACCCCCCTCGTGGCGCGGTTCGCTGCTACGACAGCGGCGCGGACGCGGCGCGCTCCCTCACCATCGTGCGCCTGGACACCGGAGAGGTGATCCGCACCTTCCGCCCCGCCGGCTTGATCCCGGGCAACCTCTCGGCGCGCACCACCGAGGTGGACATCGAGTCGCCGATCACGGGGCAACCCGTCGCCTACCCTGGCGACACCGGCACCGTCGCCGACCGCATCTTCGTCGGTGACCGCGACGGTTCGCTGTGGCGCGTGAACACCTCGTCCACCAACCCCGCGGACTGGACGATGGATCTCTTCTGGGACGCCTACCCGACCAACCTCGGCTTTGGCGCCACCTCGGCTCAACCGATCGTCACCCCGCCGGTACTCAGCGTTGATGGCCTGGGTCAGCTGACCATCGCCTTCTCCACCGGAGATCAGGAGACCTTCACCGCCGCGAGCCAGGACAACTTCGTCTGGTCCCTCACGGAAACGGTTGCCTCCAACGGACTCACCCTCGGCTCGAAGGCCAACTGGTACACGCGCCTCACCGGTGGTGAGCGCGTCGCGGGCCCCCTCTCGCTGTTCAACGGCGCGCTCTTCTACTCGACGTTCAAGCCAGAGACCAACGCTGCCCAGGTCTGCAACGCGGGCGATAGCCGTGTGTGGGGTGTCGACTACCTGATCCCCAAGACCTCGACGAACCTCGGCGACGGTGGACGTGAGCGTCTGCCTGAAGATCCCAACGCCACGGTGCCGACGTTCGTACAGTTCATCAGCGCCTCGACCAGCACGCTGATCGACAACGGCTCCACGATCTTCGGCGTCGGTGTCGCGCAGCTTCCGACCTGCAACGCGGTGGACACCGGCTTCAGCGATCCCTACCTCGGCAGCGGTGCGCACCGCTCCATCAATCGCGTGAACCCGGGTAAGTTCCAGCTGGTGATGCACACCGGCAGCGGAGGCACCAGCGTGGGCGGCGGCAAGACCAACACGCTGAGCTTCGATCTCCCGGCACCTCCGGCGATCGCAACCATCGACTCGTGGGCAGCCCTGGTCGAAGGCCTCTAGCTCCCGGTTTGCCGCAACGCGGAACCTCGTGGGACACTGCTTGTGATGAGGCGTGACGTTTCACGCAGCTACTGGCTGCTGGCTCTCGTGTGCGCCGCGTGCAACGGCACCCCGGAAGAAGTCGCGCCTGCCGCTGCGAGCGCCGCCCCGTCGGCGCATCCGGTGGATCACCTCGCGAAGGGCGAGCTCGCTCAAGGCGAAGAGAAGCTCTTCGGCTTACCCATCCCCCAGAAGATGCGCGTCGAGCGGCGGTTCCTCGACGCCGCGCACGCCGCGGGGCCGGTGACACCGGAGGATCTGTCGAACTACGTACGCCAGCGCGTCTCCGTCGCCCAGGTGGAGATTGGCGCGGCGCGCACCGTCTTTCCTCGGGTGCTGATCCACGGCGGGGATCCGAAGAAGATCTACCGTATCGAAGTCAGCCCGCGCAGCGGTGGTGGCTCAGAACTCGAAGTGCGGGACATCACCCCTGCGCCCATTCCGTCAGGCTTGAGCGATGCGGAGCGGTGGCGCCGAGCCGGGCGTAACCCGGACGGCACGCCCATCGATCCGAAGAAGCTCGAGTGACCGGCCGCGGCCACGGTCGGGCTCCGGCGCGCTATAGTGCACCTCTCCCCCAAACCCGCTGATCGCGCCGCGGAAGGCCTCCATCGGAGCAAGGTGATGAAGTAAGGTCCGCGCCGTGGCGGACTCACTCAAAGCGACACCTCTCCTCGATCGACATCGTGCTCTAGGCGGACGCCTGGTGCCCTTCGCCGGCTACGAGATGCCCGTGCAGTACAGCGGCATCGTGGCTGAGCACCAAGCGGTGCGTGAACGCGCCGGGTTGTTCGACGTGTCCCATATGGGCGAGCTGTTGCTAACGGGCGAAGGCGCCCTCGAGCAGGCGAATCGTCTCGTCACGAACGACCTCGCGCGCATCGCCGATGGCCAAGCGATGTACACCTGCTGCTGCAACGAGCAGGGCACCATCCTCGACGATCTGATCCTGTATCGCCACGCGCCAGAGCGTATCCTCGTGGTTTGCAACGCATCGAACCGCGACAAGATCGTGGGTCATTTCTCGTCTTCGATCACGGGGGTGAGGTTCGAAGATCAGTCGGATGAGACTGCCCTCATCGCACTGCAAGGTCCCAAGGCGCTGCAAGTCCTCGGCGCTGCAGAGCTCTCCTTCGATGCTTCAAGCCTCAAGAGCTTCCGCTTTCAAGCGGGCACGCTGGCGGGCAAGGCATGCACCGTGGCGCGCACCGGCTACACCGGCGAGGATGGCGTCGAGATCTTCTGCAACGTCGCAAATGCAGTCGCGATCTGGGACGCGCTGCTCGAGGCAGGCAAGCCGTTCGAGGTCTTGCCCTGTGGCCTCGGCGCCCGCGACACGCTGCGCCTCGAGGCGCGCCTCTCGCTCTACGGCAACGACATCGACGAGACGACGAACCCTCTCGAAGCCGGTCTCGCCTGGACGGTGAAGTTCGACAAGGCCGAGTTCGTTGGCAAGGCCGCACTAGAAGCCATCAAGGCCGCTGGGCTGACGCGCAAGATGGTTGGCTTCGAGTGCACTGGCCGCGGGATCGCGCGCCACGGCTATCCCATCCTCTCGAAAGACGGCGAGCGCATCGGCGAAGTGACGAGCGGCGCGCCCTCCCCCACCCTCGGCAAGAACATCGGCATGGGCTACGTCCCCGCCGCGCTGAGCGAAGTCGGCAGCGAGTTCGTCGTCGACAGCCGCGGCCGCCAGATCTCCGCTGTTGTCGTCAAGACTCCCTTTTACAAGCGCCCGCCGGCGAGCTAACACGCGCTCAGGCCTTGAGCGCCCCTCACTGGCCATCAACCCTGGACCCCGCGCGTAGAGCGCAGCAGCAGCACAGTGCAGCAGCAGAAGGAGACTCACCACGATGAGTGCGACCGAGGTCAAAGACGATCGTAAGTACACGAAGGACCACGAGTGGCTTTCGGACGACGGCAAGGTTGGCATCACCGCCTTCGCGGTGGATCAACTCGGGGACATCACGCTGGTCGATCTCACCGTGAAGGTCGGCGACGAAGTGAAGCCGGGCGCTGCCTTCGGCACCATCGAGAGCGTGAAGACGCTGAGCGACCTGTTCGCCCCGGTGGGTGGCAAAGTGGTCGCGATCAATGGCGACTTGGAAGACAAGCCGGAGCTGATCAACGACGACTGCTGGGGCGCTGGCTGGATGATTCAGCTCGAAAGCGCAGAGGGTGGCGATTTGATGGATCCCGCCGCATACGGCAAGCACCTCGAAGAATCGGACCACTGATATGCGTTACCTGCCGCAGACCCCCGAAGAGATCACCGAAATGCTTCAGGTGATCGGCAAGAGTTCCTTGGACGAGCTGTTCGGCACCATCCCTGACAGCGCGCGCTTCAAGGGTCTGCTGCAGGTGCCACCCGCGCTGGAAGAGCCGGCGCTGATGGCTCATTTGGAAGATCTCGCGCGGAAAAGCACCGGTGCAGAGATGCTCTCCTTCCTCGGCGCGGGGATGTACCACCATCACATCCCCCCCGCGGTGGATCAGCTGCTCCTCCGCAGCGAGTTCCTCACGGCTTACACGCCTTACCAGCCCGAGGTCGCTCAGGGCACGCTGCAAGCGATCTGGGAGTTCCAGACCATCGTCAGCGAGCTCTTCGGCCTGCCCCTGGCCAACGCGAGCATGTACGACGGCGCGAGCGCGACGGCCGAAGCGGCGCAGATGGCACGCCGCCTGACCGGGCGTGACAAGCTGATCGCCAGCCGCTGCGTGCATCCGGACTACATCGAGGTGACCCGCACGTACCTCTCCGGTCGCGGCGAGGAAGCCTCCCTCAGCGTTGTTTCCGTGGGTAAAGACGGCGGCTGCGACCTGGCAGCCCTGCGGGAAGCCATCGACGACACCACGGCTGCTGTCATGGTCGGGTACCCGAGCTTCTACGGCACGCTCAGCGACTTGCGCGAGCTGGCTCAGGTTGCTCACGATAAGGGGGCGCTGCTCGTCACCACGACGAGCGAGCCGTATGCCCTCGGCGTCGCTGAGTCACCGGGCGCGCTTGGCGCCGACATCGCCGTCGGCGAAGGCCAGGCGCTGGCGGTGCCGCCGCAGTTCGGTGGCCCTGGCGTGGGCCTCTTCGCCTGCCGCAACGACCGCAAGTTCTTGCAGCAGCTGCCAGGCCGCATCGCCGGCGAGACCACGGACAGCGACGGCCAGCGTGGCTTCGTGCTGACTCTAGCTACCCGCGAGCAGCATATCCGCAGGGAACGCGCGACGAGCAACATCTGCACCAACCAAGGGCTGATCGCCCTTGCGCTGGCGATCCGCACCTCGCTGCTCGGCAAGGTCGGCTTCCAGAAGGTCTCCGAGGCGTGCCTCGCCAAGGCAAGCTACCTGCGTGGCCGCATCCTCGAGCTGGACGGTTACAGCGCGGTCTACGAAGCCGCCCCCACCTTCAACGAGTTCGCCGTTCGGGTGCGCGGAGGAAACGCCCGCGCCGTGTGCGAGAAGCTCGAGGCCCAAGGCATCATCGCGGGCTACAACTTGGGCCGCAGCGACGAGAGCCAAGCGGACTGCCTCTTGATCGCGGTCACCGAGCGCCACACCAAGCAAGACCTGGATCGCTTGGTCAGCGCCCTCGACGCGGCCTGAAGCCTGGTCAGACGCTCACTGACATTTGCCAGCGCCGATGGCGCTGGCGCACTCCGTGGCGTCACCCGTCGCCTGCAGCAGGTGTCGGATACGGCACTGGAGCGTGTTTCCGTCCGGCACCGTAACGCTGAAGCCGGAGTCCTTGTCTGCACCATCCACGCTGGCGCACGCGGCCAAGCAGCCAGCCTGATCGACGAAGGTGGTGCCGAAATCCTCCGCACAAGTCGCTTCCAAGAGCTGGCAGTAAGCCGGGCAGTTGGTGGTGCCGCAGTGCCCATCTCCGCCAACGCTCGCGTGCGGACAGTGAATGCTAGGTGCCGCGATGGAGTTGTAAGAGTGGTACTTGCGGCAACCGAGAGTGTCCTCCGTGGTGTCGGTGGTCGCTCCAGGCGTGAAGCTCGCGCACGCCTTCTTGCACTGGGCTTCGCTGTCGTAGACCGCGTCGTCCCCAGTGCAAGCGACCGTCACCAGACGGCAGTAGTCATCACAGCTTGGGGTCGCTTCGGCAGGCTCCGTGCACCACTCCCCGGCGATTGGCGCGAGCTGCGCGTGGCTACAGTGCACGATGGGGTCCACCAGCGCCGACGAGGTGTGCACCAGGCGGCACTGCAGGGTGTCTCCGCCGTGATCGAGCTCGACGTCGAGGGCGCCACGATCCTTCAAGCCTTCACAGCTCGCGGGGCAGTCGAGCACCAAATCCGCGTCCTCGGGGCAGGCTTTGGCGAACAACAGGCAGTAAGACTCGCAGTTCGTCCCGCACGCGCCGTTGCCTCCAGGGCCGGCGTTTGGGCAGTGCACCGCGGGCTCACCAGTAGAAGCTGCGAGTCGAGCTTGGCGTACGCGGCACTCGACGTTGTCTCCGCTGGTGTCCCCACTGTTTCCGGCAGGAAGCGCCGCACAGGTGGCCATGCAAGTATCTACGGAAGCATACTGCGCGAGGGTGCCTGTGCAGGCGCTCATGATGGCGTCGCAGTACGTCGTGCATAGCTCGCTGCTGGTACCGCCGGTGCCGCCGTTGGGATCAAAGGTGCGATCTTCGATACCGGCGATGCTCTGGCAGCCAGCGGAAGCGAAGGCGCCGAGGAGCACCGCGCCCAGCGCCGTACGCAGCACGATACCAGCAACCCGCGCGCCCTTTTTGGCGTCAGTCGACCTCACTGGAACGCTCCCATGAAGCCAAAGCCAGTCGTGCCGCCACCAAAAACCGGTGAGACCTGCCAGCGATTGCGCTGCAGCCGCGCCGCTTGGGGTTTGTCCGGCGCAGTGAAGTAGAGCACCAAGCCGCCGATGAGCGCCGCAGCTCCCACGCCAAACGCGATGTTGGACACCGTGGCCGCGCTCTTGGCGTCGTCCGTCAGATCCACACCTTGCTGGCTGTCGCACTCGCTTCCGCGCGGACAAAACTTCTCGGCGTCGCTGTTCTTCGAGATGGCCTGCAATCCGAACACGCTACCCACTGCGATACCCGCAAGCCCGAGACCACCTACGATGATCCCCGCCGTGCGCTGTCCCGACCCGTCGCTGGTGCCTTCGTCCCCGCGCGGCCCAGGCGCGGGCGCAGGCGTCGGCGTGACCGCGGGTGGCGGCGTTTCTGGCGGCGCCTCGGCCGCTGGCTCCCCCTTGGCCTTGATCAGCGCCGGGAGCTGAGCCTCCACGGTCTTACCTTCACCCTCGACCCGCACCTTGATCGAGTATTCCTGATAGCCGGGCGCACTGATCACGATGGCGTACTCTCCAGGGTCTATCGGCACCGGGACTCCCCACAGCGAGGCATCCACGACCTCTCCACTGCGCTTCACCTGATAGCCGGGGATCGCCCGCGCCTCGGCTCCCACTTGCAGGCTGAGCCGTGACAGCTTGGGCTCCAATGCTTGAGCTCGGGAGCGCCCCATTTCCGCACGGTCTGTTTGACCTTCAGCCTGCGCCTTGCTGGAGGCTTCGCTGAACGTGGCCCACGCACTGGCGGTCTTGCCCTCTTTCTCGTAGCACTCCGCGAGGTACAAGAGCGTGCCGATCGCTGGGTCGATGCGATTGCTCTGCTCGAGCTTGGGGCAAGCTTCGCTGAACTTGCCGTCAATCATCAGCTGTTTTCCTTGGCGAAACAGCGCCTCCGCTGCGGCCCGCTGCTCGCCGCTCTGGGCTGATGCTACCCCGGCACTGCACATCATCAGGGGGACCAACGCGCACGCCGCCGCGCGCCTGATCCCTCGCCAGCCCTGGCCGTACCTTCCCAACATACGGTCAGCGTACACCAATCCGTGCCTGCTTTCGCAACGCTCTCCGCGTGAACAGTCAGCTCAACGCTCACGCGCCGCTTGGCGCGGCACGTTTGGGCGCGGCTTGTTTCGGCGCGGCATGTTTGGGCGCGGCATGTTTGGGCGCGGCTTGATTCGACCGACGCACGCGCGGCGCCAGCTTGTCTCGGCGCCTGCTTGCGCCGGCTGTTAGTTGCGGCCGCCGAAGTCGGTGATGCCCGCCGGCTTCTGTGGCGGCTTCTGGGATGCGGGCTTAGCAGTTGGTTTGGCGGCGGGTTTGGCAACGGGTTTGGGCGCCGGCTTCGCCGCCGTGGTCTGTGGCTTGGCAGCCGCCGCGACCTCAGCGCTGGCTGAGGGCGCTGGCTCGCCAGCCGCTCCCTCGGCTTCAGGCTGCGCCTCCGCTGCCTGTGCAGGCTGCGGTGCGGCAGGCTGCGCCTCGGCGGGCTGCGCCTCGGCGGGCTCCACGGGTGCCGCAGCCATCGCCTCAACCGGGGCCTGAGCCGCAGGTTCGGGCGCCGCCGAGCTGGTGCTGGTGCCCACAGCCCAGAGCGCGGCTACACCGACAACCAACGCGGCTCCAGCGCCGCCAATCCACATCCACGGCCCGCGCTTGGGCGCCTCCGAGCCAGCACCGGTGCGGCCCCAGTTGGCGATTGTGTTTCCCCCTTGGGAAGCGGCATCCACGCCCTGGCTGCTGGGGCGCGGCGGCACGGGGACGGCGATCACCTCGAGGTTCGGCGAAGAAAGGAGTCCCGAAGACTGACTCGGCCCCGACGCGACGGTGCGCGCCCCCGTCATCACCGGTGCACTCCCTCCCGGGGAGCTGCGGACCACGGAGTGGCCCAGCACGCGCTGCACCCGCTCCACGGAGACGATGCTGCCAGGAGGACCAAAGCCGCCAAGAGCGCTAACCAGCTCGGCCACCGTGGAGTAGCGAGTGTCGATTGACTTCTCCAAGCAGTGGAGGACGGCCTGGTTCAGCTCCTCGGAGATATCCCCACGGAAGTGCGTTAGGGGTGTCGGCGTGTCGTTCAGCAACGCGGCGCACAGCTGAGGGATCGAGTTGCCCGAAAACGGCGGCTTGCCCGCGAGCAGCTCGTAAAGGATGACGCCAAGGGACCAGATGTCGGTGCGCTGATCGACATCCTTGGCGGAGTCCATCTGCTCCGGCGACATATAGAGGGGCGAGCCGATGATCGCGGCGGTGCGCGTCAGCGACATGTCCATGCCGCCCCCAAGCGTCTTACTGATCCCGAAGTCCAGCACCTTGATGATGCGACTGCCGTCTGCGCGCTGAGTGATGAACAAGTTCGCGGGCTTGAGATCACGGTGCACGATGCCGACGGAGTGGGCCTCTGCGATTGCCTCACAGGCCTGCAACACGAACTCTACGGCCTCCTCGACGTCCAGCGTGCCGCGACGGGAGAGTTCTTCAGACAGGTCGTGACCTTCCAGGAACTCCATCACCATATACGGCACGCCTACTTCGAGGGTGCCCACGTCAACCACACGGGCGACGTGTTCGCTCTTGATCTTGACAGCCGCGCGCGCTTCCCGCCGGAAACGCTCAGCGGCATCACCGCGCTCTGCCAGCTCGGGCAGCAAGAACTTCATGGCGACGCGTTGGTCGAGTTCGGTGTGCCAAGCCGACACAACCACGCCCATTCCGCCTTCACCCAGGACGCGCTCCACCCGGTATTTACCCGCGAGGATGTCGCCTTCTTTCACCGGAGAGTCAGCCATAGATCGTCCTAGACTACACGCAAACGCGTCCGGACGCCCGTGCTTTGGCCGCCAGCTGCCTGAGATGCAGCTGCTTGAGATGCAGCTGCGGGGTCGGTCTTTCGCGAGGTCTTTCGCGACCCGGGTTGTATGACCGAGCTGCGGTTGGGTTCGAGCTGCGGTTGGGTTCGAGCTGCGGTTGGGTTCGAGCTGCGGTTGGGTTCGAGCTGCGGTTGGGTTCGAGCTGCGGTTGCGCCCTCGAGTCGCGGCCCAGTCAGCTAGAACTTTTCGTCAGGGCGATACGCAGGGAATGGATTGCGCCACCATTCTTCGCCGCTCCGCCGGTACACCGTGAGGCGCGCGAAATCGATGCCAATGGTGAAGCTGTAGGTCTGGCTCTCCTCGCTACCGAAGCCAGCGTTTGCGCTGGCGGTGATTCCCCACGGAGCGCCAAGGTTGAGGCCGCCCCAAACACCATTCGAGCCCACCCCCCACCAGCGCACATAGGGTCCAGCGTCGACCGCCAACCCCCAGTCACCATTGACGAATCCGTGGGTGGCCCCGCGCACCAGCAAACCCAAGTCTGTGCCGCGACCAAAGTGCGTCTGCATGCGGAACAGCCCACCGAAGATCAGGCTGTCCGCTGGCGGTGTACCGATCCCGGTGTCCAGCTGCAGATCCGGCGAGAACCGCGGCTCGGCGGAACGGTCATCTAGGCGCGACGCCCCGCCTCCCAGATAGAGCCAAGAAGAGACGTCGGCCCGCGCCGCGCCGCTCACGCCCAGCGCAGCGAGTAGGGTCGCCGCCCCAAGCGCGCCGTTGTGCAGCCGCGCGGCGTACCGGCGGCCCTTGGTGGGCGCGATTCGCCGATGGGTTCGCGACTGCCCCCACAGCACTTGGGCGGTGGCGCCGACTCGAGATTGGGTGCCTGGCAGCTCGTGCATCGAGCGGCCCGCGTACCACAAACTTGGCGGAAACCCTCTGATTTTTGCGCTGAGGCGGGCTGGAAGGTTGCGCGTCAGTGCGCCGCGACCGCGTCAGGAATTGTCAGGAGCGCACATCAAGCCGCTGGATTTCGCACCAACGACCCGTCGATGGCCGTCCGAATGCGCTTCACGACCAGATCTGCGGCGCGCGAATCGTACAACAGGCCGTTGTGCCCGCAGTCGGCAAGCTCCACGTGCTCTGAACCCGGCAAGTGGCTGAAACCAGTGACCACTTGGTCGTCCGCACCGGATATCGACAAGTGCGGAACGTGAGCGTGCTGGTTGGCGGCGCTCACCACGCGCTCCAGAATCGAACTGCCCGGACTGATGTCGCGCCCCGCAGTCGCCGGCATCAAGCGCGCATGATCCGTTCCGCCGAACGGGCTGCCCAGGCTGACTGTCTGGCGCACTCGCGGGTCGCCACCCAACTCCTGTACGAAGTAACGCGCGACGACGCCTCCCAGGCTGTGACCCACGAGGTGCAGGTGGGTTTCAGCGGGGAGTCGCTTCACCAGGGAAGCGAGATCGACACCAAGACGGTTCACGCCCGGGCCTGGCAGGTAACTGAAGCTCGCGGTGTGCGCGCCGGTTTCGTTCTCGATGCGTTTGCGCAACGGGCGCAACACGCCAGCGGTTGCGAACAGTCCGTGCAGGAGCACGACGACGTGATCGCCAGCGCGAGTTTCCGTAGGTAATACAGCGCCAAAGTCCAAGTGGATGAGCGATGCCTGACGCGCGAAAGCCAGCGCTTCACGGGTGTGCGCTCGCAGGCGACTCACCGTGCTGCTCGGCGATGCTGGACTCTTGGATGCGAACAGGCCCAACACGGAGGGGCTCGAAAAACTGCCTGCCACCCCTATGTTTTACCTGGATGCCGCGAGGTTGGCACCTTCTCAGCACGTCTTTGTCAGAGCGCGTCAGTTGCTTCGCACTCGTGTCACCACAGGTTTGACCAGCGTTTGATTGTACGTACCACGCCAGCCGCCGCAGCACCTCCGCGAGGTGCCGTGCTATCTGCGGTGTGCGGAAGCCAATGACGAGCAACAACATGAGCGATACGCAGCCTCACGCGGATCCAGACGCGACCACCGCGAAGGTGTTTTCGCAGCGTTTTTGCGTCCTTCACGAGGCAATCGACGAGCTTGGCCACGTCAGCAACTTGGAGTGGGTCCGCTGGGTGAGCCGCATCGCCACCGCGCATTCGGAGAGCGTGGGCCTTGGCTTCAGCGCCTACCAGAAGCTGGGCTTGCTGTGGGTGGTGCGGCGCCACGAAATTGATTACCTCGCGGAAGCGCTTGAGGGTCAAGAGCTCGAGGTCACTACGTGGATCGACGACGTCCGGGGAGCGACGAGTCGCCGTAGCACGCGCTTCCACCGCACCGAGCCTGACGGGCGGCGCAGGTTGCTGGTCAGCGCCGAGACCACCTGGGCCATGATCGACGTTCAGCGTCGGCGCCCAACGCGCGTGCCCAAGGACTTGCTCGCGCGCTACGGCTTTGAGCGCTGAGCTCACGCGTTGCTGGAGCTGCGTGTTTTTTTGGGGGGGTGAGGAAGCACCTGGCTGACCTCACCCCCGAGCACGTCTCCGGCTCAGTCGAAGTCTTCGGCGAGGCTTTGTAGAGCTGCCGCGTCCAGCTCCGTGCGCACGCTAGACGCCGGATGATCGATCCCCACGGCAACACCTGTGGCCTTGGCCTGAATCGCGGCTTGTACGGCGGGAGTCAGCGGAAAGCGCAGGTAGTGGACGGCGGTGGTACGCTCCGCCTTCACGGTGCGCAGATCGCTCTCGCTGTAGCAGCGCTCGCCGGCGGCCTCGATGTAGAACTTGGCCTCGACCCCCACGAGCTTCGCCAGCATGGCGTCGCGCTCCGCGGGATCTGGGTACTCGATCATCGCCGTCGCGCTGAGGTGCCCGGGCTTCGGCACCAGGTCGTTGTAGGTGTCGATCTCATGCTGGATCGCCGCTTCTTTGCTGATGCGCTCGGTGCGCAGCATTTCCTGCACCTGCAAGAGCACGGTGTCGTGGTTCTCGAACACCAGGGTGACGTTGCTCCCGAGCGCCACGCGACGCTGTTTCTTCAGGGCAATGACCCGCGCGCGAAAATGCGGGCGGACTTCTTCGTACTCCCTGAGGCCTAGGATTTCTCCGCGTTCCACGAGTTGCATAGCTAGTTCCTTGGTTCAGGCAGTTGGCTTCGTCAACCAGCCTGCTTGCTGCGATCGGCTGACGGAGAGTCCAAGCCGTAGGCCCACGCCAGCGCGGTGATGGGATGCACCATCGGCTTGCCAGTTTCCCCGAGCAAGCGCTGACCCGCGAGGTTGCAGTCTCCGACGAACAGGTCGTACTCGCCCTCTTCCATGCCCCGGGTCATGCGCTGCGCGTACTTCCGACCCTCTTCGTAGTAGGCGGCCTTCATGCCCCAGGTGCCGTCCACCGCGGAGCACTCCTGGACGACCTTGACTGAGGTGTCGGGAACCTTGCCGAGCAGCCGCGCGCCGGGAGTGCCGATCTTCTGTGCGCGCAAGTGACATGCGGCGTGGTAGCCGACGCTGCCGAGGCTGCGTGAAAACTCGAGCTCCAGGTCGTGGCTCTTGCGCAACCCCTCCAGGAACTCCATCAGGTCCACCACGGCGCCTGCGACCTCTTTCGCCTCTGGCGTGTCGAGGTAAACCGGCCACTCGTGCTTCATCGTGTAGCCGCAGGTCGGGCCGGGCACGACGATCTTTCGACCCTCGCGCACATGGGGCAGCAAGATCTCTACGTTCTTGCGGATCTTGGCCTGGGCGGCCGCCACGTCACCTCCGTCGAGGTTCGGCATGCCGCAACACGCTTGCTCCGAAGTCCACTCGACGCTGTAGCCGTTGTGTTCGAGCACAAGCACCGCGTGGCGCGGTACCTCGGGGAAATTGAAGTCGCCGTAACAAGTACTGAAGAGCACCACGGAGCCGTTCTCTCCCGCCTGCTTCAGCGGTTCGTGTTTGTCGAACCACTTACCGAACGGCTCGGACGCCATGGGTGGCAAGGGGAACTCCGAGGAGATGCCAGTGACCTTTTCCGTGACCTTGCGCACCAGGCGGTTCGCGTTGATCAGGTTCGCCATATTGGCCTGCGGGCCAGCGCCAGCCGCACCGACGAGCTTCGGTTCCCCGAGGATTTGATCGACCAGCGGGATGCCGTCGCGTCGGGCGCGCTGCGCCTTTTCTCTCGCCATCAAGCGCGGGAAGTCGAGCAGCTCGTAGGCGTCGTCGGCGTCCGTGTAGGGGCACTTGATGTAGCAGAGCTTGCACTGCCAGCAGTGTTCGCTGACATCCACGAACACCTCGGGGCCCAGAGCCTCGACGCCCTCTGCGCGGTTCGAGTCGATGTCCTTGTCCACCGCGTTGAACAGGATCGGGAAGGAGCCGCAGTAGTTCACGCACATGCGGCACTCGTGGCAAATCTGAAAGGTTCGCCGTAGCTCGTCCTCCAAGTCTACCGCGTCCCAGTAGCGGTCGTGGTTGGGGTTCCACTCGGGGTCACGCTTGGGTCGGCGTTCGGGGATCTTGCTCATACAAGGCGCCTTATACCTCGACTTCCGTCGCAAACGAGCCTCCTCGCCCGCGACGTTTCGAGGCGCGCTGAGTTTCCGCCACCGCAACAAAACGCCTTGGGCCCGATGCGTCCGCATTCGCGAACCCATCGAGCCCAAAGACTACTTCATCGACTCGAAGCCGCGGCGTGTCTCAGTCGAGCTCGTCGAGCGCCTTCTGGAACTTTCCGGCGTGGCTCTTCTCGGCCTTCGCCAAGGTCTCGAACCACTCCGCGATGTCGTCGAAGCCCTCTTCACGAGCGGTCTTGGCCATACCCGGGTACATGGTCTCGTACTCGTGGGTCTCGCCGGTGACTGCCGCTTTGAGGTTCAGCGCGGTGCTGCCGATGGGCTCACCCGTCGCCGGATCGCCAACCACCTTGAGGTAGTCGAGGTGCCCATGGGCGTGACCCGTCTCGCCGTCCGCCGTGTCCTTGAACAAGCCAGCGACCTCGGGGAGGCCTTCGATGTCCGCAACCTTTGCAAAGTACAGGTAGCGACGATTGGCCTGGGATTCGCCCGCAAAGGCGTCCTTCAGGTTTTGATGAGTCTTCGTTCCGTCCAACTTCGCCATTGAATCTTTCCTCCTGGGGTTGCCCAGCCCGGGGACAATCGAACACGTGCGGCGCGCCGTCAACCCTTGGCTGGTCGCGCCTCGGATCCCGCGTCCGTCAACTGCGAATGCTGGAGCAACGCCGCCAAGCCCTTCGCGCCAAGCACAGCGTAGTCTCGGACACAGTTGTTGAAGACCACGTGCACCTGCTGCGCCCGCTCGCGGACCTCACGTACCGTGGGGACCCAGCGCTGGAGCTCCGCGGGTGAGTACAGGTAGTTGAAGCGCTCCCAGACTGAGCTGCCGCGTTTCCATCCTGCGCTGTTGTGGCCATGCAGGCGAAACAGCGCGAGCTCCGGGTCGGTCACCAGTGCGGTCGGAGGCACGCCACCGAGGGGGACGTCGGGTTCATCGACGATCACGTAGCTCAGCTTTTGGCCGCGCAACAGATCGAGCACTCGGCTGCGGCGCTCCGCCGAAAGCCAGCTCGGGTTGCGAAACTCCACGGACAGGGGCACATCACCTACTTCGTTGCGGAGGCCCTCGATGTAGCGCGCGTTTCCGCGGGTGGCCTGAAACCACGGCGGAAACTGCAACATCACGCAGCCAAGGCGCCCCGCGGCCCGGATGGGCTCGAGCTGTTCCAAGAAACGCCGAACCAATTCCCTGCGGATTTCTTGGGGTAGGTCTTTGGGATAGACACGTGGTTTGTCCCCGGCGACTTCCCGCAGCAGGGGCGCTAGGTCACCAGGGGAGCGCGCGATATCCACGGGGTGGCCCGTGAGCACCGGGTGACTCTTCACGTCGAAGTGAAACGTCGCGGGGGTCCACTCCACCCAGCGCGCAACCGTCTGAGGGTCGAGCAAGGTGTAGTAGGTGGCGTCCACCTCGACCAACTCGAACTGAGTCGCGTAAAACTTGAGGCGGTCTTCCGGCGAACTCTTGCCACGCGGATAGAAGCGGTGGCTCTTGATCAGGCTCGGGTCTGTCCAGCCCGCCGTGCCAAAGGCAATGCTAGGAGCCCGCGCCGGCAACTCCACCTGGGCCGCCAGGGCCTGCGCAGACGCGAGCAGCTCCGGCGCGGCTTCAGGAGGCAGCGCCTTGCTCACCCCGCGCGGCCTCCGTCAGCTTCGGCCGGACGCGCGATGGCGCGCCGCACGAGCTCTTCTGCCAGGGCGCGCAGCGTCAGCGGGCTGCAACCTTCCGCCTTGTTGTTGGCGATGATGTACACCACCTTGCCGAGGCGCTCCGTCGCCAGCACCAGCTCCATCACGTCCCGCCGCATGCCCGGCTGAGGATCCCGAAGCTCGTCGAAAGGGGCCAACGTTTCCTTGCGCTTCATGTAGCGTTTTCCCGGAGGAATCATCAGCCGCGAGACGGCCACGTCGCCGGCTTCGAGCAAACCGGGCAGAGCCAGCTGTTCGCCTAGCTTCGGCATGCGCTCCCAGAAGTTGAACACATGGCTCACGCCGTGGCGATGCAGGAGCTCGATGTACTCGGGCAGCAGAAGCTCGCGATTTCTGAGCTCGATCGCGTAGTGAAAACCTCGCGGCAAGCGCCGCAGGAAGCCGCCGAGCTTCTCGATGAAGCGCTCGTCACTGGGTAGCTCGGGTTGATGAAGCGGCATCAACTCGAACACCAGCGGCCCCAGGTGGTCCGCAAAGTGTCGTTCGAGCGGTCCCAGCACCTCCTGCTCCAAGAGCTTCACATTGAAAAAATCGGGGTTCGCCTCGCGGGTGCGCGGGTCCACGGCGCTCGTGATCCGACCGTACACCTTGTGCAAGCAGCGGAATCCGCGCGGCAACTGTTCGGAGTACTCGCGCAGATCCTTCTCGACCAGTGGGCGATAGTAGGAGCGGTCGATGCCCACGGTGCGAAACAGCGGGTGACGAGCATACTCCGCCAGGCCGCGCTGCATGAGTTCACGCTCGCTCGGATGCCCCGCGTAGACGACCCCCGCCCAGCCTGGAAATGTCCAAGACGAGGTGCCCATGCGCACGGTCTCTCCAAGCTGAGACATCAGCGCCGCGTCAGCGGAGGTATCGAGTCCCGGCGGCTCCGGTTCGTCGAACAGGCTGAGTTGGCGATCGCTCACGGCGATTAGGCTACACAATCGTGTCGGTCGCGGCAGCGCAACCGACCCTGCTCTCCGTGAACCACTCGCTAGCGGTAGGTCCAGGACTCAGGGTCCGGCAAGTGCGCTAGGGAATTGAAGCGACTGAGGGTAACCCGCTGTGCGCCCGAGTAGCGCAGCTCGCTGACGCTCGTGTTCTGGACGGCGTACCCCAGTTCCAGCGCGGCCTCTTCCCTCACCCCCAAAATCCCAGCGATCAGCGCACCAATCGCGCCTCCGGAGCTGAACACCGCCACGTTCTGGCCGCTGCCTGGTGCCGAAGTGATGCGTTCGAGCGCAGCCGCCAAGCGCTCGCGAAACGCCTGCCAGGTCTCGAGCTCCCCGGTGGCAAACGCGCCGCGAGACCACAACCGCATGGTGCGCTGTAAGACCAGCTCGGTTGCCCGTGCTCGCGCCTTGCGGTCCGCCGCGGCCGCCACCGCCTGAGCCAGCTTGCCAACCTCTGGGTCGGCATCCATTACCGCTTGGAAACAGTCCTTCAGCAGGAACTCGCCGGGATGTTCGTCGAACGCGCGCTCTTCCTCCAACTGGTCGCGAAGCTCCGGAGCAAACACCTCCAGACACTCGAGCGCAGTGTCACGCTGGCGGCGTCGTGGGCCGCAAATCACACGGTCCAAGCGCAGGCCCTGTTGCTTCCAGAAAACACCCAGCGCCCGCGACTGCGCGCGCCCGTGGGAAGACAGCTCATCGTAGTCCGCCGCCAGGAACGAGGCCTGGCCGTGACGGACCAAGAACAGTTGGCTCATGCCAAGGAGGCTAGCAGCACTGCTTCAGGTGGAGCTACCAGCTGAACCGCCGCTGCTCGCGCCTGCGCTGCTCGTGCCACCGCTGCTCGTGCCTGCTGAGCCACCGCTGGTGCCACCGCTACTCGTGCCGGCTGAGCCACCGCTGCTCGCGCCGGACGAACCAGCTGAGCCACCGCTACCGGAGCTCCCCGCGGAACCGCCACTACTCGTGGTGCCACCCGAGCCAGAGCTGCCGCCAAAGCCAGTGCTGCCGCCGTTCGCATCCATGGTCGAGGGCTGATCCTGACAGCCCATTCCGAGATCGACGCCGCAAGCGCCGTTCGGCTGACAGCAAGGAGTGCCGAAGCCCGTGTTGGGGCAGAACACCGGGTTGCAACCGGCGTCCGGGATCCCACCGGTGCCCGCGTTGCCCGAACCGCCGTTGCCGGTGTTGCCCGAGCCGCCGTTGCCCGTGTTACCCGAGCCGCCTGCCGCGGTGCCGCCGTTGCCACCGCTTGCGCCGGATCCGGCAGAGCCGCCGGTCGTGCCGCCGTCCAGGGTGAAGATCCCCTGTTTTTCGCTCTCCGCGCAGCTCAGCGCCAATGCGCCTGAGAGCGCCCAAAACAAGCCAAAGGTGATGCGGGAAGAAGTCTGCGCCACGGTTCTCGTGCCTCCAAAGCTCGGTCAACCTTAGCCTGCTTACCGGCCTCTCGGCCAGCGTGAACAAACCAGCGTTTGGCTTGAACCCAGTTGAGCAGGGACCTCTGATTAAAAGTTAAAGGTTCAACTGTCTACTTTATTTCGGTCGTTGTTCGCCTCAACGCTAACTGGGTTGCGGCTCCATCCGGGAAGATTCGTCAGGGTGTTTGGGACCGGTTGAAGTTTTTTCGGGGGTGAGGGTGCTCCGCAAGCGCAAAGCCAGCGGCATCACGCATCCGTATCACCTCACCTGTGTTTAGCCTGCAGCACCACAGTCTAAGCCGAACGCAAGCGCCGACGGGACCGTCGTTCCCCGACGGCTCCCGTCCGTGTTGGCGCCCGCGCGCCGGCTTGCGTTCGAACGCGAGTCAACTCAGCTGCTGCGCCGGGCCTTCTCGCGCATGGAGCGGATCCGCAAGCGCAACGCGTTCAGGCGAATGAAGCCCTCCGCGTCGGCCTGATTGTAGACGTCGTCACGCTCGAAGGTCGCAAACTCCTCACGATACAGGGATTCCGGGCTCTTGCGCCCCACGACCTGAACGCCGCCCTTGTAGAGCTTGAGCCGCACCGTGCCGGTCACCGTCGCTTGAATGGAGTCCATCATCGTCTGCAGCATCTCGCGCTCCGGAGAGAACCACAGCCCCCGGTAGACGATGGTGGAGTACTCGGGGATCAAACCGTCTCGGATGCGCATTTCCTCGCGGTCCAGGGTCAGCGACTCCAGTGCGCGGTGCGCCCGCTGCAGCAAGGTGCCACCGGGCGTCTCGTACACCCCGCGCGACTTCATGCCGACGAAGCGGTTCTCCACGATATCCACGCGGCCGACGCCGTTCGCGCCTGCGATCTCGTTCAGGCGGCCGAGCAAAGCTGCGGGCCCCAACGCCTCACCGTCAACGCTAACCGGCGTGCCCTTCTCAAAGCCGATCTCCACGTAGGTCGGCTTGTTCGGCGCGTCCTCGGGGTCCACCGTCAGCAGGAACATATCCTTGGGCGGCTCAGCCCACGGATCCTCGAGGATACCGCCCTCGAAGGAGATGTGGAGGGAGTTCCGATCCATCGAGTAGGGCTTTTCTGCGGTGGCTGTGACCGGCACGCCCCGCGCCTTCGCGTATTCGATGCAATCGGTGCGGCTCTTCAGGTCCCACTCGCGCCAGGGTGCAATGACGGAGACGGCGGGGTCGAAGTGCATCGCGCCGAGCTCGAAGCGCACTTGGTCGTTGCCTTTCCCCGTGGCACCGTGGGCGATGGCATCGGCGCCGACGTCCGCCACCGTCTTCATCATGCCCTCGATGATGCACGGCCGGGCGAGAGACGTGCCGAGCAGGTACTCGCCTTCGTAGAGGCAGTTCGCTCGGAACGCTGGGAAGACGAAGTCACGCACGAAGGCCTCGCGCAGGTCCGCCTGAACGTACTGGACGGCGCCGGTCTTGAGAGCCTTGGCCTCCAAGCCGTCGAGTTCCTCCGCCTGTCCCACGTCGGCGCACCAAGCCACGACCTCACAGCCGTAGGTCTCCTTGAGCCAGAGCAGGATCACGCTGGTATCCAGCCCACCCGAATAGGCGAGCACCACCTTCTTCACGTTCTTTTTCATCTCTATCTCCGTTGGCCGACCAAGAGCGCCGAGCGGCGAAGACATAACAAGTCAGCGCACGTTCGGCTGGTGAAAAAGCAAGGCGGACCCCCGCTGGGGCCATCGCTAGCGTGAGCCGCGGCTCAGCGCGTCTTCGATTTGTTCCACCGATGCCACGCCGGAATAGCGCGCGACTTCGTGGCCCTGATAGTCGAGGACGACCATCACTGGCACCTCGCGGATGTCACCGAAAGGGCCTTCTCCTTCCAGCGCAGCTTGATCCGCCATCGCCACGGGGTAGCTCAAGCCAAGGGACTCACCGAACGCCTGGGCGAGTTCCGCATACTTCGGTGCCTCGAGCACCACGGCGACTCCGTTCGCCCGAGGTTTGTGGGAGCGCAGCACGTCATCAAGGCGCTTCGCCAGGGCCTGGGAGGGCAAGTCGAAGGTAGTGATGAAGACCACAGCCGTGGCGCGACCGGCGGTCTCCCGTGAGCCCACGTGACCGCCACCGGGTAGCGGGAAATCGAAGCGAACCGTGGAGCCGCTCGGCGACTCGCCGCCTGGCCCGAGGCTTTCCGCAGCGCCCGAACAGCCGCACACGACGCTGCCCAGGAGCAGCGCAATCACCCACGCCCTGCAGCGCATCATGCTCGAGGGGGAGGTTGGGAGCTCGGCTCAGGTTGCTGACCAAACAGATCTGCGAAGATACGCAGCGCCTCAGGCAGCTCATGCCCAGCTCGCTGGTGAGCGATGATGGCGTGAGCCAACTCGTCGACGACCGACTTGAGCGGAGTTGCTTCGAGGCGCACGCCACCGATGACGTCCCCCGCACTGGGCGCCTTCGCGCCGTCAACGATGGGGTCGTGCTTTACCCAGGCGAACCCGCTGCGCTCACTATAGCTGCAAGCCAACACCTGGACGAAGTCCAGGTACAGCGGGCTCACGATGGTCGCCACGCGCATCGCGCCGCTCATTTCCCCACGTAAACAACGCAGGGCACCTCGCGGGCTCGCCGTGCCATCGTCAGGTCCAATCGCCTGCTCGATGCGGCGCCTCCGCGCGGATTCAGATTCCACCGACAAGAGCGGCGCGTAGACAGCGATACGGGGGACGTTGACGCGCTGTGAGTCCTGCTCGAGCACGTCCAACCAACGGTCCCGCCCATCGTCGTCTAAGGCCTTGTACGCCATGGCCGCGGCCAGCGCCGCTTCGGCGTCACTCGCCAGAGCGTCGAGCCAAGCGCACCACGCGTCGACCACACGCGCATCCACCCCAGATCGCGCTGCCGTTGGCAGCGGCGTCATGTCCGCAGAGGAGGGACTGCGCCGCGGCAATCTCACTTCATCGGGCTCAGGGGCCTTGGGTGGCTCAGCCATAGAATAGTCGTGACAACTCGAAACGCAGTGACTCCGCGTCTCGAGCCTCCCGAGCAGGAGTCGTGACGCGGCAACACGTGGGTCAGGCTATAGGCGAAGAGTCTGGACCTCGCAACGACACCCTCGCCAAAGATCGGTGACGCCCCACCCGGGACGGATGAGCCCCACAGGTTGCCCACAGCCGGGCCGTTCCTCACAGCCGCGCGGCCGCCCGCAGCGCCGAGCTAGTGTCCTGTCTCCGTAGTTCGCTGCAAAACTCGCCCGCCCCCTGAGGGTGTGGGCGCACGAGTTTTGCGCCTTCGCACTACTTTTGAGACGAGGAAACGCTGTGTTGACTTGTTCAGCGAATCACAGATTCGCCTCACTAGGTCGGCTCCCATCCAAGCTCAGGAGCCAAATCCGCTAGTACGCGATCCAGCTCTTGGATCTGGGAGGGGTGCGTCGCGATGACCAGATCGCCACCGTGCTCTGCGAAGACGTGGGCGAGCCCTTCGCTCGCTTCCAGGATCCCCTTCAAATAGACGACGTCCTTCGCACGCACGCGGATCCTGCGCGTGAGTAGTTCGTCTCCGATCAACGGGGGCACGGCCTTGCCTTGCGCCATAGCTGGCCGTACTACCCCGGAACATGTTGCGCTTCCAGTTGGTCCCGAGCGATCTCGAAGAGGAGGTCGAGCTGCCTCCGCTGCCGCCCTTGGAAGCCGATGAGGAGCCCCCCAAGGACATCGACTACAGCGACTGGCTGACAAGTGTCGAAGAGGAAGACGGCGACGAGGCAGCGGGCCCCGAGCTCGACCTGGGTATCGAGATCGCCGCGCTCGGAGCCGAAGACCTCGAGGACGACGACCCAGAACCCGAGCTCGAGTATGCAGCGCTGTTGAATCTGCCGGACGCAGACGCCGACGACGATGAGCCCGGCGTCGAGCTAGGTGACTGGATGGGAATTTCCGCAGGGGAAATCGACCAAGACTGGAACGACGACTCCGAAGGCCCCCTGGAAGCGCCAACCCTCGAAACCGAACAACTACCGGATCTGGGAGTCGACGCCGAAGAGGAGGGCGACTTCAGCGACTTCAGCCTGGAGGAGCCTGAAGACGTCCAAGAGCCCTGGCACCAGACGCCAGTATTCGACCAGCCGAGCTGTTGCATCAGCGATGGACCGCGGCTCTTGTGTGGCGGCTCCGGAGTGTGGGCGGTAGCACCCCAGGAGCAGCTCGCCGAGTCCGATGTGCGCGATCTTGTCCAGCTTCCACACGGCAACGTGTGGCTCGACCTGGCGGGTCGGGTGTGGCTGGATGGTCAACTACAGGAGCTGAGCTCCCGAGTCGTACAGGTCGAGGCGAGCGGAGAGGAAGCCGGCGCTCTACTAGCCGTAGGCTTGGATGGCACGCTGTATCAGTTGAAGGACGCCGGGGCGGCGGCCTCCGGAGTATGGCGCGCGTTGGTCACTGCGCCGCTACTCACACGTCTCGCGCATGGGAGCTTCCCCACCCTTGGCGTCAGCAAGTCGGACCGACTGTGTCGCTCACTCGATGGCGGGAACACATGGCTTCCGATCGACACCGAGCAGCCTCCCCTAGCGTGGTTGCGCAGCCACGACTTGAAGGTGCACAGCCGTGGGAGCCTGATCGCCCTGGGCAACGAGCGCGCCGGCCTCACGCTCTCGACCGATGGCGGGCTGACGTTCAGTGAGGTTGGACAGCTACTCGGACTGAGCGCGCTGACCAGTGGACGACTGAGCGACGCGAACGGTCCCGGCCTGCGCCTGTTCGCGGCGTGCTACGACGCTGCGATCGACGAGAGCCGGATCTATGCGATCGACCCACTGGAGTTCAGTGTGCAGAGTATCGCCGTGATCGGGCCCCAGGCGGCCGAGCAAGATCCTCGGGTTAGGGCTCTGCACTTCAAGCCAGGCGTCGGGCTGCTGTGCGCTGGGGACTTTGGTTTGATCGAGCTGGTTCCACCCGACGGGCTCGACCCGGTCGTCTGAACTCTGTCGTCTGAACTCAGCGCGTAGACCAGCGTCCGAGCTGCATGGCGTAGAGTTCGGCTTCCCCTTGCCGGCCCTCCGCAAGCGCCGAATCGCGGAGACGCATCAGCACCCCAATCAGCAACGGACGCAGAGCGTCCACCTCGGAGGGACCTACGTCTTCAATCCTCGCGGAAAGAAGTGCGAAGAGCTCCAGGTCGCGCTCGAGGCGCTCCAGGGCGATCGCGAGTTCGAGAGCCGTCGCGTCATCGTCCGGGTCGGCTTCGAGGCGACTCCGCAGACGCTCGACCTTTGCGTGGAGCTCCGCAGGATCCGAGGGGGGCGCTTGCGTATCGGCGCGTTCTGGCTCCGGCTCCAGCGCCGGCGGCTCCGCGAGCGCCGTGGGTTGGTAAGACGTCTGACTCAGCTGGCGCAGCGCCGCCTGGCGTGCGCGCTCTAGTCGCGCCACCTCGGCCGCCACCTCGCGATACGCGGTCGCCACCTCGACATCGTGAGGAGCACGCCTAAGGGCGATCGCCAAGTGCCGCTCTGCCGCCATCACGTCCCCTTGACGGTCCTGCTCGAAGCGTGCCGCCTCGCTGAGCCAACTCGCTGCACTCCGAGCGTCCACGCTGGGCTCGAGCTCGACCAGGTCGCGGAGGCGTGCGAACGCGAGGCTCGCGCCAGCAAGGTCGCCGAGCTTGGCGCGCAGGCGAGCTTCCACCCCGCGCGCTTCGAGTTCTTCGGGCACCCGCGCTGGGACCTGACGTAGGCGCGCGATGGCCGCTGGAATATCTCCTAGCTCGCTTAGAACCCGCGCCAAGTCGAGCAACGCGCCCGGGGGTACGCGGTCTTGAGCTTCGCCCAGTTCGATCGCCCGCTCAAGCAGTGCCGCAGCACGAGTGCCTCGACCGGCATCAGAAAAGGCCTTTGCGAGACCCCAGGTTGCTTCAGCGTCGTCAGGACAGTAGCGCAGCGCCCGCTCGAACACCTTACCTGCTTCCTTGAGGAAACCAGCCTCGAGCAGTCGCCGACCAGCGTGCAAGCAAACGGTATTGCGCGCCAGGGCACCGATGGCCGCAGCTTCAAGGTGCTCCACGTCGGACATCGCGCCTTGCACGTCACCGCGGCCGAGACGCGCTGTCAGACGCGCCCAACGCGCACTGGCCTGGCCAGGCCACCGAGCGACCGCCTGATCCAGCGCGCGAAAGCGCTCCCCGGTCTCCAGCGTCAGTTCTGCGAGCCTGAGCCACATCAACGACGCCAAGGGCGCATAAACCTCCGCGGTCGCAAGCGCCTCCGCGGCCCCTAGTGCCCCGGAAACGTCCCCGGAGTGGGCGAGCAACTCGACCCCGACCACACCACACTCGGCGACCGGGCCAGTTTCAACCACCAGGCCGAGCGCTGCCTCCTGCCGACCCTCCACCCAGGCATCGATCTCTGCCACCTGTCGGGCCAACACGGGGTGCCGAGGTGCGCGCTCTAGCGCCTCCATATAGGACTGCCGCGCGGAATCGATGTTGCCCGCTGCCTGCTGGTCATCGGCGTCGCTGGCTAGCTCCGCCACCTCCAACGCGCGGATGACCCGCGCTCCGTTCGCCGGAGGCGGTAGCCGCTGGTCGAGGCGCACCCGAAAGCGATCGGTTTCGGCCTCGAGGCCGCCGAGGCGCACTCCAATGGCGGACGCGGCACGTACACCCAGCGCGGGCAGGATCGCTCGCGCGAGTTGATGCGCGACGTCCTCCACCTCGAACACCCTGCCTCGTCGCACGGCCACCCTACCGAGCAAGGAGTCCATCACGCGCAGCGCGGGCCCAAGGGGCGGAGTTCCAAGCCCCACGCCGCGCTCGTCGCTCACCACGAGGCGGGCGTGATCGTCCATGGGAGCCCACAGCACGTCGAATGCCAGGGCGCGGGTCCCATGCGCTACGCCGACACCAATGCCTCCCGGCAACGCCCAGAACGTCGCGCGAACCGGCTCGCTCACCCCGAGAGCGTGGCCGAGGCTCGTGCGCGTCCAGCGCTCGAGGTCGGCCATCCCAAGCTCCAGTTCGGCGCACTCGAACTCACCCCGCCGATGACGAAACACGGGCACGCCACCAGACAGATCGACCGGAAATGCCAGGCCGGGGAGGCTGATTGTGAGGCCGTGAACCTTGAGCGGCCCCACTTCCACGGCTTCGTACACCTCGAGTCCCAGCGCACCGCGGGCGACCGCGAGGCGGATCGGGGCCCGATCACTCGCTTCGCTGGCGGTGACGGGGCGTTTGGGGGCACGGACGGCGCGTGAAGACAAAGCTTCGAGGAGTTTACCAGTCCGAGGGCAGTCGACGCTTCTTTCCGGCGCTTGGCGCTGCTCCCTCCCCCAAAAAGAAACTTGGGACGCTCCTGGTCAGCGAGTCCGAGCCTCCTCACCCGATTGGGTCGCGCCCGTCCCGGAAACGCAGGCACGCGAAAACGAAAGAGGGCCGCCCATGGGCGGCCCTCAGCGACTGGGATTCTGACTCAATCGAATGAGTTCGTGAGGAGCTTCACGAAGCGTCGCGCTTCTTCTTCATCAAGCGGATCAGTTCGTCCCAGCCCTTCTTCTTCAAGATGCGCTTGAACTGGCTGCGGTAGCCGCGGGTCAGGCTGCTGCCTTCGGTGACGATGTCGATGATCTTCAGGCTGCCACCCTCGGTCGCGACCACGTAGTCGATGCTGAGAGGCTCCTCGCGCTTGTCCGTCTTGCTCTTGGCAACCGTCTTCACGAGGTACTTGGTGCCGGACTTGTCTTCGCCCTCGAAGCTCACCTGGTAGTTGAGCGTCTTGCGCAGGTTCTTTTCGTAGGCCTGCCGGACGAGGTCCTTCAGCAGGCCCCTGAACTCTTCACGCTCAGCGTCGCTGCGCTTCTTCCACGTGGAAGAGCCGAGGGACTTCTTGGCGAGCGTGTCGTAGTCGAGGATTTGATCGAAGACAGCGTGGATCTTTTCCTTGTTGTCGCCCGCCTTCATCAGCTTCACCAGCTCGGACTGGCGCTGTTGGACGAAGGACTCCGCCTTGCCTTTGGCGAAGGCGGCGCTGGGCAGCAGGAAGAGAGCCAGCATCGCAAAGAGGGAGAGGAACGTCTTTCGGTTCATGTTCGGTCTGCCATTCATGGGTTCCAGGGGGTTTTACGCAACCCCAGTGCCAAACCTTCAAAGCCACCCGGGCGCCGAGCGTTAGAATGTCCGTCGATGTGGCGCCAATCAGGCGAAAATCAAAGCAATTTGCCGCGCCCGGCGCGGCAAACTGTCGCGGCTTTTTTATGCTCAGCACCTCCTGTGGGGCCAAGCGGGGTGTGACCTGCGAGGCGTGGTCCGTGAGTCACACCTGACTGGCATCCGGTGGCTCGACTCGCCGGGCGCGTACCCTGAAGGTCGCTCCCTGACCCTCGCTGCTGTCGACCTCGATCTGAAAACCGTGCTCGTCGGCGATGCGCTTGACCACGGCTAGGCCAACGCCGGTGCCCTTGGAGCGGGTCGTGAAGAACGCATCGAAGAGTCGAGCTCGCGCCTCTTCCTCGATACCGATCCCATCGTCTTCGACGGCCAGGGAGTACTCGTCGTCCCCGTTTTCACTCAGCCGGACGCGAACCTCATCCCCGGCGCTGCTGGCTTGGACCGCGTTGCGCACCAAGTTCCAGACGAGCTGGCGCATTTGCGCGCCGTCCGCCTCGATGAACGCGTGGTCCACTCCCAGATAGACCACACGCACGTCGCTCACCGCGCGGCCTGAGGTAGCGGAGAGCTCCGCGACTTCCCGTGCGGTAATTGCCCAATCCATGGGTCGCAGCTGGGGCTTGCGCGGTCGCGACAGGTCCATCATGTCGGTGACCAAGTCGTTGAGCCGAGAGGCCTCCCGCTGGATGATCTCACACAGCTGCTTGTCCTCTTCTACCAGTCCCGAGCTGGTCTTGAGGAGCTGGATCGACCCCGAGATGGATCCCAGAGGATTGCGGATCTCATGGGCCAGGCCTGCTGCCAAGCGGCCGAGGGCAGCCATGCGTTCGGCTTCCGCGGCGCGCTCCTCCGCCGCCTGGATCTGCCCTCCGGCCTTAGCCAAGCGCTCCGCCAGGGTGCCGCTGAGCAGCATCACCGTGACGATCACCAACGCGTTCAAGAGCGCGTAGTAGCCTAGCTCCTTCGGCGTGTAGATATAGGCTTGAACCGGCTGATCAGGCGGCGGGGCAAGCCATCCAAGATGTAGCGACGCGACGAGACCGCCGTAACACAGGATGCCGCTCGCCGCGGCAATGCCTGCCCCACGGAAACCCGTAAGGATCGCACCCACCGCGCAACTCAAACCGTAGAGCGACGCCGCGCCACTCGAGGCCCCTCCGGAGAGGTACGCCAGCACGGTCCACACCACCTGGTCGAAGATCACCTGGAGATCGGCCAGCACCTCCAGGTGTTTCCCGCTGCGGAGCACGAGGCTGTAGACGCCGGCGAGCACGAAGGATGCCAGGAGCGTGACCAATGACACGCGCGGCGTGAACTGGTCGAACACCAGTGCATCGCCCTTCAGCCCCAAGCCCCCCAGCAAGCCGAGAAGCAGCGCCAAGAGCAGAACGCGACCGCCAGTGAGCCAAACGAGGCGGCGAGGGAGCGCCGCCCCAGCCAATGCGTCGGGTATCCCTAAGGAAACAGCCATGCAGCGCCAAGAACGTCCGAGCTCATCGAGCGCGCTCTAGGCGCGCCGCTAGTCGCCCTTGATGTTACCAGCGAGGTCGAAGATGGGCAGGTACATCGCCGCAAGCACGACACCGACCATGCCGCCGACACCAACCATCAGAATCGGTTCGATCATGCTGGTGAGTGCAGCCACCGCGATGTCCGTCTCTTCCTCGTAGAAGTCGGCGATCTTGTTCAGCATCTGATCGAGCGCACCGGTCTGTTCACCGACGGCGATCATCTGTACGACCATATCCGGAAAGACCTTGGTCTCCATCAGCGGGTCGGCCATGTTCTTACCTTCGCTGATCTTGCGGCGGACGTGCATGATGCCGTCCTCGATGAGCACGTTGCCCGAGGTCTTCGCGCAGATCTCCAAAGCGTCCAGGATCGGCACACCGGACTGCAGCAGGGTGCCGAGGGTGCGCGTGAAGCGCGCGACGGCGATCTTGCGCAGCACCGGGCCAATCACCGGGATGTTCAGCATCAACCGATGCCAGAAGTACTTCCCCTTCGGCTGGCGGTAGCTGTAGCTGACGCCCGCGACGATAGCGATCACTCCGATCACGATGAAGGGCGAATAGCTGATGAAGCCATTCGACATGCTGATCATGATCTGTGTGAGCTTCGGGAGCTGCGCCTTGCCACCGCCGAAGTCCTTGAACATGCCTTCGAACGCCGGGATGACGAAGGTCAGCAGGATCGTCATCACGCCCACTGCAACGAGGATGACGATGCTTGGGTAAACCAATGCACCGCGCACCTGGCTGAGCAGTTTGGCTCGCTTCTCCAAGTAGACGGAGAGACGAGACATGATGGCGTCCAAGATACCGCCGACCTCACCAGCTTGAACCAGGTTGACGAACAGCTCGTCGAAGATCTTGGGATGTCGCCGCAGGGAATCGCTGAATGTCGCGCCTTGCTCGACCGACGCCTTCACGTCCCGCAGACAGTTGGCGAAGATCTTGTTCTTCTGCTGCGAAGCCAAGATGTCGAGGCACTGCACCAGTGGCAACCCGGCGTCGACCATGGTCGAGAACAAGCGGGTGAAGGTGACCAGCTCCTTGGTGCTCACGCCGGAGCCGAACTGGATGTTGAGTGCCTTGCCGCGCTTCTTGACCTTGACTGGGTTCAGCTGCTGCTGGCGGAGCTTGGCGTTGACGGCGTCTTCAGTGTCCGCCTCCATCACGCCCTTGCGGATTTCCCCGCTGCGCGCTCGCGCTTCCCATGCAAATTCAGCCATACCGACGTGCTTCCCGACGTGTGCGCGCTGGTGCTCTCACCAGCTGCGCAGGGCAGTTCGTAACGAGCAAGGGTAGCTCGCCGCAGGCCCAGCGGTCAAAAGCGCGGATAAACCCGTAGGCGGGTTCGGCCGTGCTTCCCCAAACGGGCTTATGCTTCGACATCGATATGCAGAGTTCTCCCCCTTGCTTGGAAGGCGGCCCCTGGGCGGATCCAATGGCCACGCTCCTCCAACACGAAGTCGTCGAGGCCGGGGTGGCCCCAGGGGCGGTGATTGGGGTCGCGCGGCGCCGCTCCGCGAGCTGGCATCGGGGTGTCGCGGCAGCTGGCAGCCTCGAGCCAGCGCCCGACCCCAGCGAGCCCGTGAGCTGGCGCACGGTCTACGACCTGGCGAGCGTCACCAAACCGCTCACTGCGTGTTTGGCGCTGGAGGAAGAAGCGCGTAGACCGGGGTTCCTTCAGCGACCGCTAGGTGACTTGCTGAGCGAGGCCCAGGGCACGCTCGCGGAAGCCTCGACGCTCCACGCGCTCTTGAGTCATCGCGCGGGATTGATCGCGCACCTCGAGTTGTTCGCTTCGCTCCGCGAGGGTCGGCCGCAGCGTTCCGAAGCCTTGCTCAGAGAAGCCGCTCAGGGCTTCCGCCCGGAATGCTTGGATCAGCCATCCGGCACCTATCCGCCGGTTTACAGCGACCTTGGCTACATGCTCGTTGGAGCGGCTCTGGAGGCTGAGTTCGGCCTTTCCCTTGCCGAGCAACTGTCAGCTCTCCAAGCGACTTGGCGCATTCCCGGGTTCTTGGGTCCGGCCGAGGCGCTCAGCCCGAGGGCGACAGCGGCAGCTCGGCAGCCGGTCGCACCCACTGAAGACGTCGGGTGGCGCGGCGGAAGGCTGCGAGGCGCCGTCCACGATGAGAATGCGTGGGCGCTACGCGGGTCTGGCCTGTGCGGCCACGCAGGTGCATTTGGGGAGGTCGCGGCGGTGCTGGAGTTCGGCATCCGGCTACTGGAAAGCCTGCGAGGTGAAGGACCGCTCCCGGCCTCCGTGCTGGCGGATGCCCTGAGCCCCCAAGCCGGAGGCTCCCACCGTCTCGGCTTCGATGGTCGCTCCGCAGGGTCGTCCTCTGGAGCCCACTTCAGTGACGCCAGCTTTGGGCATCTTGGGTTCACGGGAACCAGCCTGTGGTGCGACCCGCGGGCCGAACTGGTGGTGGTGCTGCTGAGCAACCGCGTGTGTCCCACGCGAGATAACATCAGAATCCGCAGCGCCCGGCCGAGAATCCACGACGCCGTCTTCCACCTCACGCAACGCGATTGAAGCGGCCGCTACTCAAAGGACGAACGCCACCAGCGAACAAACGACGGGGACGACCCGAGAACGGGTCGACGCTGGCGGCTTTTTGGGCTTTAGTCGCCCCCAAGTACCTGACTCACCGGGGTGTTGGGTCAGCTCACTTCCCTGCTAATGGTCTGCAGCCAAGAACTCACTCAACTCGGTCGTCTCCTCACTAGGCCACTACGGAACCAGCCGACAGTCCCCGGTCCGCGGGCAAACTGTGCGGGTAGCACTGCGTTCCCGCTCGGTTCCAGCACCAGTCGCCTGGTTGGTCGCGCCAACTTCCCAGAAACGTTCAGCTTGCGCGAGCTGCGCTTGGCTTAGCCCCGGATCCCGGGCAGGATTGTATCGCTCCCATGTGGAAGCTCTCGATCGCCGATGATCAGGCCAATACGACGGTCGTCAATCTGACGCGCGACGAGTACACCGTTGGTCGTGCGGAGGACAGCACCGTCCGACTCACCGAGCGTAACATCTCGCGTCGGCATGCCCGTTTGTACAAGAACGGCGAAGGCTGGGTCATCGAGGACCTCGACAGCTACAACGGCTGCTTCGTCAATGGGACACGCATTGGTGGAGCGCACCGACTTGAGCACGGGGATCTGATCCAGCTCGGCGACTACCGTCTCGAGGTGATGGACGAGGCTGTTGCTGGCGTACCTCAAGGCAAGAACGCCACCATCCCCGCCGTCCCGAAGAGCCAGGCGTTACTCGGCCAGCCTGACCGCCTGGTGATGTTGGTGGGCCCCACTCCTGGGCTCGAGTTCCCACTGACAGAAGACACGCTCACCCTGGGTCGCGGTGAGGAGTGTCAGATCTCGATCAACCACAGCTCCGTCAGTCGGGTCCACGCCGAGATCCGCCCGGCGGGCCGTGGTCGCTACGAGATCCTCGATAAAAACAGCGCGAACGGCGTACGCATAAACGGCGTGGAGTTGCAACGCGGGCTAGTGGACGCGCGCGACAACGTCGAGCTGGGCGACGTCGTGCTGAAGTTCATCCCCGCCGGGCAGATCTACAAGCCAGGCGCTGATGAGAGTCAGCAGATCGACGCCATAAGCCCAGCCGCACTCGAGCGCATCAGCCCCTTGCCGGGCCTGGAGACACCGGCGCCAACCGGTATCCCCGCGGCACTGAAGGTGGTTCTCGCGGTGGTCGGCTTGGGCGTGCTCGTAGTGCTCGGCATGCTCACCCTGGGTGGCAAGTCCGACGCGAACGACGACAGCAGCACCACCACTCAGGCAACCGTTGACCCCGCAGCGCAAGCGCTAGAAGAAGCCAAAGAGCTCCTGAAGCAGAACGACCTAGAAGGGGCGCACAAGCGCGCCACCGAGGGCATCCCGGAGTCCAGCAACGCACGCCAATCTCCGGATTTCCGCGAAATCGAGGCCAAGTGGGCGGACTCGCTGTTCGACAAGGCTGCTGCGGAGACGGACCCCACCAAGCGCCGCGAGATCCTCGACCGCATCGCGAAGGCAACCAGCGTCGACAGTACCCGGCGGAAACGCGCGGTGAACGAAATCGCCAAGTTGGATGGCGACGGCGTCGACATCAACGAGCTGCCCGCCGTCCCCAAGCCCGACACCAGCGCTGGCGCTCCAAGCGCACCCACTTCCTCTGGGGGCCTGGTGCGTAAGAATCCCTTTGGGGAGTCCACCGCCAAGCCCACGCCGACGGAGAAGCCGGCTGCAACCAGCAACGGCAGCGCGATCGACGACGCGGCAAGCGGCGACCGCGAAAAGAAGACTCGTGCGAAGGCGGCACTGCTGGCCAAGGCGAACTCCGGCACCGCGACGAAGCAGGACCTGCGAGTGCTGCGCGCCCTGTGTCGCCAGCTCGGCGATGGCGGGTGCGTGGCGAAGGCGTCCGCGATGCTAGCTAGCGCGCCCGAGTGATCTGGGGGGAGCGATGAAGGCTGAGCCGCCGGTCGTCATCCAAGGACCCGAGCTACGACGACCAGCGCGGGTCCTGACGTCAGCCCCGGTGCTTGCGGTGCTCTTCGTCGTCGGGCTCGGTGCATTGTCCCATCGCGTACCAAGCTTGCAGCGCCTCGCGCTCTTCGACCCGCTACCGGAGGCGGAGGCCGCACCGCCGAGCGTGCCGGCCCCAGTGCTGGTCGAAGGCGAGTCGACGCTCGAATCGGAGACCACAGAACGCCCGGAGCTGGCTCAACCCGAGAACGTAGAAATCCCTACCGGGAGCCGTGGACCGATCGCGGCCGAACAGGGCCCTGCACTGGAGCCCATCAACGTCGAGAAGCCGCCGGTCCCGATCGAAGATCCGTCCGGAAAGGCACTCGACGGCTTCTACGCTGCCCTCGGCCGAGCACAACGCAAGCAACCAGACGGCATCGTCCGGGTGCTCCACTTCGGCGACTCCATCGTCACGTCCGACTACGTGAGCGGCACGCTACGCCGCAAGCTCCAGGGGCGCTTCGGGGACGCCGGCCACGGCTTCATGCTGATGGCGAACGCCTGGCCCGCGTACTTCCACAACGACGTGAGTCGCTTCGCGTCCAGTGGCTGGAAGGTCAGCCGCATCGTGGGGCCACTGTCCCCTGATGGCCTCTACGGCCTCGGCGGCGTCAGCTTCCGCGCGCCTCCGGGCTCTCGAGCGCGCTTCGGAACCGCCAAGAGCGGACACTACGGGCTCAACGTCTCACGCTACGAGGTCTCCTACATGAAGGAGCCGGGCGGCGGGAAGATCCAGCTGAACCTCGACGGCAAGCAGTACAAGGTGCTCGATACCAGCGCCGACGAGAAGCAGACCGCCGTCGAGACGATCGAGGTACCCGACGGCGCTCATGAGCTGGAGGTGGTCACCATCAAGGGCAGCTCTCGCGCGTTCGGCGTGGTGATGGAGCGAGACGTCCCCGGCGTCGTGCTGGACGCGATCGGCGTACAAGGCGCGCGCATCCGCTTCCTCGACAAGCAAGACGACGCTCACTGGGCGGAGCAGCTGAGATGGCGAAAGCCGAACCTCTTGATCTTCGAGTTCGGGGCGAACGAAAGCGGCGATGGCTTCGCTTACCCGATGGATCAGTATCACGAGACCATGAAGGCAGTGCTCCAGCAGGCGCGTAAGGCAGTGCCTGACGCGGGCTGCTTGATCATCTCCGCAATGGACCGCGCGGAAAAGAAGGGTGCGAGCTTGCAGAGCATGGCGGTGATCCCCGCCATCGTGAAAGAGCAAAAGAGCGCCTCGAAGGAAGTCGGCTGCGCGTTCTTCAATACCTACGAGGCCATGGGAGGCCCAGGCTCGATGGCAGCCTGGGTCGGTCGCGGTCTAGGCCAGGCTGACCTCACCCACCCCACGGGCAGCGGCTCCGAAGTGCTAGCGAGCTGGATCTTCCGCGCTCTGATGTCGGGCTACGACGACTACAACAAGCGACGCCACTGACGTCCTCGCCCGCGCATCTATTACCGCGCGGCAACATAACCGCGTCACCTTCCCAGCAGGAAGTCCGCCGTGGCGTCGCCCAGCTTTTGATAGCCCTTCGGGGTTAGGTGGATGTGATCAGGCGCTGCTAGCGGCGGGCTCTGCTTGGCCCAGCGTGTGATGCTGCCCTTGCCTCCCATGGCGTCGAACACGCTGAAGTAGGCGCAGCCAAGCGAGGTGGCCACGCTTCGCTCTAGCTGGTCGATGGCCATGACCCGTTCTTCATTCTTCACCCAGTCTGTCGGCCCGAAGAGCGCGCAGCTGGTTTCCGGAGCCGCACGCCGCACGCGCTTCATCAGTGACTCGAACTGCGGGCGGTACTTCTCCACGGCGTAGTTCGCCCCGGCTTCGTTGGTGCCGTAGGCCAAGATCACGAGATCTGGCTCGCGTTGCTTCAAGAGTTCCACGAAGGCTCCTTCTTCCCAGGCTAGAGCCGTCGCAACGCGCGCACCGTTGATGCCCAGCGTGTCCAGCACAACGCCCGGTCCCGAGCCCTCGAGCACCGCGCCGAACAACTCGGGGCGACCGCTGCCGGGTTCAATCACCAGTGACTCGGACGCCGAGCCTTCGAGCAAACTCCGCTCAATCTGCCCAACGTGCTTGGCCTTGACAGTCTTGCTCTTGTCGCCCAGTTTCACGCGGAAACGCGTCTTGCCGTCGGGCATGCGGAAGTACAGCGTCCAGCGCGCCGTTCCCTTGAGGGTGCCTGAGCGCGGCGTGAGGGTAAGCTTCGCGTCGCCGCTCCCGAACGAAGTGCGCACTCCGCCGATCCCGAACACACCGTCAGCGGTCTTGCTAGACGTCGAGGGTGCGCCGGGGATGTGTTGCCAGTCGCCGTCCCGGCTGATGCTGAAGCCTGAGTGCCGGTAAGGGTCGAGCCCAAGATACACGAAGCCAGGACCGCCAGGAGCGGCTTCTGCGTTCAAGCGTTGCCGCACGGCATCAGTCCAGAAGTCAGCGGCAGTATGTGAATCGCCCAACCAGGTCACGCGGATGGAGCGCTTGCGCTTGCCGTCCTTCAACTCACGCAGTGCGGCCTGAAAACGTCCGAGGGGGCCTTTCGCTGCTTCCGGAGCCGGGTCTGGGGCAGGCTCTTCCACCGCGGCTACAGAGACCTCGGGAGCGGGCGCCTCAGGCGGCGATGTGGAGGCCTCGGACACGCTGGTGGGCACGCTGACGGGGTCTTGGGGGGGAGGCGCGCTCGGCTGCGCTGAAGGAAGCGTGCCGGTGCCGCAAGTCACGACCACCACGAGGCTGCCCAGCACCAGCGCGGCGTAGAGCAACTGTCGATCATTCTGAGGGCGTTGGCTGTCCACCGGCTTGCGTCGACTCACCTGAGAGCGACCTCGGGTACGTCACCGCGCAAGCGATCTTCCTTCAGGCGGCGCTGCACGTAAGAGACGAGCTCTTCGATGTAGCTATCGAGGCTTGGACAATGGATGCCAGAGCCGCGCAGCAGCTCGTCGGCGTGAGTGGTGTCGTAGCGGACGTCGGTGGCCAACAGGTCCACCATGGCTCGCTGATTCTTCGAGATCAAGTTCACGCCCGGCACTCGCAGCACCGCTTTGCTGACGCCGCTTGGAATGAAACGACTCGCCAGGCGCTTCCCTCCAGCGCGAGCAACTAGCTCGAACACCTGCCGCACGCTCAAGGGTGCTGGATCCGCGAGGTGAAAGGTCCTGCCCAGCGCTGCAGGTTGACGCCCAAGGTAAGCCGCCGCACGCACGACGAAGTCGATGGGGACGAGGTTCAATGGCGTGTCGCCTCGTGTTGGAAGCGGTATGGCGACCTCGCTCGGGCTGCTGAGCAGCAGCAGCATCATCATGTACGGACCGTCCAGGCGGTCGACTTCGCCAGTGGTCGAGTCCCCAACGATTTGCGTGGGCCGAATCACACAAATCGGCAAATCTGCCATGGCTGCGCGCGCGATGCGCTCCGCCCGCGCTAGCGTCTTCTCAACGGCGCCCCGGAAAGCCTGACCCGCGTTGAGCTCGTGCTCATAGACGACGCCGGTGCGGTCTCCGCTGACGATGGCGCTCGAGTGCACGACGACACTCAAGAGCTGGGACGAGCAGCGCGCGAACTCGATGATCTCGCGCATCGCCCCCAAGTTGACTTCGTTAGCCATTTGGCGACCTACGCCCTGATAGGTCACCTGAGCGCAGTGGTGGATGCGCTGCACCTTCTGAGACAGCTCGCGGTACTCCTTGCCGCTCAAACCGAGGTCCATCGCAGCGGCGTCGCCCTCCACCATCACCAACCGTTGCCGCGCGGCACTGGACAACGCCTCATGGTGTAAGCGCGCCTCCTCCGCGAACTTTTCCCGCACGATCACGTAGATCAAGCTGTTCGGTTGACTGGCGAGCAGCTCGTCGACCATCTTGCGGCCACGAAATGTTGGGTAGCCGGTGACTAGGATTGTCTCATCGTAGGCCAATGCTGCGCCCTCCCGAGCGGTGGCTCACTGACCACAGAAGTAGTTGCCCACGCCAAGCAACCAATCGCCGACGTCACCGTTGAACTGACAGAAAGCAGCTGGCCCAGTGATCGCCGCCTGGTTGCAGTAGAGCCCCACGAGGTAGTCCTCGCAGTCGCCACCACTTCCGAAGACTTCGTTGCCGCAGGCGTCTTGGTCGGCGTCACTGCACGTGCCGCACGCGGCTTGGTTGCACTGCGCCGCGCAGGTAAAGCTATGGTTGCAGCTCGCGGACAGGAAGGGCGCCAGGCAGCGCGAGTAAGCATCGTCTCCGGTGAACTGCAGCATGCAGTCGTAGCAGGAGGGGTTGCGGTTCAGCAGCTGCCCGAACGCGGAGCCGCAGCTGCCTTGGGAACACCCTGTCGCCAGCTGGTTCAAATCATCCGAGCTGCACGCGTTGGAGCGAAACGCCGGCGATGTTGCAGCGCTGGGGCTGCAACCTGGGTAGGCGGCAGGGCATGTCGAGCCGTTGCTGCACACCTGGCCTTGGCAGGTCTCGCCCTGGGCGCCGCAGTTTTCGCAGAGGCCTCCGAACTGCCCACACGCTTGGTTTCCTGACCCCGGACGGCACTGACCATTGCCGGTGCAACAGCCCGCGCAGTTGTCCGGCCCGCAGTGGGTGCCGTTGTAGCAAAACCCTTGGGGTGCGCACGCTTGGCCGCTGCTCGCGCAGTTGCTGCAAGTACCTCCAGAAGAGCCACACGCTTGATCGTTACGGCCGTCGCGGCAAACGCCGCTTGCGTCACAACATCCGTTGGGACAAGTCGCCGAGCTGCAGCTCGGAACGAAAGCACAGTATCCTCCCGGAACCGAACACTGCAGGCCGGTGCTACTGCAGCTCTCGCACTGCTCGCCGTCGCTACCGCACTCTCCATTGCTGGTACCCGGCCGGCAACTCCCCGAGGCATCACAACAACCATCGCAGTTGGCAGGGCTGCAAGCGGGAGGAGGCCCTTCACACTGGCCGGCGACGCAGCCCTCGCCCAGAGCTGAGCAGTTGGCGCACGTAGCACCGGCGTTCCCACACGCGTCGCTCGTATCCCCTCCGCGGCAAACACCCGCGGCGTCGCAGCAACCAGAACACGACATGCTCGAGCACTCCGGAGGTTTGCCAGCGCAGGTCCCCGCCTGGCAATCGAACCCGAGCTCCGCGCAATCCGCACACAACGCGCCGCTGACCCCGCACGCCGTGATCTCATCTCCTGCCTGACAGGCGCCGGTTGCTGGATCGCAACAACCATCACAGGTACCGGGACCGCACGCTGGTGCTCCACCAACGCCACCACTGCCGGCGTTCCCCGCGGCCCCAGCGTTGCCGCCTTGTCCACCGACGCCGCCGCCGGCGTTGCCGCCCTGAGCGCCTGCACCGCCAGTCCCCGCGGAACCGCCGCTGACCGAGCCGCCACTCGCTCCGACACCAGAACTGCCCGAGACGCCGCCAAAGCCACCACTGGAGGTCCCAGCACTGCCACCGGTCGCGTCTTCATCCTCGAGGTCGCTGCGCCCGAGACAGCCCGAGAGCAGTCCGGCGGCGGCGACGACTGCCCAGAGCATCCCGCGCCTCATGGGCGGTATTCTACAACATCGATGGGGCAAGCAGCGAGCGGCGCGCTGGCCCGCTCGGATCAACGGCGCAGCATCATGCGAGCCAGAGACTGCAGCGCACCTTGATCACCGTCGACCCGCACCAGAGCCAGGCCACCCCGACGTCCCAGGGTGAGCAGCACCGGGGAGTCGGCTCCGGGCGCCGTCGAGTCCGTCCGCACCAAGCGACCCGGCTGGAACATCAACGCAAACGCGACTTCCAGCTTGGCGCGGCGGATTTGCTCGGAGAGCTCCGGGTGGGCCGCAAGCGACTTTTCATCGGCGGCGTTCACCAGCTCCCCAAGGGCAGGGCCCGCCTCCTTAGCGATGGCTCCCCGAAGCTTGGAGTCCGTCGCCTGCCACAAGAACTCGAAGCGCTTTGGCTCCACCTTCGCTCCAGGAGGGAGCTTGGACGCCTTGGGTTTCAGCTCGAAGCCGATGCGATCGGGCGCGGGCGTCACGTCGGGCGCCTTCCCTTTGCCGATGCTGGTCTTGATCTGCCCAAGAAACTCCTCGAGCGGTTGGGAGAACGCCTTGACACCAAGGAGGCCGCGTCCGTCACGGATCCCCTTTTCCAGCTGACCCTTGTCACTGACGTCTGCGGCAATCAGCAGCGCAAGCTCGTCGCTGCCCGATGCGCGTCCCAAGCCAAGCGCGAGCTGGTTTCCGCGTCCGTTCGCGAGCTCGGTGAGCACAGCCTGGAGGCGCTTGCGATCTGCATCAGACAGGCGCGAATCAAGGAGCTTCGCGAAGGTCTCCTCGGTCGCCTTCGCGCTCTCGAGGCGACCGGCAGCACTGCTCTGGGTCAGGAGTGCGAGACTCGTGCCGCGCGGCAACGCCTTGAGCAGCGACAAGTCCCCGGTAGGCATGTCTGACACCAGCTGCTTCGCCTCCCCGCTCGGCTTGGGCGTGATTTGAAGCTCGGCCTCGAGGTGCCGGTCTCCCGGGGTGACGATCAGCTTGGCCTGCTGAGAGCCTTCGACGATGGCAACCAAGTCGTCGACGGCGCTCTCGATCCCCAGCAGAGCCGCCGCCGGATCGCCAAAGTCGGGGGCACGGCCACCGCGCGCTTTACGCGCCTGGAGGTCCATCTCCTGCAGCTGCTCGCGACGCTTTTTCCAAGCGGCTTTGATGCGCTTGGAGACGGGGCCCGCGAGCGCCTTCTCCGAAGCAAGGGCGACAATCGGCTCCTTCGGCGCCGCCTGCTTGCTCAGCGTACGCACCACGTATGGCCCCGCCTTGTCGAGCGCGGCCGGAACGTTCCCGACGAGCAGGTAGTTCCCCAACACCCCCATCCCGAGCGGCTGGGCGTTGCCGGGATTCCTGGGGGTGAGCATGCTGATCTGCGTCTCGTCGTTGCGCTTCATTTCGAAGCGCGCGTCAGCGCCTTTGGTCACGGCTGCGATGAGCTCGCGCCCGCTGCGCAGATGCACCGCCAACACCAACCCGGGGTCGCCCTCCCCGACGTCCACCAACGCGCCCACGACTGGCAGCCCCGCATCGATGCTGGACGAAGCGGTTGGCGGCAGCCCCGTGAGCGTTGTGACCAACACCGGGTAGTTCGCCGGAAGGAGCGCGGCGCCCGCCCCAGCGAGCCCCCGGAGCTCCTTCCAAGTCGGCTCTGGCTGCGCGATGAACACGTCGGCAACAAGGCTCTCCGGAGCCGGGACCGGAGAGAGATCCTCCACGGGCGCCGCAGAGGCCACAGGCTTGCTCTGGTTGTCGTCGTCACAGCCGACCAAGCCAAACAGCGCAGCGCCCAAGACTAGCGGAAGGAGTCCCCGGACCATGCCGGTGGTGCGGCGCCCCACAACGCGTCGAGCGATAGGATTCATCGATTACCTTCAGGATTAGTTCGCACTACCGGCGGGCTGTTTCGAGGGTCCTGCGACCCCCATCTCGAGCCATTCCCGGCTCACGGAGCTTTCAACGACGACTCTCAGAACGGGATGTCATCGTCGCCCCCACCGTAGTCCATGTCATCGTAGCCGCCACCGCCACCGCCACCGCCACCGCCGGATGGCTCGTTGTAGCCGCCGCCGCCACCGCCACCGCCGCCGCCACCGTAGCCGCCGCCGCCGTAGCCGCCCTCGTCGCGACCACCGCCGCCACCACCGCGCCCGGCGAGGATGACTTCGCGGGCAACGACTTCCGTGCGGTACCGTTTCTGGCCCTCGACTTCGTAGCTCGAAGTGCGCAGGCTGCCTTCAACGAAGATACGGGTGCCCTTGGTCAGGAACTTGCCTAACGCCTCGCCGCGCTTCCCCCACACCACCACGCTGTGCCATTCGGTGCGCTCCTGGCGAACCCGATTTTTGTCCAGGTAGGTTTCGCTGGTGGCGAGACGCAGCTTGAGCACCGCCTGCCCTCCTCCAGTCATCCTCAGCTCCGGATCGGCTCCGAGGTTTCCGAGTAGCATCACGCGGTTCAATCCTTCGGCCATGGGTACTCCTCGTGTTGGCTGCCAGTCAGCCAACAAGCTTGTTCTAGCGGTATGGGTTCGTTGATCGACACGCTGGCCGTAGCGAGCGTGCGGGCGCTGTTTGCCCGGAGTGGTCTGGTGCTCGCTTCACGGCGCCGCGTCAAGCAAGCTAGTGCGGAGCGCCTCCACTCCCTGACAAACAATGTCGGGCTGAGGGCAGCTCCGGGACCGTCAAAACCGGGGGACAGCGGACGATTCAGCGTACGTCTTCGCCGAGTTCCCGAAGCAACCCAACCACTTCCCCCCGAATCGACCTCAGCTGATCCAGCATCCCAGAGTCAGCCACGGGCGCTGGCGGGGAGACCTGAGGCTGCGCCTCTTCTGCCACCGCTTCGGTGCTCGCGACGCCATCCCGCAGGCGCTTGCGCGCACCCGCAATGGTGTACCCCTGGTTGTACAGCAGGTCCTTGACTCGCAGCAGCTTGTCGACGTCCCGACGCGAGTAGATGCGCTGTCCCTTGCGCGACTTCTGAGGCCGGATGGTGCGAAACTCCGTCTCCCAGTAGCGCAGCACATGGGGCTCGACTCCGACGATCTCCGAGACCTCTCCGATGCGGTAGTAGAGCTTTACGGGCGGTCGCTTCTCGTTAGCCACGGACTCATTGGGTGCCGTGCCCAGCGCGAGAACGCAATGGCTAACCGCCGTCTTTGCGGTTCTTTTGCTGATCCGCTGCGGCTACGCGACGCCGGGCTCACTCGCCGTGGTCGGCTGAGAAAGAAGCGTGACTCGGGTTGCTCGGACTGGAGGCGTCTGGGTCAGACGCAGCGCCCGGGTCGGAGCGAAGTTCATCTTCAGTCAGGTCGGCGTTCAGCGCCTGCTTCAGCAGCTGACTCGCCTTGAAGTTCAGCACGCGGCGCTCTGTGATCACGATGGGCTCGCCAGTTTGAGGGTTGCGGCCCTGGCGCTGACGCTTGTCGCGCAGCACGAAATTGCCAAACCCGGAGATCTTGATCTTTTCGCCGCGTGCGAGGGTCTCTTTCATGGTCTCGAAGACGTCGTCCACGAGGTCCGCAGATTCCTTCTTCGAATACCCTCCCCCGGCATCGGTGTAGACGGCGTTTACGATGTCAGCCTTCGTCATGTCCGAACCCCCAGCCTCGAGCTCGTCCCATTTGAGATGCCGGAGGTCTTCATCAGAAGCCCGCCTCAGCACCCCGGACTCAAGTAGCGTAGCGTGAGACGCCAAAAAGTCCATAGGTAACGGGAAGCTACGAGAACCGGGCTAGTGGCCGCTACAGTGGGCGATGGTAGGGAACGGCGCCTGTGTGATGCACAAAGCAAGACGGGCGTGCTCCTGGCCGAGGCCGTCGGAGTCACGCCCGTTGGCGATTTTCAGCTGTTTTTAGCTGGCAGAAGCAGCGCCCGGAACCCGGTCGGCCTCCCCAGACTTCTCCGCGCGAGGCACGAGCTGCTCAGAAGTAACGGTCCAGGCCACGTAGCCGTAGCCGAGCGCGAACAGCATCGTGAAGGGGGTCGCGAACCAGTGGCCGGTCTCGACCGAGGCGACGACGCTCGCGATGCTGATGAGCGTCAGGCCAATCTCCACGAAGGGCAGCTGCGCGGCCTGTCGGTAGCGACCGAGCTGACTTCCGCGCTTGGGAGTGCGCACGAACTCACCGCTCATGCTGCGTAGCCCATCAAACACCGCGCGAGTCAGGTGTGGGCTGAGGCCTGCGCCCAGGGCGATGAGCGCCGGAAGCTTCTTCAGGGCTCCAAACACCGAGCGACCCTGGGCGCGCTCCGCGAGGCAGTAGAAGGTCGCCAGCGAACCGGTAGCGCCGAAGCACAGCGGAAGATCGACGATGAACATCGTGCCAACGTCGACGGCAGGCATCAGCACCAGCGCGGGGAGAATCAAGATGCTGAGCAGCAGCATCAACGGGTACGCGAAGTGAGGCGTCAGGTGGAAGAACGCTTCGAGACGCTGAGAGCGGCTGAGATCCGCGCGCATCACGCGCCCCAGCAGCTTGCGAGCCGTCTGCACGGTGCCCTTCGCCCAGCGGTATTGCTGAGCCCGAAAGGCCGACAAATCTTCGGGGAGCTCTGCGGGGGTGAGGACGTCCGGTCGGTACACGAAGCGCCAGCCCTTGAGCTGCGCGCGGTACGAGAGATCCAGGTCCTCCGTCAGCGTGTCGTGTTCCCAACCACCCGCTTCGTGGATCGCAGCGGCGCGCCAGATCCCGCCCGTGCCGGAGAAGTTGAAATAGCAACCGGCGCCGTAGCGAGCGCGGTTCTCCACCATGTGGTGCCCATCAAGCATCAGCGCTTGAACGCTGGTCAACAGGTTCTGGTGGCGATTCATGTGACCCCAGCGGGTCTGCACCATCGCAATCTCGGGTGACTGGAAGTGCGGAGCCACGTCACGCAAAAACCTGGGCTGCGGGACGAAGTCGGCGTCGAAAATCGCGATCAGCTCGCCCTTGGCTCGCGCTAGACCGAAGTCCAGAGCGCCCGCCTTGTAGCCATGCCGGTCGGGGCGACGGATGTAGCTGATGTCGAGACCAGTGCTCGCTAGCTTCGCGACCTTCGCTTCCGCGATGCCCCGCGTCTCGTCCGTCGAGTCGTCCAGCACCTGGATCTCCAAACGGTCCGCCGGGTAGTCGACCTTCGCCACGGCATCGAGCAAGCGCTCGACCACGGTGGCCTCGTTATACAGCGGCAGCTGGATGGTCACGCGGGGTAGTTCCGCGTCGCTCAAAGGAGCTACATCAGCAACCGCTTCGATCCGGCGGCGATGGCGCCAGCAGCTGAAGACCAGGTGCAGGCGGTGCAACCCGTAGGTGCAGAGCAAGAGCAGGATCGCGAAATAGAGAACGACGAAGACAGTAACCATAGAGCCTGTTCGCTCGACTACCATCCCGCTTGGGAGCAAATGTCATTACAATGTAATTCTTTGCATGAAGCTGTCGCCATACGGATCTGTGTGTCATTTCAGTAAGTTGCGAAATGGGGCGCGACATCTGGACGACTCACGGGTCGCCTCCTGAGCGAAACATACGGACTCGCATTCGTATCCGCACGAAAACATAAGGCGCTTCCCTCACCCCCAAACCCGGTGGGGGTGTCGTCAGGAAGATCCCAATCACTCTCGATTGGGGAGGTGCGACGGCGTCCGACTCAGCTCGCCGGGGACTGCCACGAGCGCTCAGAACTGCGAAAAGCCGATCCCGACGCCGACGACGAGCAGGATGTGCAGTGCCTTCTCGTCATCCTGCAGGTCGTACCGATCTTCGTCGACCAGACGACTGCCGAAGCCGGGAGCGGTCTCCGTGTCGTAGTTGGGGTCTCCCCCGAGGCCACCAATCACCGTCGGAACATCGCAGCGCTCATCGCGCTCCGCCGTGACCGTGTCGAAGCGGCTCATCGTGAAGGTCATGAACGGTTCGACGCGGAAAGCTCCGGTCACCGGGATCTGCATGCCGCCACCCAGGCGAAAACCGGTGCCCGAATAGTTCATCGAGTTCTCGCAGGAAGCCTCGCTGCCGTGGGTCACCGTCATGTTCGCGGTCATCTGATGAAGCAGCAGCCCGACTTCACCGTAGAAGCCGAAATCCCCGGGCTGAGTCCCGACCATCAGTCCAAGGCCCGCGCCCGTTGCGTAGGTCGTCGTCTCCACCTGAGTGTCCGAGGCGGTGACGACCGAGTTGAACAACGTGCCCGCCTTCAGGTTGTAGCCCTCGAGCATCAGAAACGGAGTGAAGTACTTCGCGAAGCGATAGCCCCCACGAAGCTCGCCGCCGCCCCCCGGCTGGAACTGATCGCTGATCGGGATCGAACTCTCATCCACGGGGTGCTTGCCGATGTCGCCGATCGGCACTGCACCGCCGAGGTGGATCGCGACGTAAAAGCCTTTGTCCTCCACGCCTTCGCCGACGACGCTGGGCGGCGGATCAGGCGGCGGGTCGACGTCCTTCGCAGCGCCCGTTTCGTTGGGCTTCGGGGTGCGACCCGGAGCGGCGAACGGAGTACCGTCCGGCTTGAGCTCGATCTTGAGATCGAGCTTCTGGCGCTCCACCAGGTTCACCTTGCGCTGCGCCGTGCTGTAACCGGGAGCGCTCGCCTCGATCACCCGCTCGCCAGGGTTCGAAGGTCGGTCCACGCCAATCACGGCGCTCGAGAGCTCGACCCCATCGAGCTTCAGCACGAGTCCCTCGATGCCTGCAGGCTCGATCTCGATGCGCAAGCTTGGCAGCCGCGGCAGCAGCGCCGTGAGCTCTCGCTGACCGTCGGTCTGTGCTTGAACGAACGCAGTGGGTGCGGAAGCATCGAGCTTCACGCGCTCGAGCTTGCGGTAGGTCTCCGCAGCCTCCACCAAGCGCCCGAGCTTTTCCTGGGCGCGAGCGATGTAGAGCAGGTGGATTGGCGCGTCGTATAGCGCTTGGGCGCGGGACACCTTGTCGAGTGCGTCGGCGTACTTGCCCGCTTCGAACGCTTCGATGCCAGCGGTCGCGAGCGTGCGAGCCGTGGCCTTGTCAGCCGCGCTCTGAGCGAGCACCGGCTGGCTGATACAAAGCCCGGAAACCAACGCGAAGACCCCACTCCAGCGTCGACAACGGCTCGTGTGCGGCCGAGAGCGACCGATCGTATTGCCCATCGCATCGAAGTAGAGCGGTCCTTACCCAGCTGGGTCAAGCGGCACACGCGCGGTCGCAAGGCACGTCACGCCACGAGCCGTGCACCTCGTTGTTCGGTGCCTACAGTGAGCTGAGCGTCTCAGTAGCCGATGTCGCGGCCCGTGTTCGCTGGTGGGGGCTTGGGCGTGGCCTTCGGCGGCGCCTTGGGCTCAGGTGCGGGCTGGACGACCTTGGTGACCTTGGGCGTGGTCTTCACCGGCTGAGCCTTGGTGGGCGCTGCCGGCTTCGTGGGTGCGGCGGGCTCGGCACTCGGTGTGGGCACCGCGGGCTCCGCACTCGGCGCAGGCGTTTCCGCACCCGGTGGGTCCGGAGGCGCTGGGGTCACGGCAGGAGGGTCCACAGCGGCGGACAAGCCAGCGCCAGCCAGCGGTTCCGCCGGCGGCTCACTCTTAGCAACACCCGTCCGGCTCATGGCAAACACGCCGACGCCGGCAAGCGTGAGCAGCGCCGCCGCACCAGCGACCCAGAGCAGCGGCCCTCGCTTGGCGCCCTGCTCGGGGGCAGTGTTCTGGGTGAACTCGGTCACCGTTTGCGCCGGGAACCCCGCACTGACGTCTGGCAGGCTCGGATTGCTTAGGCGAATCATCGGAGCCTCGCCGGAAGACACACCCGGAGCCACGCCAAACGCCGCAGCCAGCGCCGTCACCAGCTCGGAAGCGCTCTGAAAGCGCCCATCGGGCTCGCGATTGAGCGCGCGGGCGACCCAGTCATCGAATCCTCGCGGAAGCGCCGGATTGATACTACTGGGCGGGGGCGGATCGATCGTGCAGATCTTGACCAGCAAGTCGCCGATCGCTTCTCCGACGAACGGCAGCTCGCCCACCACACTGCGATACACGATGACGCCAAGGCTCCACAGGTCGGAGCGCTGGTCCACCGTACGCAGCCCTCGCGCTTGCTCCGGACTCATGTAGTAGGGCGTGCCCAGCACGGATCCCGTGCGTGTCGAGGAGCTCGTTTGAGCGTTCTTGTCTAGAAACTTAGCGATGCCGAAATCGACAACCTTCACCAGGTCGCGCTGATCCTCGGCGTCCCAAACCAAAAACACGTTCTCCGGTTTGAGATCACGGTGCACGATGCCCTGTTCGTGCGCCCGAGCCAGCGCACGGCACACCTGAGTGACCAGGCTGATGACCTGTTCTGGCGGGAGCACGCGTTCCCGGTCGAGCCGCGCATCGAGGGGCTCCCCATCGAGGAACTCCATCACGATGTAAGGACAGCCGTCGCTGCCGACACCGTGATCGTACACCTGCACCACGTGCTTGCTGTTCAGACGCGCTGCCGCGTGGGCCTCATTGACGAAGCGCTGGCGTGCCTCGTTGCTGCTCGCGTGCTCCGCCTCGATGAACTTCACCGCGACGCGCGTCCCCAGGGAGGCGTGCACGCCTTCCCACACGGACCCCATTCCTCCACGCCCCAAGAGGCGCGTCAGCTGGTACTTGTCTGCAACCAGCTCAGTTGGGGGCGTCTCCTCGGTGACCACAGCAAACCTGAGGTTACTTGCGGCTGCGGGCGGCTGCAACTTCCCACGAATTCAACCTGAAAAGACACACGTCGGCGCAGGTGGGAGAACGGCCTTGGGGGACCGCGCACTTCACGCTACACGACCCGCCATGGCAACGCGGCTGTTCGAGGCAGGAGATCCCGATGTCCTCTACATCATCGATCTGAGCGGCTACGTCTTTCGCTCGTACCACGCGATCGCGCCTCTAACCTCGCCTTCGGGAGAGCCGACCCACGCGGTCTTCGGCACGGTGAACATGCTCGAGCGCCTGGTGCGTCAGTGCCGGCCCTCGATGCTCGCGGTCGCGATGGACGCCAAGCGCGGCAATTTCCGCACGCAGATATATCCACAATACAAGGCGAACCGGCCCCCAGCGCCTGAAGATCTCAAGCAGCAGATGCAGCGCTGCGGAGAAGTGATCGCCGCGTTCAACATCCCGATTCTGATCGAAGACGGCGTGGAAGCCGATGATCTGATCGCCACCGCCGTGAAGGAGGCCCGCGCGCGCAAACTCAAGGTCGTGGTCGTCAGCGCGGACAAGGACCTCATGCAGCTGGTGGGTCCGGACGTGGTGCTCTGGGACACCATGCGTAACCGCGTGTTTGGTGTACCCGAGGTCGAAGAGCGATTCGGTGTGGGTCCGGCGCAGCTACGAGACCTGCTGGCCCTGATGGGTGACACCTCGGACAACGTCCCCGGTGTGCCCTCGGTGGGTCCCAAGACGGCGCGCGACCTGCTGGTCGAGTACCAAACCCTCGAGGGGATCTACGAGCACGTCGCCGAAATCAAACGCAAGAAGCTCAAAGAGACCCTGGGCGAGTACAAGGACCAGGCGTTCCTCAGCCGCGACCTCGTCACCTTGAAGGACGACTGCGAAATTCAGTTCGACCGTGAGCACCTACGCTACGGCGGACGTGACCTGAGCACGCTGCGCGGGCTGTACACCGAGCTCGGCTTTACCCGGCACCTCTCCGCGCTCGACCAAGAGGAGCAGTACGCCGCAGTTTCCCAAGCTGGGGACGGCCCTGTGGACCCGGAGCCGAAGGAATCCTTCCAAATCGAAGCTGAGTGCGTCGTTTCCTCGGAGAAATTGCGCACCCTCGTCGCAGAAGCAAAAAAGGCGGGGCGCTTCGGTCTGCACGTGCAAGGCGACGTCGAGCAAGCCCCCAGCAGTACGAACCTAGTTGGCATCGGCCTCTCCGTCGATGGCGCCCGCGGTTACTATGTCCCGCTCGGACACCGCACCCTCGATGCGCCAGAGCAAATCCCCACGGATATCGCACGAGAGATCATCGGCCCGCTGCTCGCGGACAGTCGCGTAAAAAAGAGCTGCCACCGCGCGCGCAGCGACGAGCTCCTGTTGAAGCGGCATGGCTACAACCTGGCGGGAGTGGCGTTCGACGCCAGCCTCGCAAGCTACTTGCTCGACCCGGAGTCTCCACCGGAGCTGCCCGCCGTGATTGGCCGCGAGTTCGAGGCGCCGTTCCAAACCTTTGACGCGCTAACCAAAAAGCCCCGACAAAAGCCGATTCCCTTTGGTGAGGTCAGCGTTGGTGAGGCGGCGACCCACGCGGGCGCCGCCGCAGCGTTTGTGCTTCGGCTCTGGGATCGCCTGGCGCCACGCATCGCCGACGAAGGCATGACCGAGGTGCTGGATGAGCTGGAGCTACCCCTCGCATCGGTGCTGAGCGAGATGGAGGGGCTCGGCGTACTGGTCGACATTCCGAAGCTCAAGGCGCAAGGCAAGCAAATCGAAAAGGAACTGGCCCGGCTCGAGAAGCAGGCCCACGAAATCGCCGGAAAGGACTTCAATGTCGGTTCCCCGAGGCAACTCGAGACGCTGCTGTTCGACGAGCTGAAGCTGAAGCCAATCAAGCGCACCAAGACCGCGCGCTCCACCGACGCCGCTACCCTGGAGGCGTTGGCAGAGCAGCACCCGCTGCCGGCCGTAATCCTCGAGCACCGCCAGCTCGCCAAGCTGAAGAGCACCTACATCGACACGCTGCCGAGCCTCGTCAACAAGGACACCGGCCGCATCCACACCCGCTGGCGCCAAACCGTCGCGGCCACTGGGCGCATCAGCTCCGCCGATCCAAACCTGCAGAACATCCCAATCCGCACGGAACTGGGCCGCAGCATTCGCAGCGCCTTCATTGCGCCGCCGGGCCACGAGCTCGTGAGCGGTGACTACTCGCAAATCGAGCTCCGAGTACTAGCCCACCTGAGCCGAGACGAGGTGCTGATCGACGCCTTCAACTCCGGTCAGGACATCCACACCCGTACCGCGATGGAGATCTTCGAAGTCGACGAAGAAGACGTGGACGCCGAATTGCGGCGACGCGCAAAGGCCGTGAACTTCGGCGTGATCTACGGTCAAGGAGACAGCGGTCTCGCCAAGAGCCTGGGCATCAGCCGCGCCGAGGCGAGCTCGTTCATCGCCGCGTACTTCCGCCGCTACCGCGGGGTACGCAGCTTCATGGACGAGACCCTCGAACACGCTCGCGCGGGCGGCTCGGTGCGTACCATGCTCGGTCGCCGGCGCTTGGTGCCCGACCTCCACAGCGCAAACCGCGCCAAGCGCTTCGCCGCCGAGCGCATCGTGATGAACACACCCATCCAGGGCACCGCCGCGGATCTGCTCAAGCTAGCGATGCTGGCGCTGTCGGAGCCCGTGACGCCCGGTTCGCGCATGATCCTCACGGTGCACGACGAGCTGGTATTCGAGGTACCCCACGCAGAAGTTGCGGAGGCGAGCGCCGCCATCAAGGACGTGATGGAGAACGTCTACACCCTCGACGTCCCGCTCGTGGTCGAAGTCGGCCACGGTGCGAGCTGGACCGAAGCCCACTGACCTGGACACGCCCCCACGCGTCTCTTAGCTTCCAACGACCCGCCCTTTCTTCCACGGTATGTCGCCTACTTCGCCCTCGGAACTCACCGACGTCGCCATCATCGGCGCTGGCCTGACCGGCTTGTCCGCGGCGCACCGTCTGGAAGCTCAAGGCCGGGACTATCGCGTCATCGAGCGCCTGTCACACGTCGGGGGCCACGCCATCACGCTGGAAGAGGCGGGCTACCGCTTCGATCGCACCGGACACCTCTTGCACTTGCGGGACCCTCGCACGCGTGAACGAGTGTTGTCGTGGATTGGACCCCATGAGGAGGTGCAACGACGGAGCGCTGTCTTCTCCCACGGCGTCTACACCCGCTACCCCTATCAGGCGAACACCTTCGGGCTTCCGCCCCAGGTCGCCAACGATTGCCTGCTGGGCTTCATCGAAGCGCACTTCCGCAAGGAAAAGCCGGAGGCGAAGAACTTCGAAGAGTTCTGTCGCTTGAACTTTGGCGACGGGATCAGTGACCACTTCATGATCCCCTACAACTGCCGCCTGTGGGGCGTGCACCCGAAGGAAATCACGGCCGAGTGGTGCCAGCGTTTCGTACCCCTGCCCAAGCTGGAAGACGTGGTCGCGGGCGCCGTCGGGTTGAACGACCGCGAGCTCGGCTACAACACCCACTTCGTTTATCCAGAGCAGGGTATCGGCGCACTGCCCCAGGGCATGCTGGCCGCGCTACCCGAAGCGAGCCGCGCTGAGCGGTTGCTGCTCGAGGCTCAAATCGCCCGCGTCGACAGCAAGCGAAAAAAGCTCCACCTGAGCGACGGTCGGGCAATCGAATATCGCCACTTGATCAGCACCGCGCCCCTGGACGTGCTGCTCGGCTTGATGGATCTCCCTCAGCAAGTCGCCGTCGCCGCTAAGCAGCTGCGCTGCACCCACCTCTACTACCTCGACGTGGCGAGCCGCGCTCCCGCGGGGAAACCGCTCCACTGGGCGTACGTCCCGGAGGAGCGCTACCCCTTCTACCGTGTGGGCTGCTACTCGAACTTCAGTGCTGCCATGGCTCCGGAGGGCGGCTCTTGTTACTACGTCGAGCTCGCCAGCCGTGAGGCACCCGAGCTCACTCAGCTGCTGCCGGAGGTGACCGACGGGCTGGTGGAGATGGGTCTCCTGCCAAGCGCCGAAGCCCTGGTATTTGCCCGGCTACGGCGCATCGACCACGCCTACGTGATCTTCGATCACAACTACTATGGGGCGCTGAACGTGATCCGCCCTTACCTCGAGAGCCAAGGCATCATTTCCGCAGGGCGCTACGGGGACTGGAACTACTCCTCCATGGAAGACGCGCTGCTCTTTGGAGAGCGCGCCGTCGATCAGCTAGCCGAGCCGAAGCCGTGAATCCCGAAGTCTCCATCGTCATCCCCGTCTACAACGAGGAAGCCATTCTCCACGCAGCCGTCGTCGACCTGCGTGAGCGCCTCAAGCCTCTGAACTGGAACTACGAGGTGATCCTCGCGGAAAACGGCTCCAGGGACCGCACGCTCGAGATCGCCAAGCAGCTCAGCCAGAAGTACCCCGAAGTTCGCTACTTGAGCGCCGGGGAGCCGAACTACGGGCTCGCCCTGCGTCGTGGGATCCAAGACGCCCGCGGCACCTATGTGTTGTGCGATGAGATCGATCTCTGCGACACGGACTTCCATCAAGAGGCGGTGGACATCCTGCGAGCGGAGCGCGCGCAGCTGGTGATCGGCTCGAAGCTGATCGCCGGCGCAGAAGATGAGCGCCCCTGGGCGCGCCACGCAGCGAGCATCGTCTACACCTCGCTGTTGCGCGCGCTGCTTGGCTTCCGAGGCACCGACACCCACGGCCTAAAGGCGTTCCGCCGAGATAAGCTGCTCGGTCTGGTGAACGCCTGCGTCGTCGACAAGGACGTCTTCGCCAGCGAGTTCGTTATTCGTGCCTATCGCGCCAACGTGGAGATCCTGGAGATCCCCGTGCGTGTGATGGAAAAGCGACCGCCGTCGATCAACCTCTTCAAGCGCGTGCCCAACGTATTGAAGAGCGTCGTCAAGCTGACCGTCGCGATCCGCATGCGCTAGGTGCCCTTTCAGGGCACCTCACCCCCAAAAGAGCGAACGCGGCAAGCGATTGCCGCGTGGTAACTACCAGCGCTCGATGCGCCAGCCGCGACGCCGGGCGATGCGATGGAGACGAGAGTCGGGGTTCACGGCGATCGGCGTCTGGACGCGCTCGAGCAGCGGTAGATCGGTGATGCTATCCGAGTAGAAGACCGCGCCATCCAGGGTCACGCCGTGACGCTCCGCTTCACGCTCGGTCAGCGTGATCTTGCCTGGGCCGTAGCACATCGGCTTCTCCACCTTGCCCGTGAAGCGTCCATCAGCGACTTCGATACGCGTGCAGATCACGTGGTCGATGCCGAGCTCGGCCGCGAGGGGCAACGCGGCGTAGGGCGTCGCTCCGGTCACGATCGCCACCCAGTCCCCCGCCTCCTGGTGCTCCGCCACGGCGCGGCGGCCTGCTTCGCAAATCAACGGGCGCACGTAGTCCGCGTAGACCTCGCGCATGGTCTCCTCGAGCCAATCCTCGCGCTTGCCTTGGAAGCCTTGCATGGCCTGCTCAGCGACGCGCTCCGCGTTGACCACGCCAAAGGTGTATTGCAGGAGCCACCAGGCAACCCGCAGCGCATCGCGCTTGCGCACTCGACCGCGGTCTCGCTGGTGCTTCATGTAGAGCGTCGCGGTGTCCTTGCGGATCAGCGTGCGATCCATGTCGAACAGCGCTGCGCGGGGACCGCCCTGGTGCTTGGAATCGCTCATCGCCTCGTCTTCGTGTACGTACAGCGAGAGCCTGAGGATGCAAGCCCTACCCATCGACGAAGTGTTGCCGGAGATCGCCCTCCGCCTGCGGGAAGCGGGCCGCGTCGTGATCGAGGCGCCTCCCGGTGCAGGAAAGAGCACTCGCGTGCCCCTGACACTGCTGTCGGAACTCCCGCCAGGTTCGCGGGTTTGGGTGAGTGAGCCCCGACGTCTGGCGGCGCGGCTCTTGGCGAACCGTGTTTCGAGCGAGCTCGGGCAGCCCCTCGGAGACCCCGTCGGCTACGCCGTGCGCTTCGAGCGCCGCGTGTCTCAAGACACGCGCTTGGTCTACGCGACCACCGGCGTGCTGCTGCGCGAGCTGTTCGCAGGGAAGAAGCGCGACATCGCCGCGGTGGTCCTCGACGAAGTCCACGAGCGCAGCGTCGAGATCGATCTCTTGCTCGCGCTGCTGCGTGAAGAGTGCCGCCAGCGCCCTGAGTTCAAGCTGGTGGTGATGAGCGCGACGCTAGACGCCGAGCCCATCGCCGAGCTGCTCCGCGACGACACGCGCGGCGCGTGTCCCCGGGTGCGCAGCGCGGGCCGCGTATTCCCCCTGGAAATTCTTCACCAGCCACAGGTCGACGACCGACCCTTGGAGAAGCAGGTCGTGAGCGCTGTGCGTCACCATCTGCGCCAGGGCCCCGACGGCCATGTGCTGGTCTTCTTGCCTGGTGCGCGAGAGATCCGAAATTGCCACGAGGCGCTCGAGCCCCTGGCGCGCGAAGCGGGCTTTGTCACCTGCGATCTGCACGGGGACCTCGATCTCAAACAGCAAGACCAGGCGGTTAGTGACAGCGCCACGCGCAAGGTGGTCCTGAGCACCAACGTCGCGGAGTCATCGGTCACGGTCCCGGGCACCACCGGCGTGATCGACTCCGGGCTCGCGCGCGTCGCGCGTCACTCACCGTGGACCGGCTTGCTCAGCCTGAAGCTCGAAAAGATCAGCCAAGCCTCGGCCACCCAGCGCGCGGGCCGCGCGGGGCGTACAGCGCCGGGCCTCGTGCAGCGGCTCTACACCGCCGGCGACCTCAGTACACGACCAAGCTTCGAGACGCCGGAGATCTTGCGCGCCGACTTGGCGAGCCTCCTCTTGGAGCTCGGCTGTGCGGAGCTCAGCGCTTCAGCGCTGGGTTGGCTGTCTGCCCCACCTGAAGCCGCGCTGCGCGACGCCGAGCGGCTGCTTGGCTGGCTCGGCGCGCTCGACGGCGAACACGCGACGGAGCTCGGTCGCCGCATGCAGCGCTTACCGCTGCCCCCGCGACTCGCCCGGGTATTGATCCGCGCGGAAGAACTGGAAGTGCCCGCGAGCGGCGCGCTCGCGGTCGCGCTGTTGAGCGAGCGAGATATCCTGGCGCGTTCGCCGGTGCGTCACTCGAGAGGGCCACGCCCGGTCGACGCGAGCGGCGACTCCGACGTCGCCGAGCGCATGGAGCGCTTTGAGCTGTGCCGCGAGGACCGCTTCAGTCAGCACAGCGCCCGCAGCCTGGAGCTGAACCTGGCTGCGGTGAAGAGTGTCGCGCGGGCTGAGACGCAGCTCGTCAAGGCGCTCGCGGGCAAAGGGGAGCTCAGCGATAGCTGTCCCCTGTCGGAGGTCGACGCGCGTATCAGTCAGGCGCTGCTCGCCGGTTTCCCCGATCGCGTGGCGGCGCGTAGGCTCTCCACGACTGGCAAAGGAGTGAGCCGCGATCTGACCTTCATGAGCGGTCAAGTCGCGCGCCTCTCGGAGCAGAGCGTGGTGCATGAAGCGCAGCTCTTACTCGGGCTAGAGGTCGCTGATCGTCGCGGGGCTGGTGGCCCTGAGGTGACCCAAGCCTGCGTCATCGAAGAAGACTGGCTGTTCGAAGCGTACCCAGAGCTCTTCAGTGACAAGGACGAGCTGTGGTTCAACCCGGAGACAGCGCGCGTCGAACGCATAGCCCGCATGTACTACGGCTCGGTATGCATCGATGAACGCAAGGCGCCCGCTGCGCCTGGCCCCGAGGCGACGCGGGTGCTCAAGGAGTGGGTCCTGAGCCGAGGCCTGAAACAGCTCGATCCGAAGGACCACCTGGGTGAGCTCGCAGCGCGCATCGAGCTCTGCCTGAAGGCGGACGCCTCGCTCGTCGACTGTTCGACCGCACCTCCCCCCCAAACCCGAGAGAGCTTGCTGGAGCTTTGCCTCGGGGAAGCAGTGGACTTGAGTGCGTTCAAGGCCCAAGAGCTGGCAGTCGCCGCGCAGAGCCTGCTGCCGGCAGAGCTGGTGGCGGCGCTCTACCGCGACGCTCCCGCGGAGATCACCCTGAACGGCGGCCGCAAGACCCAGGTCCACTACACCGGCGGGAGCGGCCCTTGGGTGCAGTCGTTCTTGCAAGATTTCTTCGGCAGCACCGAGACGCCGCGCATCGCCGCCGGGCGCGTTCCCCTCACCTTGCACCTGCTGGCGCCGAATCGCCGCGCGATCCAGGTCACTCAAGATCTGGCGGGCTTCTGGCAACGCGCCTACCCGGAGCTACGCCGGCAGCTCAGCCGGCGCTATCCCCGCCACTCGTGGCCCGAAGACGGAGCCACCGCGACGCCATCCGCGCCACGACCGCCGAGACCGCGCGGAAAGAAGTAGCTGCGGCGCTGCAGCGCACGGCGCCTCAGAGCTTCTTCTTGAGCCGCGCCAAGAGCTTCAGCGCGTCGAGCGGCGTCAATCGATCCACGTCAACGTTGCGCAAGGTGTCGAGCACCTCATGCCCCTTCGCATCTGGCTCAGGCGCCGCAAACAAGTCGAGCTGTGGCCGCGCCCGGTGCTTCTTCGGCGCTGGAGCGTCGCCTTCCGTCGCCTCGCGCTGCCCGCTCTCGAAGGACTCGAGCAGCCCCCGCGCTCGGGCGAGCACCGCTTCAGGGATCCCAGCGAGCTTCGCCACCGCGATGCCGTAGCTGCGGCTCGCGGCGCCGCTGACCAAGCGGTGCAAGAACACGATGTCTCCATCGAGCTCCCGGGCGCTCACGCTGTGGTTCGCGACGTGTTCGCTGTTCTGCCCGAGCTCCGTCAGCTCATGATAGTGAGTCGCGAACAGCGCGCGGCAGCCGATGGCTTCGTCGAGGTGCTCGGCGACTGCCCACGCGATTGCCAGGCCATCGAAGGTCGAGGTGCCCCGACCGATCTCGTCCAGGATCACCAAGCTGCGATCCGTCGCGGAGCGCAGGATGTCCGCGGTCTCTCGCATCTCCACCATGAACGTGCTCTCACCCCGCGCGAGGTTGTCGCTCGCACCGACGCGCGAGAGCACTCGATCGACCAAGCCGATGCTCGCGCGCTTGGCGGGGACGAAGGAGCCGAGCTGCGCCAGGATGGAGATCAGCGCCACCTGCCGGAGCAGCGTGCTCTTGCCCGCCATATTCGGCCCGGTAACGATCCACAGCCGCTCACGCTCGGCGTCTAGGCTCACGTCATTCGGCACGAAGCGACCGAGCGCGGCCAGACGCTCCACCACCGGGTGCCGCGCGTCCACCAGCTCGAGGCGCTTGCTGTCATCGATTTCCGGTCGGCAATAGTCGTAGCGATGGGCTAGCTCCGCGTGGCTCACGGAGACATCCCAGCGCGAGACACGCTGAGCTAGTGCCTTGATGCGCGGCGCCGCTTCCGCAGCCTGGCGCACGAGCTCCTTGATTAGCTCGAGTTCGCGCTCGCGGTGGCGATCTTCTGCGCTACCGATCGCCTCCGAGAGATCATCCAGCTCGGGCAACGTATAGCGCTCGCCGCTCGCTACCGTCTGCTTGCGCCGCCAGTCTTCCGGCACCTTCTTCGCTTGCGAGCGGCCGACCTCGACGTACCAACCGAAGACGCGGGTGTAGCGGATCTTGAGCTTCGGCAGGTCGAGCTCGGTGCGCAGCCGCGCTTCGAGCTCGACGATGCTCTGGGTGCCGTTTTTCCGCAGGGTATCGAGTTTGGCGAGTTCCTTGTCGTAGGTTGGCAAGAAGACACCGCCGTCCTTCGGCAGCGCTGGTGGGCGCTCCACCAGGGCACTCGCAAGCTCGCTCTGCAGCTCCGAAACACAGTCGACCTCGGCTCCTTCGCCGCTCAGGCCGAGCGCCTCCAGCACACTCTCGTCTCGCTGCGTGGCGAGCAACTGAGCGACGGCTGCGGAAGCCAAGAGGCCATCCCGCAGCGCGCCGAGGTCCCGCGGATTCGCCTCGCCGAGCTCCGCTCGCGTCGCCAAGCGCTCCAAGTCACCCACGCCACCCAGCAGCCCGGCGAGCTCGCTCCGGAGCGCGGTGTGAACGACGAAGAGCTCCACTTGATCGAGCCGCCGCCGCACGCGCTCTACGCTGAGCAATGGCGCGAGCAGGCGGCGGCGCAACAGACGTGCGCCGCCAGGGGTCTTCGTGTGATCGATCACATGCAGCAAGCTGGTGTGCTTCTCGCCGCTCATCGACTGGACAAGCTCGAGGTGCCTCTGCGCCGTCGGATCGATCACCAAGTGGCGCTGAGGGTCCCAGCTCCCAATGCGCCGAACCGGGAGCTCCGTCAGGGGATTGCATGCAGCGGCGAAGCGCAGAGCTCGCGCTGCGGCGAGGGCCGCCTGCGGGCCCAGGCGTTCGGCGTCGGTGGTCAGCTTACCAAGCACGGTCGCAAGATCCCCGCCCTCCAGAGGTTGATCCTCGCGGAACGCAACCTTGGCGACGACCTCCTTGAGCGCAGCCTGAGCCGCGACCCGCTGCTCCTCGCTGACGTCCGCGGCGAAGCCCAGCACGACCTCACTCGGAAACGCCCGTGCGAGCTCGCTGAGCACGGCGGTCAGGTCGGTCACTTGCGCGGCGACAAGCTCCGCCGTGGAGAGATCCAAGAGCGCGATCCCGACCTCACCCGCGGTGAGTTCTAGCGCCGCCAGCCAGTTGTTGCGGCCCGCCTCGAGCTGATCGCGATCCGTCACGGTGCCCGGAGTGAGCACGCGGATCACCTCCCGCGGCACGATCCCCTTCACCGTCGCGGGGTCCACCATCTGCTCGCAGATCGCGACCTTGTGTCCCTGCTCGAGCAGCTTTGCCACGTAGCTATGCGCCGCGTGGTGCGGAAAGCCAGCCATCGGGATCTCGTCAGGCTTGCCCTTGTTGCGACTCGTGAGCGTCAACTCGAGCAAGCCGCTGGCGACCACGGCGTCTTCCTCGAAGAGCTCGTAGAAGTCCCCCATGCGGAAGAACAAGATCGAATCTGGATACGCACGCTTTGCAGCTTGGAACTGCTGCATCAGCGGCGTGCTTCGCGCACCCATGAGGCACCTTATCCCAAAGCCGGAAGGCGCGCACAAGGCGCGCCTACGCATTCAAGAAAGCGCTGACCTCAGGCTCAGAAGAACAGGCGCGAGACCGACAGCGAGCGCAAGCTCACCATCACGAGGCCCTGCGTGGCGGCATCGGTGACGGCAAGCTCACCCGTCTGCGGTAGGAGCACCATCGAATACGGACTCACTTGGGAACTCTGCGACGCGAGGCTGATGCTGAGCGGCACGAAGCCACCCACGACCTGCCAGGTGAAGTGCATGCCGCGCACGCTGGGTTGCTGCCCTTGATAGACCACGAAGCGGTGAGTCAGGTTCTGGAAGACACACGCGTCGGGTGCGCTGCCGCTGGTCAAGCAAGCTACCGCGTTGGGATCGGGCACGTTGACGGTCTCGCCGTCTTGCTCGACGGGGATCGTAGCCTGCCCGAAGCCGGAGCAGCCTGTTCCTGCGCAGCTCACCTCATACACACGGCTCTTGAACAGCGCCTTGGCGTCGTCGGTGTCACGGACGCATCGATCCGTGTCCGGATCACGCTCGACGCGATGCCGGTAGCCGCTACGCGACCCCGTCAGCACCCACTGGCGGCCGACGCGCACATCGTAGCTCATTGCCCCAGGGAAGCAGCACTTGAGCACCTCCACGGCGCGCGGCGTGTCCCGAGGCTTCACCACCAGGTGATCCTCATACGCCTCCACGATGGACATGTCCCGTGAGGTCGTCGGCTTGTCTGGCGTGCCGAAGATGGTCTTGCAAGCGCGGAATCCACCGCCGCCATCACAGCTCTGTCCGAGGTCGGTCTTCCAGTAGCTGTCGTCTTCTCCGAGCAGGTCCTGGGTGATGCTGATGTAGTCGTTGTAGTTGTCGGCGAAGGTGTCGAGCTCGGCAGCGTCCACGCCTAGCTCCTCTTCACCAACCTGCCGCGTCAGGTCGCTATCCTGGACGCCGCGGCTGCAGAAGCCGCCACCGCTGTCGCTGAACCCCAGGGCATCGGCGCTCAGGTAGCCAGCTGGGCGCTGCAAGATGATGCCTTCGTAGGTCAGAGTCATCTCGTCTTCGAGACTGAAGGCACGGGGCTCGTTCGTGATCAGCGCGAGGGAGGGACTGGTGGCGCTGGCAGGACTCGTTGGCAGCACGTTCTCGGCATCCGCAGACCCGATGTATTTCCGCGTGGCTACGAAAAGCTCTGCAGGGCTCCCGTCTTCGAAGCTCGTCGCCAGGAGCTTCGGGTGCAACGGCCCATCACCCTCCAAGCCGGTCTCGAGGGCACGGTTGTCCTCGTCCGCCAGGCGGGGCAGCGCGCGCACACCCGGCGAACGCAGTCCGAAGCGCGAGCTGGTGGCGAGCATGGTGGCGCTGCGCGAACGGTGAGCCTCAACCATGTTGCAGCTCGCCTCGTCCGTTACCGTCGCTACGCCGTCCTGCTGACCATCTTCCGTGAAGTAGGCGACGCTATTCGGATCACCAAAGCAGCCCCGGAAGTCCGGTGTGGCCTTGGAGTTAGCCTTGGTTGGACGCCGGCAAGGTTCGTCGTAGTCCTCGACGTCGATCACCGCGATCTGGCCGCTGGTGAGCGCCAGCATGCCGAAGATGCCGCGCAACTGCCCCGGGCGCGCGCCGGCAGACTGCTGGCCATTGGGGCGATACTCCGCCCCCAGCGCGTCGTCGTCGAGGGGATCGCACAGCTGAGCCCCAAGGCCCACGCCATTGCTGTCGAGCACGGGGATGTCCCGCTGTACGAACTCGATGCTGCGCACCGGCGCGTCGAACGCGATGCGATCCGGCGGCTCGAAAGGCATCAACTTGGAGCGCTCGCGCACGATCGGCGTGCGGTTCGCCGAATCCAGGCTGACGTCGAACGCCATCACGCTGCCGTTGAGCTCGTCGGTAGCGTAGACAAAGCGTTTCCCCGAGGAGGTGATGGGCGAGACCGCGACCGCAGAGGTAGTGATGGTGTCCCCCGGGCGATCCAAGCGCACGGGCAAGAGCGGATCCACCTCCGCCATCGTGCACACATCGCTGACGTCGATGCGGTGCAGGATGGGCGCGCCGCGATCGGTCACATACAGCGTGTCGCGATCCAGATCGATGCCGCTCGGGTAGGGTGTCCAGCTCGTCCGCTCGTAGGGCTGCACTTCCGGGGTGCGCTCGAGGTCCGCCGGGATTTCTTGGGGGGGAGGCGCGTCGGGCGTGACTCCATTCAACTTCAAAGCCACGTCCGGCTGGCAGTAGTCAAAGGAACCGGGCTCGGCATTCAAGATCCGCTGCGCGTCCAGCACCCAAACCTCACCCCAGTCGGGCAATGTCACGAGCAGCTTACGGCGCCCAGGCGGCGACGTCTCGACACTTAGATCCGCGGGGCAACTTCGCCCCGTCTGCAGCGCTGGGTCACCTGACGCCGTGTCGCCACTGCAGCTCGCGCGCTGAGTTCCGTCGGCCGCGGGCGGATCCACGAGGATACGCATTTCCCCGGGAGCCACCGGCAGCGCGCACGCAGACCACGTCGTCAGGTCACGGGGCGGTTGGTTCGCCGAGGGTTCGTCGATACAGGACGTAGGCAGCGCAAAGATCCCCTCGCGCCCCAGCTCGCCCACACCAACGAAGGTCGCCTGACCGCCCGGCGTCGCGGCGATGCCTGTAGGCTGAGCACCGATGGGCAAGAAGTTGAAGCCAGGGCTGCCAGGGTCGACGTCTTCCACGCGACCTCTAGAGAGGTTGACGACAGCGACCTCGCCGCGCGTCGTCTGAGTCACTAGTGCAAGCAGCTGGTTCAGCTCCTCGCCATCATCCGTATCGTCATAGTCCGGGCAGTCGTCGATCGAGCGCCCGGGTGTATCGACGTTGTGCTGGTTGCTGCACACGAAGGCGACTTCGCCGCTCCGCTCTAGGGAACGCAGCGGCAAACTGATGGGCGCGTCCTGACAACCAATGAGCCAAACAGCGCTGAGCAAGCCGAGACAGCTCAGGCCATTCCGACCCCTGACCCAGCGCACTGCCTCGCGGAATTGAGAGCCGCTCACTTGGAGGCCCTCGGCGCGGTGGGTGAGCCAACGGTGGCAAGGAAGGTCCCGTAGGTTGGGCTACCTTGATCCAAATCGAGCACGCCGATGTAGGAGTCGGTGAAGTGCGCCAGATAGCCGAAGGCGTGTTGTTCCGCGCTGCTCAGGCTGACATCGGTGGCGAACGCGTGAGGCCCGCGTCCCGTCAGGAACACGGACTCCACACGACCCGTCTTTGGCTCGACGACGTAGAGCTTGCGCGAATCGAAGCAGATCACGAACAGCCGCTTTTCTCTGCGACGGCAAGGGTCATCCGAAGCTTGGGTTGGACTGCAGCGAGCCAACACTTCGCCGCTCACGACGCGGCTCGGACCAGTGGACAGCACCAAAGAGTCGAAGAACTGCGGCAACTCCGAGCCGTTGTCGCGAGTGTGGCCGCGGAGCAGTGACGCGGGCGTGCGGTTGGCGACATAGACGTCGACAGGCACATCGTCCTTGCAGGCATCCAGGCAGTCGCTTTGGTCCGCGATAGCCTCGCTGGTGGTATCCGTCGCGGCCGCCAGACACTGCGCCTCGCACGCCTCACGTGAGGTGGCGTCCAGGCCAAGCCCACGAGAATCGTAGCCAAGGGAATTGGCAGAAACGCTGACGCTGCCCGAGCGCGTCAAGAATGGCCGCGGATCGTTGGACTCGACGTCGTCGTAGTAGCGGAGCAACTCGACGGTCGCGGAGTTGCGAAACGTCACCAAGAACGACGGCCGAGAGGAAGCAAACAGCCGAGACCCCAGAGGCTCTGGGCTATTGACCACCCCCACCGCACCGGAAGGCATGCCGTCCACCACGAACTCCAGGTTCGGCCCTTGCTCCCATGAGTTCACGAACAGCGACGCGCGGCCGGAACTCTGGTGGGTAACCACGATCGCGCTTGCGTCTGGCGTAGCGGCGATTCCGTACGGTTCCGTGGGCATACGCAAATCGCGCGTGTTCTCCGCGTCGGGATCGTCCCCACGCCGGTGGTTGTCGTCACAGGCACCAGCGTTGCGATCCTGACCGCAGTCGAACTCGTTGCCCACGGCGTCCAGGTAGTGGAGCGTTGCGTCGCCTCGCACCGGGATGAACACCCGCAGGCCCTGGCGGGTCGCGCAATAGCCGGCGTAGCTCTGCCCCATCTCGGCTCCCGCTTGGGTCTCGAGCCAGGGCCTGCACTCACCGCTGCTGCAATTTCCCTGAGGATCATCCATCGACGCCGTACAACCTTCGAACTCCCGCTCGGCGGTGGTGGGGTCGTCTCCATCGTCCCACTCCTCACGCACCAAGACGTCGGTCGCGAAAGCTCCGATCCCAATGCTCTGCTCGAGCAGGCTGCTGCCCGCGGGCGGCTTGGATGGGTTGATGGGCTTACAGCGCCCCGGAGCGATGCTGCGATCAGCAGCAGACTTCACGCCGAGCCCGGCGCAGTCAGGATCCGCAGAAGTGTCGACCGCCAGCTTTCGCAGCGCGGGCAGGTCGAACACCTGAAATGAACCAGCGTTGAACTGCAGATCGAAGTCGCTGTTCGCGACCAGGAGTTGGCTCTGATCCGGCGTCACCGCCACGCCAACCGGGAAGTAGATCCGATCGAGCGGCGGCTCGGGACCATCGCCTGGCGCAAAACAGCCTTGGGCCCCGAGGAGCAGAAAGCAGGTAAGAAGACGTCGCATGTGTGGTGACTAGGTTCCCCCCCGGGGAGGTCCTGCCCTCAGCGGAGCGTTGGACCTTCGAGCGATCGGACGCCAACGGTTGGCGGACGAACTTCAGGGCTATTCAGCTGGCAGGCCTCATAGCGAATTGTCGGGTGGGTTTCACTAAGGAAGTCGGGTTGATGCTAGCCCACGGACCGTCGCGGGACGCTACGCGTTGACCCCGCACCTCGCGAGGGTCAAGCGCGACTTCCCCACCCCGTCGACGGCCGGAAAGCTGAGGACCTGCTTACGCCTCATCGCAGCAACGCCATTGAGGCGCAAAAAGCTACAAAACAGCTACGCCCGCCATTTCGGCGGGCGTCGAAGCCGGACTCGCGTCTCGACCGCGGGTTCGGTAGGCACCTCTCATTGCGGCGCTGACTCGAACGGGGCTGGGCTGAAGGCCAGCTCGGCGGCGCTGCGGTGAAACGCAAAACGTAGTTGCTCCCGCGGCGTCTGCGCCTGGGCGAGCCCACGAGGCTCGCCCTGAGCTGGGTTTTGGAGCGTCAGGCGATATCCAAGATGATCACCCCACGCTCGGGTTTTTCTTCTTCACGCTCCACCTTCGGACGCGGCCGATCGTAGTCGAGGGGTAACTCGAGTCGCGGTCGGTTCCCGTCGCGCTGGCGGCGCTCCTCCTCTTCTAGTCGGCGTATTTGCTCGATGATGAAGGGCGGTAGCATCGCGACCTCGCTTCGGTTAAGAGCCTTGGCTAACCCAAGGCAGCAGTTGTTACTCTAATAACGCTGAACTGGTGGTCAAGTTCGCTCTCCGGCGGCCCCCATAAAGGTGGTCACGAGGCGGACATTGACGGCTTGTGGGGAGAACGTTCCAGTCACACCGCCGAGCGTGGCGAAGCGGCCGAGCGCCTCCAAGATCGTTGGGCTTTTTCCGTTCTTCACGACTGCACGGTCAGAGAGCAACGATTGCGCGTCCCATTCTTGGACACCGACTGAACGCTGCCTCGCTGGCTTCTGATCGGAAAACGTCCTTCTTGGTGTGCCTGGAACGCGCTGCGGAAACTTCGAACCACTCCATGTTGGACGCCCGACCCGACGGTTTGGTTCATCGGCCGCTGACTACGCTGAACGGCCGAACGCGCGTTCTCCGAAGGACAAACGCTCCTCAAAGGGGCGCGGAGGCTCGGGTGTTCATTTCTTGTATGGACGCCCGGTGCCAGCAACACCGCGCCAACCCTCCATCTCTTGGAGCGCGCTGCTATGGTTGCGCGAGTGATCCGCGAGGAGCAGAAGAGCCGCTGGAGCCGCCGCGCGTTGTGGGTGGTCCTCTCCCTGGCGCTGTTCCTCATCACCCACGCTGCCCATGCCGCGTTCAGCCTGAACGACACCAGCTGGGAGGGCACGAGCGACCTCTTGAGCCTCGCGCGAGAGAAGCTCGGCAAGCAGCGCGTCGAACTCGTCGCCACGCTGGACTGGGGTGCCCTCAAGCCAACCGATGGTGTGATCGTGATCCACCCGGAAGTGGACATCGACTACGACGAGGCGAGCGCGTTCATGCGCGACGGTGGGCGCATCGCTGTACTCGACGACCACGGCAAGGGTGCGACCTTTTTGGAGCGGTTTCAGATCCATCGCATCCCGGCGCCAATCCGCCCGGCGATTGCGCTCCGCCAAAACTCCAGCCTGCCCATCGCAATGCCAGCGGTTCAACAGGTCGCCGGTCATGAGCAAGGGCGACACCCGGTCGTGCGCGACGTCCAGCAGTTGGTGACCAACCACCCGAGCGGGTTTCGTCACCCAAACCTGACGCCAGTACTCACGATCCCAGCGGTGGGTGAACCGGACGTCACCCTCGCAGTAACAGGCATTATCGCGGACAGGGGCCGGCTCTTTGCGATGGGCGATCCCTCCGCGTTCATCAACCTGATGCTCCGCTATCCTGGCAACCGCGCGTGTGCCGAAGGGTTGATCGACTACCTCGTGGAGGACGACTCTTGGGGCAAGCGCCAGGGCCGCTTGTTCATCGTGGTGAATCGCTTCAAGCAAACGGGTCACTTCGGCGGACGTTCAGGATTAGCCCAAGAGCTGGAGGAGTATTGGGAGGGCTTCAAGGAGCTACTCGGCGATACCCACGATGACGGGTTACCCGACTGGCTTGCCCTGACGTTGGGTGGCCTGATTGCGCTCTCCGGTGTGGTCTGGATGGGGAGCGTCGCGACGCGCAGCTACAAACGTTTGGCTCCTCGCTACGCCCGAGAGACACCCCTCGTCGCGCAAGGTGGGTTGGCGGGGCGCGCGGCGGTTCTTTCTGCACCGACGACCCACCGCGCGCTAGCGATGCTCGAACTGAAGGCCGCACTAACGGAACGCCTTGCGGACCGCCTCGAACTGAATCAACCCGGAACGAGCGAGCTGCTTCATCAACTGGAGGAACGCGGCGTCTCCGCTCACTCACTGACTGAACTACGGCAAGTGCTGGCTGAGCTAGGCCGTATCGAAAACGCCGTTGTCACCTCTCAACCCTTACGCGTGACGGCGCCAGGCGTTCGGCGTATGCGGGAGCACATCACTCGTTTGTTGAGCGATGTGGAGGAACAGCTCGGGAGAGCCGCGTGAGTCAAGCACTGCAAGTTAGCGAAATCGAAGCAGCTCGGGAGCGTTTGAGCGACGTCCGACGACAAGTCGGGCGGGTATACATTGGGGCGGTCGGGCCGGTGGACCTGATGTTGGTCAGTCTGCTCGCGCGCGGGCACGTACTCCTCGAGGGCGTGCCGGGCGTAGCGAAGACCACCTTGGTCAAGGCGTTCGCCACTGCCCTCGGCTGTTCAGTACGACGCATCCAGTTCACACCGGATCTTCTCCCCGCGGATATAACGGGAACCTACGTGCTGTCGCCGAAGGACGGCACCTTCTCCCTGCGGGCGGGTCCGGTGTTCGCGAACGTCGTGTTGGCAGACGAGATCAACCGTGCGCCAGCAAAGACTCAATCCGCGCTGCTCGAGGCCATGCAAGAGCGTCAGGTGACGATCGAGGGCGATCGCTTCGAGCTGCCGAATCCGTTTTTCGTGCTCGCCACTCAAAACCCTATCGACCTCGAGGGGACGTATCCCCTACCGGAGGCTCAAATCGATCGCTTCCTAGTGCGCATCGCAATGGGATACCCGAGCACAGGTGAAGAGGTGTCCATGCTGAAGGCCCACGGCGTAGCGGCACCTGAGTTGGGAGCAGTGCTGAACTCGGCAGACGTGCTCCACTTGCAATCCATAGCGTCGCGGGTGCACGTGGAAGACGACATCTTCGAGTACGCGGTGAACCTAACCGCGTTCACCCGGAGCCATTCCAAGGTGGTTCTAGGCGCCTCGCCCCGAGCGTCGCTGGGCTTGCTGCGCGCCGCCAAGGCGCGCGCTGTGCTCACGGGGAAAGGCTACGTCTCCCCCGAGGATCTGCGGGACGTCGCAGATCCAGTGCTTGCACACCGCTTGGTCCTCGTGCCGGAGCTCGAGGGTGATCACCGCGCGCGCTCGAGCGTGGTGCAGGAAGCCCTCGCCAAGGTCGGCTACCGCCGCGCGGTTCGACCCGTGTAGATCTTCGGCAATTTTTCCGCGCGAAAACTTTCACGGTACCCGCGCGCCTCGACAATCAGGGCGCTTCGACAATCAGGGCGCTTCGACAAGGCGCCTCCCGAGAGACAGCGCTACTTTCTAGGTCGCGGTTTCGCAGTGGGCCGCTTGCCGTCCAGGAGTGGGATCGCTCGTAGGCGCGGAGTTGCGAAACTCAGAAACTCCCGTACATTCGCCGCCGCTGCCCGTCCCTCGGGGTAGACCAGGTGGACGGGCACAGCTCGCGGCTCGCCTGCCGTGAGCAGGACCCGCAAGCGGCCATCGCGGACCTCATCCGCTACCTGATAAGCGAGCGCGCGTGTCACTCCCAGGCCCGCAACGGCTGCCGCGATCTTAACGGAGTTCTCGTTCACCAGGAGTCGCTCGCTGAGCGCCACGCTGCTCCGCCGTTTGCCTCGGCGCTCCCACACTATCTGTTCCTGGCCTTCGATGCTGAGGCCGATCATCGGGTGCGCCGCTAGGTCTTCGGCCTGCCTGGGCGCTCTCGTTCGGGCCAGGTAGGCTGGCGAGGCGACCCAAACCACGCTCAGTTTTCCGAGCGGAACCGCCGTGAGGCGAGAGTCCGGCAGGTGCCCTATCCTGAGCCCGACGTCGAAACCCTCATCGATCAGGTTGACGATGCGGTTGCTAAAGAACGCCTTCGCGCGCAGCTGCGGGTGTAGCTCGAGGAACTCGAACACCAGGGGAGCGATATGGCGTTGCCCGAAGAGCTCCGGAGCCGTGATGGACAGTAGCCCCTCGGGGCGCACTCTACGTCCGCTGACGGTAGCTTCCGCGTGCTCGAGCGCGCTCAGAACTCGCCGAGCATCGACGAGAAACGCGGCGCCGACCTCGGTGAGTCGAAACGCACGAGTGGAGCGCACGATGAGCTGCACCCCGAGGTGCCCCTCGAGCGCCGCTAGGGAGCGGGTCACCGAAGGCGCGGACAACCCGCGCTGCCGCGCCCCGCCGACGAAGCTACCAGCCTCCGCGATTGCAACGAACGTTCTGAGGCCCTCGAGGTAGTCCATGATTATTTCGCTAATAACAATTCTGAACTGCTTTTAGTTAGCATTTACGCAATTACCGGACGGGGCCATGTGGATCGCACCTAACCAAAGGAGCCTTCCATGACCCAATCCACTAACGCGATTCTACTCTATGGTTTTCCGCTCTCCGGCCACGCGCACCGCGCGCGACTGATGCTCAACCTGTTGGGCTTGGCCTTCGAAGAGACGCTGGTCGACTTGGCCAAAGGTGAGCAGAAGCACCCCGAGTTCCTCGAGGTCAACGTCTTCGGCAAGGTGCCAGTCATCGTAGACGACGGCACGGTCATCGCAGACAGCAACGCGATCCTCGTCTACCTAGCCCTGCGCTACGATCCAGAGCGCTCCTGGTTGCCCAAGGACCCAGTGGTTCAAGCGGAGATCCAGCGCTGGCTCAGCATCGCCGCGGGCCCCCTCGCCTACGGACCCGCTGCAGCTCGCGTGAGCGAGGTCTTCGGCGCACCGCGGGATGAAGCTCACCCGGCCATCGCAAAGGACTTGTTCACCGCGATGGAGCGCCACCTCGCCGGTCGCGACTGGCTGGTAGCCGCCACGCCGACGATCGCCGACCTCGCGCTGTACACGTACTGCGCCCACGCGCCCGAAGGCCGCATCTCACTCGATCCGTACCCGCGGCTGCGCGGTTGGGTGGCGCGCGTGGAAGCACTTCCTCGCTTCGTTCCAATGCAACGCGCGGCGTGAGGTGTGGTGATGCGTCCAGCACCATTCCACTCAGGCGAAGAGGCTCTCCAGCTCGAGGCCGGTGTACGCGACAAGATGGCCGCGGTCGGCCCGAGGGTGATCCGAGATCGCATGCTCCCACAGCACATCGAGCTCTTCGAGAAGCTACCAACGTTGTTCGTCGGGGTGCTGGACGCCCAGGGACAACCGTGGGCCTCCATGGTCCACGGTGTCCCAGGCTTCATCGAGGCACTCGGAGATCACTCGCTCCGCATCACCGGCAAGCCGCTGTTCGGGGCCCCGCGGTTCGGTTTGCAGCCTGGGAGCGCCGTCGGACTGCTCGGACTCGAGCCGCATACTCGGAGGCGCAACCGCGCTAACGGCGCAATCGAACAACTCCTCACGGATACGTGGGTCGTCCGGATCCATCAAAGCTTTGGCAATTGCCCAAAGTACATCCACGCGCGGGAGATCGTAGGTCGACCCGAGCGCGCCCCAAGCAAACCTAGGCGTGAAGGAACGAAGCTCAGTCTGAAGGCGAGGCAGTTGATCGAGGCGAGCGATACCTTCTTCATCGCGAGCGCGAGCGGAGGGCAGCTCGCCGAGCAGGAGCTCGGCGAGTCCGCAGGCGCTGGTGTCGACATTTCACACCGAGGTGGCCCTGTCGGCTTCGTCAGGGTGGTGCAAGGCACCAGCGAAGATTTGCTGCTCGTCCCGGACTACCCCGGCAATCTGATGTTCAACACGCTCGGCAATCTGCTGGTCTGGCCGCGCGCAGGCCTGCTATTCGTGGACTGGCAGACTGGAGATCTGCTGCAGCTCGCCGCCAGTGCAACCCTTCGCGAGGCTACTGACGCGTGGAGCTCCCTCGACGCCCAGCGACAACTCGAACTGCGCATCAGCGAAGGGTGGTTCCACCCCGCCGCGATCCCCTTGAACTGGTCGCCTCCCAAAGCGCCGCCGCAGTTTTCCAGCCAACCTTCGAGGGAGCGTTGAACGATCCGTTTCCTCGACGGCGAATCGCGGTGCTCGACTCCTATATGTCCAGCGTCGACCTAGATGACGGACCCGGGCACACGCTCGTATTTCTCCACGGAAATCCCACGTCTAGCTACCTGTGGAGAAACGTCATCCCTTGGGTACGTGGCTCGCGGCGAATCGTGGCCCCAGACCTGATTGGAATGGGTGCATCCGGCAAGCCGGCGATCGGCTATCGCTTCGTCGATCACGCGCGCTATCTCGAGCACCTTCTCGATGCCCTGAACCTGGACCGTGTGGTGCTCATCACCCATGACTGGGGAACCGCTCTGGCACTCGACTGGTGGTCGCGCCACCCAACTCGAGTGCGAGGCATCGTGATCAGCGAAGGGGTGCTCGCGAGTTTCCCGACTTGGGCTGCCTTTCCGCAAGGCGGTCAAGCAACGTTCCGCGCCTTCCGGGCACCGGGGGTTGGAGAGTCGCTGATCCTCGACTCCAACACCTTCATCGAGCACAGCCTGCCCGGCGCGATCTTGCGTTCCCTGACCGCCGCAGAGCTCGCAGCCTACCGAGCCCCATTCCCCGATCGTCGGTCTCGACTCCCACTCTTGGTGTGGCCCCGCGAGCTCCCGATCGCAGGAGAACCCGAAGACGTCGTTGCTCGCCTCGCGGCCCTACGCCACGCGCTCGTCCGGTCGAGCGTTCCGAAGCTGCTGTTGACAGCAACTCCGGGCGCGCTAATCCGCGAGCCGTTCATCGATTGGTGCCGCTCACACCTGCCGAACCTGGAGATCCACGACCTGGGGCAAGCCATCCACTACCCCCAAGAGGACCAGCCCGACGCCTTCGGAAGGGCGCTGGCGCGCTGGCTGAACAATCTCTAGCGCAGGGGTGCTGTACGCTCCGGAACCGGCGCGGCTTTAACTTGGTGTAACCGGGCCGGTGCCGGCAAACTACGCAGCGCGAACGAGGGTCGCCGCTTGGTTGGCCGATCCGCAAGCGTCGGGCCCAAGGGCCTTCCGCTCTGTTTTAGCGCCTCTCGGCGCGCTCAGCGAAGGAGACTCGAACATGAAGAGTTGGTTTTGGGGATTGTCACTGTCTGGCGTTGCAGCCCTCAGCACTGCTGCCTGTGGCGGAAGCGCGATCTCGCCGGACATGGTCCAACGCGCGCAATCCCATGACGCATCGGCGTCGGAAGCCACGATGATGAAGGGCAAGCAGCTGTTTGAGGGCAAGTGCGGCACCTGCCACGCCCTGCCAGCTCCAAGCTCCCACACCGCCGAGGAGTGGCCGGAGTGGGTGAAGAAGATGGCGCCCCAGGCGAAGATCTCCGGGGACGACGAGAAGGCCGTGCTCCACTACTTGCTCGGCGCAAGCGGCTGACCCACCGCGAGCCCTGAAACGCCGCGACGGCAGGGGAAACCCGGCCGTCGCTTTGCTTTTGTTTCTCGATGCTTTTGTTTCTCGATGCGTTCGCTGAGCTGCGCCTCAGCCGGTGCGCAGCATCGGGTCGGCCGGGTTGAGGTACGGCCCGCTCTCATCCTCACGGCGCGCCTCCCTCACCCCCAAATCCCGGGCTTCGAAACCCAGACGACGCTCCAGCAATCCACGGGCGTCCGGAAGCCTGTGGGACTGATTCGACGCGGCATAGGCCAGTATCGCCTGAGTCTGAAACGGAGCCTGGAGCGCAGTCGCAACCGCGTTGGAGAGTGAGCCTTCATCGGCCTCAACGACTGCTGCGGGTTGCTCGGCGGCGTCCTCGAGGTTGACGGTCCGCTCGAATACGTAGTCCCGACTGAGGGGGTGATTCCAGGTGAGGAACACCGCCCCGCGCACCAAGAGCCATGCGAGCTGGTAAGGGACGCTCGGTAGCAGCAGCAGCACGGCGACCAGACCCGAGTTGAGCAGCGCGCTGCTCCCGCTAACGATCACGTAGCGAGAGGCTTGCTCGCTGGTTTTTAAATCCCCACGGAAAGCCCAGTAGCGCCCCAGGGTAAAGTGGATGGTGCCGCCCAGCACGCAGCCAACCAGCGTGGCGATGGGAGCCCCGAAACCACCCGCGACCAGCAGGGTAACGAGCCCGAAGTCCGCCAAGGTAGCGACCGAGGAACTGGTGAGGTTGCGAAAGATGCTTCCGCGTGAAAACACACCAGAGGGCGGAGGTGTCACGCTCAGCGCCTTGCGTCCGAAGAACAGGCGCTGAATCGCCGTGATCTGCGTCGTGGCGGCGAGCACCACCACACCAACCACCGCCAGGCGATGGATGGGCGCCGGGTCGTTCGGCACGACGATCCCCTCGATGATTGGGCTCAGCGCGACGCTTGCGCCCAAGAGCACGATGCGCTCGGGCCGTTGCATCAGGCCAATGTTTGGGAAAGCGACGCCCATCGCCTCTCCCCTCGCCTTCACGTAGGAGACCAGCAGAGAACCAACCAGCGCGAACAACACGGGGTACAGGACCCAGCTATCGCTGTAGTACGCCGCGAGGCCGAGCAGCACCGCCGCCTCGCAGTAACGATCCAGCACCGAGTCGAGCAGCGCACCGCTCTCACTCGCCTGCTTCGTCTCACGCGCGAGACGTCCATCCAGGAAGTCACACACTGCGGCCGCCACGTAGAGCCACCCACCAAGGGCGAATCGCCCGGCCGCCAGTGCAACGCCAGCGCCGCCAGCGAGCAACAACGAGAGTGTGGTGATGGCGTTTGGTGGCAACCGGCTCTTCAACACCAAGTTGAAGACCGGACTCATCAACCACGCGAAGTAGTTGCGCAGCCACGCACCGAGGAGCAGCGTGCTGCCACGCTTCTCCATTTCTCGATCGTGGAAGTCCCCACGTAGCGCATTGCGAACGCTGAAGACGAGCATGCCGCCGAACACGTAGACGACCAGCGCCAGTGCCGGAGCGGCGGCCGACCAGATACGCGCCGTCGGAGACAGATCCCCTTCAAGCCACGACGCTAGATTCGATGCCACGTCCATCTTTCGCTTCCTTGGGCCCGACCTGAGCAACGTCTACCCACTTGACCAGTTGTCCTGACAGAAATCGTGTCGCACGAGACATCAAACCGCATCGGGCATCGGCTTGGACCGTTGGCTCCGCGCGGTACGCAACGCCCACTAGTCAGCCGATGCGTTTTCCACTCGCAAACTGCGCCACGCTTCCGCGGTGTACCGGGGTGCATGCTGGCGTGATGTGCAAGCGACGTTCCGAACTCCACAAACCCGAGCTTTCAACGTCGGATATGCGCCCGAATCGCCTCGCGTAAAGTGGGGAACGTGCAGAGAAACGCTGCTGGTTTTCAGTCGCTCGAGCGCAAAAACTCGAACGACAGCCAACATGCCGCGGTCTACGCGTTTTCGATCGGTTGCCGAGTCAGACTCAGGAACGCTGCGTTTCCCTGGAGTACCCAATGGCGCCGGGTTCACGAGATGAATCAGCCGATACGCGGGCGTCGTCGTTCACCCAATGAATCGCTCGCGAGTGTGCGGCAAGTTCACGGCGTGAACCTCTGGCGTTGGGCTCAGCGTGAACTGAGCGACACGCTCAAGCAGCGAGCGATGTGCTTACTCGTCGGTCGCCGAGAGCCCCGACGTGACGCTGGAGTCTTGAGGCACGGGCAGCGGAAACGCCTGCTTGAACGTCAACACGAAGTTACCCGGCAACGTCGCGTAGCGCGGGTTGCCCACGGGGAAGCCCCAGTCGAGCCGGAACACGATGCGGTCAAACATGGGGAATAGGCCGCGCAAGCCAAGTCCAACCGCGTGGTTGAGGGCGACGTCTTCGAAGCGATTGAACGCATCCCCCATGTCGTAGAACAGCACGCTGCCGAGCTCCGCGCCGAACAGCTGCACGGAGCGACTGCGAAACTCAAGGCTGCTGGCGATGCGATCCCGGCCGATGAACGCAAAGCTTGGGTAGCCCCGCGGACGAGTGTTTCCTCCAAGGGAGTAGCGCAGGTTGAGGTAGTCCTCGAATCGGTTCGTGACCACCCCATCGTAGACCAAGCGCCCCACGCCAAAGCGCGGCGTGGCGATGCGCATCGCACCCTCCACCTCAGCGTCTGATTTGTCGAGCCGCGCGGCTTCAATCCGCGAGGAACCAAGAAGCCGGAACAGTCCGTCGCCGAGCGGCCAGGTGTAGCCGAGGACGCTGTGTACGCCGAGCAAGTCGCGAGAGGATCCAACCGAGGTGCTCGCGGGGTAGACCTTGAGCAGCGCCCTGTGCCCGAGCTGCAGGTCCTCTTGCAGCGCGAGGGTCTCGAAGTTCAGAGTGCGCAGATAGCGATTCGAATACGCCTCGAGGCCCACGAATGGACTGATACGCGTGTCGCTCTGGGGCACCTCCTCGTCCAGGAACACCTGGCGCGCGCGCGCGGCGTAACGTTCGGCGTCCGGCACACCGTAGTTCGAACGCACCGCCTCGGCGCCGAGCGTCAAGTCGAGCTTGTTCTGCCGACCGAAGGAGCGAGTGATCGAGTACTCACCTGCGAGTTGGTCACTGCGATACGCGTAGGGCAGCACACCGAACCCGGTGTCGATGCTCGACAGCTCACCGCCCACGTAGCGGCGGACAATCTCCCGACGCCACACCACCGTCGTTGTCCAAGCCCACTCGGCGCGGGTGCTGTACAGCGGTTGCCCGTACGAAAAGCCACCGTAGGAGCCCTCCGCTTCGCCGGAGTCACGATTGAAGATCACATTCGCGATTGCAGCAGCCTGGATGCGGCTGTCACCAACCCTGGGGTTCACGTAGGTCGCGCCTGCGATGTAGCGATCCAGCTGCAGCGCGAAGAGCGCGCTGATCGTACGGTGAGTACCGAAGAGGTTCTCCTCGCTCGGTTGGACCAGGAGTTGTTCGAGCTTGCCAGCTTGGAACCGCAAGTTCCAGTTGAGCCGCAGGCTCCAGACGTCCCGGGTGATAACTAAGACGCGCACCCGGTCAGGTGAGCTGCCCTTCAGGGCAACGACGAGCACGACGGAGAGCTGACGTAGCGCGCGCAAGTTGCGCTCAGTCTCCTCAATTGATTCCGCGCGGTAAATATCGCCGACGTGAAACAGGAGTTCGCGACGGATGACGTGATCCCGTGACGTGGTGTGGAAGTCGTTGACGAAGTCGGGTACCGGGTCTTGCTCGTCGAAGACCTCCAAAGGCACGATGCGCAAGGACTCGATGACCTTGCCTTCGGGGCGTGGATCTACGGCAGCGGGTTGACCCGCTTGCTTCAAGGAATCGAGCTCGCGCTGAATCGTGTACCGCTCGAGCTCCGAGTAGTCGTGTTCGTCGTCCGTCTGCTGTCCGGCCGCCGTTGAGCCAAGCAGGAGCAGAGCCCCAAGAGCACCCGCGACGAACAAAACCAGCCGCGCAGAAGCGCGGGCGGCGCTGGTGCGCTGACACTTCATGAAGCCGATCGTTTCGAGCGGTGCGTGAGGTCGGGACACGAGCAGTCAGGGCAAACGGGGGAGCTGAGGGAGAGCGCCACGCGAAGGGCGACCGTAACCGGGCTTACTGGATCAAGTCACCCGTGCGATGATGGGACACGGTGAAGATCGACCGCGGGATCTGGCTGGGAGCGCTCGCAGGAACCTGCGTGGGCGCGGTCGTGGCCGTATTGACTCACTCGACCGAGCAGCACGAGCTAGAACAGGAGCCCTTTCCTCCGCTCAGCAGCGTCACCCGTCGGCTCCCCTCCCCCCCAACCCAGTCGGCGACGAGCGCTGACGAGCGTCCGAGCGCTGAGGTCAATGCCGCGACAGCTCCGGCGACTAGCGAGCCGGCGCGCGCTCCGGCGTTGGTAGGAGAGGCGCTCAGCCAAGAGGAGCTGCGTTGTGCCCGCGGGGCCGCGGATGCCTGCCTGCGGGTCGGTGACAGCTATTCCGGGTCGTCGAGCGGGGACACGAAAGCGCTGACTTTCCGCCGACGAGCGCTGGTGCTGTACGCCGAGGGCTGCCAGCGACGGGAAGCGCACGCTTGCCGTCAACTGTCGACGCTGTACGAACATGGGATCGGCGTCTCGCGAGACGCGAACACCGCGGCGGCGCTACTGCAGCGCTATCTTGAGCTCTGCGCGAGCAGCAAGGACGGCTGCCGAGAGGGCAAGCCTTGATGCCGAGTGGAGCCGGCTGCCGTCCTCGACTATACACGAGGCTCCGCTAGCTAGCCGCCTCGACGCCTTGAGTCGCCCTTGCAACTCCACCCCACTCGATCAGCCGTAGACCTCACCCTGGCGGGCATGCTTGCCGTGGGCACGGCAGTGGTGGCACGGAGCGCGCCCGCGCTCGCGTGGAGCGGAGCGATCTTGGTGGGCCTGGCGATCGCCCGCGCCGTCACGCGGCTCTCCGTGGCGCGGATCCGAGCGGCTGGCTTCGAGATGCTGTGGCGCCAACCGGAGCGCGTACGCAGCATCGCACGCAACGAAACCCTCGAGTTGATGGCCGAGGTGCGCAACCGAGACACCCGCGCGGCACGCTACGTGGAGCTTCGCGCGGTCGGCTCACCCGATCTCGAAATCGAGGTCGAACCGAACGAGGGCGAGGTTCCCGCGGGAGGGCGCCTCGAAGTGACCGTCAAGGTCACCCCACCGAGGGTCGGTCGTCATGGCATCCACGGGCTGAGCCTCGAGGTTCAAGGCAGCCCTGGCTTGTTCGAAGTGCCGCTGACTTTCGCGAATCCGTACGGCATTGAAGTGCTACCGCGCCCATTTTCCACCGCCTTGCACACGGCGCGCGGCGGTCGCAGCCGACACGGCGCCGAAGCTGGTAGGCCTGGACCCCTGGCTGGGGAAGGTCTCGAGCTGAAGGAGCTGCGTGAGCACGCTCCCGGCGATCCATTCAAGCGCATCGCATGGAAGGCCAGCGCGCGCCGAGGCAAGCTGATGGTGCGGGAATACGAACAAGACGAGCGCGACGTAGTCTGGCTGGTCCTCGACGCATCCATCGAGCTCTGGGCGGGTACGCCAGGAAAGGCTCCCCTCGACATCGCCATCGACGAGCTCGCAGCCGTGGCGAGCAGACACCTCGCGAAGGGTGATCGAGTTGGCCTAGTGATCGTCGCGACTCGCATCCTATGCTATATCCCTGCGGATTCTGGTGTCGGTCAACTGGGACGGCTCATGGGCGCGTTGGCCCACGACACTGGGACGGTCGATGCCGATCGATCCGACCTCGACGAGTCCGACGTCGGCCTCCGCGTCCTGGAGCACCTGCGGCCGCTGGATCCCGAAGCAGCCAGTCGCGTACGCCCCACCGAACTGGACCGCATCGCGCGTCGCGTGGTGAAGGCTCTACCCCGCGCGCCCTTCCAAGTGCATGAGCCCCTCGGGAACTCGAAGCGCGAACGCACACTGCGACAATACCTGGTCGCATTTGGGATGGGCTCACCGCCCCGCCAAGAGCCGGAGCGCAACGCCACGGATCGCACCCTTGGTCAGGCGCTCGCGCGGATCACCCGTGAGAAGCCTCGGCCGAGCATGATCGCGATTTGGTCTCCTGCGCCCGACATGGAAGTGCGCCCAGACGTCGAGCGTGCCCTGAGTCAGCTGCCAAGGCGTCGCTGCCAGGTGCTCTGGGTACCAATGACCTTCGAGGCGGGTCTGCCTCGCACCGATTGGGTCGCGGAAGCCGTGGCCGAAGCGCTGAGCATGCGAGAACGCGCTGCGGCGTCCCGCGGAGAGCGCGGCCTACGCCGCCTCGGCGTACGCGTCCTGCACACGCGGCCGAAACACCAGGGGTTGGTCAACCGATGACGGCCATACGCTCCGACGTTGGCAAAGACTCCGCTGGAGCCAAGGACCAGGCTCGTGACTGACTCCGAGATCAAGCATCGGAACCCGCGGCAGCAGCTCAGCGAAGCTGGCCTGCTGGCGAAGAAGAGCTTCGGGCAAAATTTCCTCACGGATCCGAACATCTGCGCCAAGATCGCGAACCTTGCTGGCACTTCTCACGTGGTGGAGATTGGTGCCGGCCTGGGCGCGCTCACGGCGCCGCTACTCGAGCGCGCAGCGCACGTGATCGCCGTGGAGCGCGATCGAGATCTGGTGCCGTGCTTGAGGGAGCGCTTCACCCCGCAGCTCGAGCAGGGCAAGCTCGAAGTGTACGAAGCCGACGCGAAGACCTTCGACTACGAAGTTCATTTCCGCGCGGCGTCAGCCCCCAGGGTCCTCACCGGGAACCTGCCGTATCAGATCACTGGACCGCTGTTGGAGCGCGCGGTCCTGCTCGCCCCATTGATCGAGCGCGCGGTGTTCATGGTGCAGCTCGAAGTCGCGGAGCGCGTCGCCGCAGCGCCTGGCAGCAAGACCTACGGGGCGCTGAGTGTGTTCGTGCAAGCTGCCTTCGAAGCGCGCCGTGCGTTCATCGTGAAACGCACCGCGTTCCATCCCCAGCCCAATGTGGACTCCGCGGTGATCGAGCTGATATCGCGGCGCCCGGCGCTCGCCGAGGAGACGCCACTGTTCCGGGCGCTGGTAAAAGGCGCTTTCGCCGCACGTCGCAAGACGTTGCGCAACGCTTGGCGCGGCGTCGCAGGGGAGCTCCTGCAGGATGCGGCTGGCGCGGCAGAGATCGACCTGGATCGCCGCGGAGAAACCCTCGATGTGCGCGACTTCGCACGCATGGAACGGGAGCTCCTGGCCCGCGGAGGCCAGGCGTGAGGCGGCGAGCGCTGCTCCTCTGCGGCGGGTTGTTGCTCGTTGGCTGCCCCAAGGAGCAAGCTGAGCCCGAACTGGTGGAGCGTGCCGTCTTCGGCGTCTTCTTCGGTGGACAAGTGCAAGAGCGCAACGAGCTCCCCTTCGAGATCGATCGGCGGAAACAGACCCAAGGACTCCGGGTGGACTTTCAGAAGCCCCTGACGAGAGACGTTCCAGTGCGCTGGGAGTGGGACCGCCCAGCTCCGCGCGGAAAGCGCCCAACGCCATCGAGTCGGGTCACTGAGCTGGGCAACGGCACCGCTCCCAAGGGGAGCCAGCGCTTCGAAACCCAGCTCGAGCTCGCCCCAGGTGACCCCCTCGGCGAGTGGAACGTGCGACTTTTCGTCGACGACCGCCTCGTGCTGGACCAGCGCTTTCAGGTGTACAGTGAAGCCTCTCGGCGGGCCGCCGAGAAGCGCAACGAAGAAGACGACTGAACGTCGCTGGGCCAGCGCCAAGAATTCACAAAAGACGAACGCCGCCTGACCTCACGGTCGGCGGCGCCTTCATTTCTGCACGAGACTGCTCAGTTCTCTCCGTGCTCGCGCTCCGCGTCTTCTGCGGCAGCGTCGGCCTTCTCGATGTCGCTGGTGACGTGGTAGCGCTCGGGCTCCGCACCGGCAAAGGTGAAGGTCCGCACGATGGGCGGCGGCGGGTCACCGTAGAGCTCGAGCTGCACAGCAGCCCACAGCTCGTCGGCGATGAGCTGCATGTGCTCGGCGGTGCCGGGCTCTTCCTTCCAGTTGTCGAGCTTCTCGTCGGTCTCTTTCAGCTCCAGGCGAACGCGGACCGGGTCCACGTCGTCCTTGGTGATGAAGTGATCCGTGAGCAGCACGGCCTTGCCCTGGTTGACTTCGACGAAGCCATTCCCCACGGCAACGCGGACTTCCTGTCCGTCTTGCTTGTAGCTGACGATGCCCGTGGCCAGCGCCGCCAAGAGCGGGCGGTGGCCGGGGAGCACGCCGAACTCGCCATCGACACTGGGCGCGGTGAACTCGGTCACCTGCTCATCCAGGGCCAAGCCATCGGGCGTGACGATTTCGAGTTCTAGGGTTTCAGACGCCATCTATCGCTCCTGTTTGCGAGACTCAGCCAGCCGACTTCAGCTTCTGGGCCTTGGCCTTCACGTCCTCGATGTTGCCCACGAGGTAGAACGCCTGCTCCGGGAGGTCGTCCAGGGCACCGGTCAAGATCTCCTTGAACGCCGCGATGGTCTCCTTCAGCGGGACGTAACGACCCTGGAGACCCGTGAACTGCTGGGCCACGAAGAAGGGCTGCGACAGGAACTTCTGGATCTTGCGGGCGCGATCCACGACGAGCTTGTCGTCTTCGCTGAGCTCGTCCATGCCGAGGATCGCGATGATGTCCTGCAGATCCTTGTACTTCTGCAGGGTCGACTGCACCTGGCGAGCGACGCTGTAGTGCTCCTCACCAACGATGTTGGGATCCAACATCGTGGACGTGGAGTCGAGGGGGTCCACCGCGGGGTAGATGCCGAGCTCCGAGATGGCTCGCGAAAGCACCGTCGTCGCGTCCAAGTGAGCGAACGTCGTCGCGGGCGCCGGGTCGGTCAAGTCGTCCGCGGGCACGTAGATGGCCTGCACCGAGGTGATGGAGCCCTTGTTGGTCGAGGTGATGCGCTCCTGAAGCGCACCCATCTCGGTGGCTAAGGTGGGCTGGTAACCGACGGCGCTCGGCATACGACCGAGGAGCGCCGACACCTCAGAACCCGCCTGGGTGAAGCGGAAGATGTTGTCGACGAAGAGCAGCACGTCCTGGCCCTGCTCATCGCGGAAGTACTCCGCGCACGTCAGCGCGCTCAGCGCGACGCGAGCGCGGGCGCCGGGGGGCTCGTTCATCTGCCCGAAGATCAACGCGGTCTTGCTGAGCACGGGCTCCCCACTCTCGAGCTTCGACTCGGCCATCTCGAGGAACAAGTCGTTGCCCTCGCGGGTGCGCTCACCGACGCCGGCGAAGCAGCTCACACCACCGTGCGCCTTGGCGACGTTGTTGATGAGTTCCTGGATGAGCACGGTCTTACCGACGCCGGCACCGCCGAACAGGCCGATCTTGCCGCCCTTACGGTAGGGGGCGAGCAGGTCGATGACCTTGATGCCGGTCTCGAAGATTTCGACGTTCGTCGACTGGTCAACGAACTTGGGAGCGTCGCGGTGGATGGGCAGCGAGCTCTTCGCCTCCACCGGACCCGCGTCGTCCACGGGCTTGCCGATGACGTTGAGGATGCGGCCGAGCACCGCCTCACCCACGGGCATCATGATCGGGTTGCCGGTGTCCTTCACCTCGACGCCGCGAACCAAGCCTTCGGTCGCGTCCATCGCGATGGCGCGCACCACGGACTCACCGAGGTGCTGCGCAACCTCGAGGGTGAGGTTGTTCTTCTCCGCGGAGATGTTCGGGTTGGAGGTGACGATCGCGTTGAGGATCTTGGGGAGCTTGCCCGGGGGGAACTCCACGTCCACGACGGGACCAATGACCTGGGTGATTTTTCCAACCGCGCCGGCTGCTGTCGTTTCCGCCATCTTTGCTCTATCGCTTCTGCTCCGAGCCCGCGATCAACGGGCATCGTGAGTGTTGAGGGTGGTGCTTGCCGCCGCGGGGTCCGCGGAGGCGAGAGCCGCTCGAAACCAGTGACCTGGTCGCTCGAGCGGAGCTGAGTGCGTAGGGTCCAGAGTCCTTGATAAAAAGCTGGCCCGATGTCGCGCCGCGTCTAGCACGGTCGGCATGTTCTGCCAACGCGAACTGTAGGCCTGTGCAGGTCTCTGGTGGCCAGCGCGAGCAGGCTGCTTTGGGTCCTTTCGGGTGGTTTTAGGGCTCCAAACGCCGCACGTCCGCCCCAGGAACCTGGAGACTCCCATCGCGCGACACCTCGCCGCACCTCATCCTCCCCCCAAAATCCGTGAGGCACGCGAATTCAGCCAAACAGGCGCAGCTGACCACCGCGATCCGTTGGGCGACGGAAGGTTGAGGCCAGCGGGGGTGAATCGTCCTCGACCCCTTGTGCGTAGCCGAGCCGCGCACAGGTGGAGCGAAACAGGTTCCAGATCATGTCGGCGTAAGGGCCTTCCCCGCGCATGCGGCTGCCGAAGCGCGGGTCGTTCAGCTGGCCAGCGCGCGCTTCGCGAATGCGCGCGAGCACCTTGCCGGCGCGATCCGGAAGCTCTCGTTCCAAGCGCTCGACGAACACCTGCTTCACCTCGCCGGGCAAGCGCACGAGGATCATCCCGGCGCGCTTCGCTCCAGCCTCTCGGCACGCTTCGAGGATACGCACCAGATCGCGATCGGCGAGTCCAGGGATCAGCGGCGCGACGTTCACGCTGACGTCCAAGCCTGCTTCTGCCAAGCGCCGGATGGTGCGCACGCGGCGCTGAGGTGTGGCGACGCCCGGTTCGATGCAGCGGGCGACCTGAGGATCCCAGAACGGCACGCTGATGGTCACACCGCACGGCGTGTGCTCAGCGATGCCTGCGAGTAGCTCGAGGTCTCGCTCGATCAGCGGCGCCTTGGTGATGATGTGAAACGGATTTCGATATTCGCCACACACCTCGAGGCACTCGCGCGTCAGGCGCAGGCTGGCTTCGATTGGCTGATAGCAATCGGTGTTGCCGCTGAAGAGCACAGCCTCCCCGAGCCAGCTCTTGGCTTCGAACGCCTCTCTGAGCAGAGCCCCCGCGCGGGGCTTGAAGACCACCCGACGCTCGAAGTCGCTGCCCGCGCCGAAGCCGAGGTACTGGTGGCTCGGTCGCGCATAGCAGTAGGCGCAGCCGTGATAGCAACCCCGGTACGGGTTGACGCTCCAGCGCATGCCGACGTCTGGGCTGTCGTTCTTGCTGAGGATGCTGCGCGACGTGTCCTCGTACAAATGCAGACCGTGGCTGGGCGGTTCCACGCCGTCCTCCAGCAGGTACTCCACTTCCTGACCGTGAAAAGGGTTCGGGGGATTGTGCACCGGCAGCGGCCGCATGCCCCGAATGTATACTGAACATCGAAGCAGTCAAATCCACGAACGCCTAGCAAAGCCTGGATTTTGCGAGCCCCCAAACGCCCGCCCATTGCCAGGCTGCACCCGCGGAGTATGAACGAGAGATGCTCACCCCCCTCGGGCTGAGCGAGGTGCCGATGATCAGCCAGGAGACCGTCGATCGCGTCAAGAGCCGGATGAACGCCATCCGCATCATCGGCGAGTACGTGAAGCTCGAGCGCCGCGGGCGCAGTCACATCGGCCTCTGCCCTTTCCACAAGGAAAAAACGCCAAGCTTTCACGTCAGCGACGAGCGCAACTTCTATCACTGCTTTGGTTGCGGTGTCAGCGGCGACCCGATCCGCTTCATGATGGAACACGAAGGGCTCTCCTTCGTGGAAGCGATCCGCCACATCGCGGAGCGTGAGGGCATCGACGTCGTCGAGACGGGAGATGACCGCGATCGCCGCCAGGCAGCGGAGCAGCGGCGTCGCCTCGAGGAAATGTACGACGCAGGGGCGCTGGCAGCGACCTACTACGAGCGCATGCTAGTGGAGCACCCCCTCGCGGAGCTCGCGCGCCAAGAGCTGCGCAAGCGCGGGCTGGAACCCGACCAACAGACTGGCGACGCAGCAGAAGCGATGCGCGCCTTCCGCGTTGGGTACGCGCCTTACGCCTGGGATGGCCTGGCTCGCCAGTTGCGCGATCAAGGCGCGGGCGTTCAGCCGGCGGAGCGCGTGGGTCTGTTGGTACCGCGCAAGACGGGTCCTGGGCACTACGACCGCTTCCGCCATCGCCTGATGTTTGCTGTGCTCGACCTTCGCGGTCGCGTGGTGGCGTTCAGCGGACGCGCCCTGCCTGAGCCCAGCGAGGAAGAGCTAGGGCGCGCCAGCTTGTCTCCCCTCGGAAGCGGTTCGAGCGAGGCGCCAGCGAAGTACTTGAACAGCCCCGAGAGCCCAATCTATCGCAAGCGCGAGGTGCTCTTTGGCTTGTATCAGGCGCGCCAAGCGGTACGTGAACGTGACCAGTGCATCCTGGTCGAGGGCAACTTCGACGTGGTGAGCTTGCACGCGCGCGGCATCGGCAACGTGGTCGCCCCCCTCGGCACGGCGTTCACCGCGGAACAGGGCAAGGAGATCCGGCGCTACACCAATCAAGCCGTGCTGCTCTTCGACGGAGATTCCGCGGGGAGACGCGCGACCGAAGCTTCACGAGCACCCGCGCGAGAAGTTGGGCTGGTGGTTCGCGTCGCCAGCTTGCCTGACGGGATCGATCCAGATGACCTCGCCAGACAGGGTGGCGCCGATGCCGTGCGGCGGGTGGTCGGCGCGAGCAAATCGATGCTCGAGTACCTGATCGAGAGCACCCTCGACGAAAAAGTCAGCGGCGCCCTCGACAAGGGCGAACGCATCAAGCGCGTGAAGACGCTGCTCGAGGAAGAGGACGATCCGACCGTGCGCGCGATGGCCAAGCGCTACGCAGACACCGTCGCGGAGCGCCTCGGGATCGCGGATCAAACCACCCTGAGGGCGCTCGAAGTGAGTGTGGGGGTAGAACCACGGTTGCCCGCGGGCCCGCCACAGTTCTCTGGGCGCGCTGCATTCTCGCCCCCCACGGCACCCGTGGCAGAGGAGCCCCGCGGCGGCTTCGATCCTCTATCGGAGCGTCCAAGCGGCCACGGCGCACCCCAGCCCCCGGAGCGGGCTAAAAGTCGCAACCGCGCTCACGACATCGAGCAGGAAATCTTTGGCGCATTTCTCGACTTCCCCACCCTGCTGGGAGACGCTGTGAGTTGGGAGGCGGCGAACCTGTTGGAGGGCGACCTGGCGCTTGGCTATGTCGCATTGCGTCAAGTGTGGGAGAGCGTGGGGCAGACGCCAGGAACCGCAGAAAACTCATCCGCGCGCGCACACCTTGAGCCAGCGAGCATCCTTGCTGCGCTTCCCACGTCGCTCGCAGGCTACGTGAGCCAGCGCCTGGCGGCGCCGAAGCACGACCAGCTCGATCCTTGTCGCGGAGAGCTGGTGGCGAACTTGAGGCGGCTGGAAAAGCTGCAAGCCGTGCGCGAAGCAGCTCACGTGGTCGACGAGCTGCACCAGGCGCAAGCACAAGGAGACTTCGACCAAGAACTTTCGCTCTTGAGCGAACGCTTCAGGCGTGCCAGGGAACGTCGCCGTTAGCTGCCCCGGCGACCAAGAGGGAGGTTCCGGGCAGTGCACGACGGATAGCGAGTTTCTTTTAGGGGATTAAGCCGCTCGGCTAGAGCGGGACTTGAGGATTGCCTGGCGTGACCTAGGAGTCGCGCGAGGCTCGGCTGAGAGGAAAACGGTGGGAGCGAAACATCCGAACGGGGCAAAGAACGGAAGCGGCGCACACACGGGGGAACGATCGGCGGCCGATCCAGCGAATGGGGCTCAGGCACAGACCAGCGAAGAGCGCGTCAGCCAGCTGATTCACCGCGGCAAGAGCCAAGGCTTCTTGACCTTCGACGAAGTGTCTGCGGCCTTACCCGGCGACAGCGTCGACCCTGAGCAGATGGAGCAACTGCTCTCGCACCTCGAGGGAGCGGCGATCGACCTGGTGGAGACGAACGAGTCGACCCCCGCCGCGAAGCCAGAGAAGGCCCCGAAGCCCAAGCCAGCGAAAGCCGAAGCGCCCAAAGCCAAGGCCGCCAAGGCGCCAGCCGCAAGCAGCGCGGACGAGGCGCTACGCTCGAACGACCCCGTTCGCATCTACCTGCGGCGCATGGGCGGGGTCTCGTTGCTCACCCGCGAAGGCGAGGTGGAAATCGCCAAGCGCATCGAAGACGGCGAAAACGACCTGCTCAGCGCCGTCCTGGATACGCCGGTCGCCGTGCGCGAACTGGTGCTCCTCGGCGAGAAGCTCAAGGCGCACACCATCCGCGTCAAAGACATCATCCGCGAGCGCAGCGAAGACGAGCCGGAGATCGACGAAGAGGAGGCCGATCGCGCAACCATACGCCTGCTGGATAAGCTCAAGCGCCTCGACAAGAAGAGCCGCGAGGTTCGTTCTCGCAGGGAAACGGCTAGCGGCACGAAGGCAGAAGAGTTTGACGCTGAGCTGGCCTCGCTCAAGAAGGATGCAATCCGTACGCTGCGCGACCTGCGCCTGAACAAGAAGACCGTCGACAAGCTCATCTCCTCGCTCAAGAAGGCCATCCAGGCGTTCAATCGTGCGGCAGCACGACGCGGCGAGCTCGAGACGTTCCTGGGCGTGGAGCGCGGCAGCCTCGGTGGGCGCATCGCCGCTTGCCTCGGCGATATGGATGCCTGGGAGGCACTCTGTCAGGAGCACCATAAGGCCTCGCTAGACGCGCAGCGCTACATCGATGCCGTCGAAGACACCGAGCGTGAAGCCGGAGACATCGAGAACGAGCTGGGTGTGGACCGCGAAGTGACGCTGCGGCTCTACGTGCAGGTCCGCGAGGCGGAACAACGCACTGAGCGGGCGAAGGCAGAGTTGGTCGAGGCCAACCTGCGCCTCGTGGTGTCGATCGCCAAGAAGTACACGAACCGTGGCCTGCAGTTCTTGGATCTGATCCAAGAAGGCAACATCGGCCTGATGAAGGCGGTGGAGAAGTTCGAGTACCAACGCGGCTACAAGTTCAGCACCTACGCGACCTGGTGGATCCGCCAAGCCATCACCCGCGCCATCGCCGATCAAGCACGCACCATCCGCATTCCGGTGCACATGATCGAGACGATCAACAAGTTGGTGCGGACCTCGCGCTACCTCGTTCAGGAGTTGGGTCGTGAGCCCACTCCTGAGGAGCTCGCAGTGAAGATGGAGCTTCCAGTGGACAAGGTGCGCAAGGTCCAGAAGATCGCCAAGGAGCCGATCAGTCTCGAGACACCCATCGGCGAAGAAGAAGACTCGAGCCTCGGCGACTTCATCGAGGACAAGAACGCGATCAACCCCGCGGAGGCGATGATCACGAGCAACTTGGAAGAGCAAACCGCCGAGGTGCTGAAGACCCTCACACCGCGTGAAGAGAAGGTGCTGCGGCTGCGCTTCGGCATCGGCGAGAAGAGCGACCACACCCTCGAAGAGGTCGGCCAAGACTTCGAGGTCACTCGCGAACGCATCCGTCAGATCGAGGCTAAGGCGCTGCGCAAGTTGCGACACCCGAGTCGCAGCAAGGCACTCAAGACGTTCCTCGAGTAAGCGACGAACAAGCAAAAAGCAAACGGGCTCGCCGACTGGCGAGCCCGTTTGCTTTTTGGGGTTGCAGCGGTGAACTAGCGCACCAGCCTCAGGGGCCATCCCAAGGTCGGCCGAGCTTCTTGAGGGCTTCCTTGGCTTCCCCACGGTAAGCTGAGTCGCGCGGTCCGTCGCGTAAGAAGGCCTCCCAGTGCTTCACCGCCTCCTTGCGTGCGCCGAGCGCCTTCGCGTAGAGGCGGTGAGCCTCCCACAGCCAACGCGGCTTCGGGTCTTCTTTCTCGGCGTATTCCACTGCCTTCTCCAGCTGCTCTCGGGCTTCGTTGTCCTGGCGGTTTGCAGCCAAGAGCTTGCCGTAGCGGTAGCGCCAGAGCGCGTTGTCGGGATCCGCCGCGATGGCCTTCTTCAGCTCTTCCATTGCGTCGCGCTCCTGGCCGAGCGCATCGTAGGCCTCGGCCAAGTCCGCGTGGGCCTCGTAACGAGTGGGTCGCAACTCGAGAGCCTTCTGCAGGTCGACGATTGCGTCCTTCACTGCGCCCTGACGGTAGCGCAACACGCCACGTTGCCAGTAGGCGTCGGCCAGTCCCTGATCGAGCTCGAGCGCCTTGGCGAGCGCCTCCTCCGCCTTGCGGGGGTTGCCCGCTTCGTTTGCGGCCCAGCCGACGTACAAGTGGTACTCCGCGCGGTTGGGATCGAGGTCGCGTGCGCGCTCCAGGGACTTGAGGGCCTCCGCCAGAGAGTTGCCCTTGAGGAGCAAAGCGCGGCCGAGGCAATGGTTCGTCTCGGCGGAGGTCGGACGTACCTGGAGCACCTCCTTCAGGATCTTCTCTGCCTGAGCGCCACGTCCGGCGCTCACCTTGCCGCAACCCACGCGCAGCTTGAGATCTGGATCTTCCGGTGCCTTGGCGAGCGCGGCCTCGTACTCCTTCAACGCCTCCTCGCTTTGTCCTGCAGCTTCGAAGAGCAGCCCGCGCTCGAGGGCCAACCCGGGGTACTCGCGGTCCACTTCAGCTACCGCATCAAACTGTTTCCGTGAGGCATCAAACTCACGGTTGCGCCTAAACGCAACGCCCAGTCGGAACTGCGCTCCGATGTCCTTCTTGTCGAGGCTGAGCGCCTTCTGGAACTGCTTGACGGCTTCCTCATAGCGACCTTGAGCCAGAGAGACCTCGCCCAGCGCTTTGAAGATGGCTGGCGAGCTGGGCATCTTTTTTTGCGCCGCGGCCAACTGCTCCTCGGCCTCCTCGTTGCGCCCCTGCTGGCTCATCAGCATCGCCAGGCCGATGTAGGCGTCGACCACCGCGACTTCGTTTTTCCCTGTAGCAATTGCCTTCTTGTACGCCGCCTCCGCCTCCTGACGGTTACCAAGGGCGTCCTCGGCCTTCGCGAGCCACAGGCCAACTCGGGCGTCATCCGGATGAGCCACCGCCAGCTTCTTCAAGATGGCCTTCGCATCCTCCAGTCGCTCGAGCGCAATCTGCGTCTTTGCGATACCGATCGACGCAACGACGTTGTCCGGGTCCGCCTCGACGCCAGCCTTGAATCGCGCCAGGGCCTCACTGAAGCGCCCAGATCGATACAGCGCGTCACCAAGTCCTGCGAGAGCGCCGGCGGCTTTGGGCGAAATGGTCAGGGCCTTCTGATAGGCCTTTTCCGCGTGGGTGATGCGCGAGCGCGAGAGGTGGATGTCGCCTCGCAATGTCTCGCCGTCCACCACCTCTGAGGGACTCGCCGGGTTGCCCGCCTTGTCCAAGAACGACAACAGCTCGAGAGCCTTGTCCTCGTTGTGCTCGGTCCACGCGGCTCGGGCGAGCAAGATGCGCGCACCGACGTGTTCGGCGTTTTGCTTCAATACCTTCGCGGCCTGCTCCTCGGCGCCTTTGGTGTCACCACCCAGGAGCTTCGCGCGAGCTAGTCCGAACTCCGTGCGCGGCGACTGCTCGACCTGCACGGCTTTCGACCAGACGTCCGTGGCCGCTTTCGCGTCTTGAGCGAGCAGCTCGACTTCACCGAGCGCTGCCAAGGCGTCGATGTTCTGCGGGTCTTGCTGACTGATGCGAGTGAACACCTGTCGCGCGCGCGCCAGGTTGCCATCGCTGGCAGCCTCGGCTGCTCGTGCCAGCTCGAGCTGATCGACGTCGGTCGCGTCCTTCAGCTCCTGGAGCAGCACCTTCGCTCGCGCAGTGACCTTCGCGTCGACCCCAAAGCGAAGCGAACTGAGAAAGCCCGTAAACGCGGTATACGCGGCCAAGGGCTTCACGCGCTCTTGTTGCGCCCGAGTGCGATCCACAGCATCGAATGCGGTCGTCGCGGAGGCGAAAGTGTCCTTCGCCATTTCCGCGCGAGTATTCTTCACAGTGGTCTGAACCAGCTGCTTGTACTCGCCGCTCTTTACCTGGTCGAGGATCCAATAGGCACCGAAGGGCCCCACATTGGGCACCAACGCGAGCGCACCGCCACCGAGTAATCCGACGACAGCCAGCCCGAGGAAGATGCGGCCCTTACCGCGGCGCGGGGGCGCTTCGGCGGTCGCGTTGGCAACCTGGAGCTGAACATGAGTGCCTGCTGGTTGCTGAGCAGGCTTTGGTCGGGGCTGATCCTCCTGAGGGATCGCGCCGAACTCCATGTCATCCTCACCCCCGCCCTCGATCCCGACTGGCGAACCCATGCCGCCTTCGTCGCCGAGATTGACCTCGCCGTAGCTGACGCCACCTCCGGCTTGACGGGTGATCGCGTTATCCGAGGTGGGCGCGCTACTAGGACCGCCGAAGTCGTCGAATCCTTCGTCGCTGGCGTGGGAGCCAAAACTGTCCGGCGCCGGTGCACCAAAGCTATCTCGAGGCGGAGGCGCTCCAAAGCTATCTCGAGGCGGAGGCGCTCCAAAGCTATCTCGAGGCGGAGGCGCTCCGAAAGGATCGCTGTCCCGTGGAGGTGCCCCAAACGGATCCTCTCCGAATGGGTCCGACGGCATGCTTCCGCGCGGAGAAGCTCCCGGAGGCGGAGGCGTACTACCGATCTCTGGAAGGCTATCCATGCTGGCCCGAGGAGGCGGCACGCTCCCACCCAGGTCGATCTCGCCGAACGCCCCCGAGTGAGGCGTGGGTAGATTTCCACCTACTACTGGCAGCCCAGCGGCGGTCTGCGGGAGTCCAGCCGCGGTCTGCGGGAGCCCGGCTGCAACCTGGGGCAAGCCCGCTGCGGGAGAGGGCAGCGAAGCCGCTGGAGAAGGCAAATCCCCGCCGAGACTCGGCAGACCCGCCGCTGGCGACGGGAGATCGATGCCCCCGCGGCCTCCCCGGGCAACGGCTGGCAGATCGCCACCGCGCGTCGGCAAATCGTTTCCCCGAGGAGACGGAAGATCGAATCCGCCACGACCGCCCACCGCTGGCAAGTCACTGCTGCTTAGGCTCGGAAGGTCACCCCCTCCCCCCACGCTCGGAAGGTCGATGTCACCAAAGCCACGACCAGGGCTTGGAAGATCAGCGCCTCCACCGGCGGGACTCGGCAAGTCGAAATCCCTTCCGCCACCTACGCTGGGCAAATCCGCGTCGAAGCTGGCGCCTCTGGGCTTCCCTCCGCCAACCGCGGGCAAATCCGCGTTCAACTCGAAATCGGGCTGCGCCGCGCCACGTCCAACCGCCGGGAGATCGACTCCCAGATCGATTCCCGCGCGTGCGCCACTGCCACCAAGGGAGGGCAGGTCGACCTCACCAAACGACTCCATCGGAGGCCGCGGCCCGGTGCTCACGCCCGGCCGTGGCGGCGCCGCCGCGGGCAAGTCTGCTTGGGGTTTCCGCGCTGGTGCAGGCAAGTCGGCCGCGTCCCGTCGTTGTCCAACCGCGGGCAGATCCAGCTCATCAAAATCAACATCGGGAAGCGCTGGCTTCGGAGCTGCAGGCTTCGGAATCGGAGGTTTCGCGGCGGGTCCACCGGGACGTGGTAGCGCTGGCTTCGCGGTTCCAAGCCCCAATCCCGCGACGCCGACACCAACGCCAACCTGGGTCGGCTTCCGCGATCGGTGGGGCACCGGAGGCGGCTGACTTGGACCCGAGTCCATACCGAGACTGGCTCCGAGCACGGGACTCGGTCCCGTGCGTCGGTTGTCGACCGCGGGCGGTTCCACCTTGAACGTCGTGCCGCACTTCGGGCAGCGCATCTTGAGGCCACTGGGTGGCACCCGACGCTCGTCGACCTGATACGGAGCCTTGCAACCGGGACACTCGACCTTGAACATCTAGCCTCCAAGGGTAGCGGTATCGCTTGGCTTTGTCGTGGTTTCTGCGCGAGGTCCGCGGTCCTGCCAGGCGGGCATTTGCCTTTGGTGGGACCGCTCCGGGATGCTAACAGCCGGCGTGTCCAATGGTTGAGGAAGGCGGCCAAGAGCCCGCAGCGAAGTCACAGGGCGCTCGTTCTCGCCCCAATCAGCGTGGCCGTTGGGTGGGTTTGGTGAGCCTGGTGATCTTGCTGGGGCTGGGTGCACTCGCCTGGCCGGGCATGAAAAAGACGCCCTCAGCGCCAGCTCCGAGCGTGAGCGCGTCGGCGCCGCCGCCCATCGCCAACTCGACCCGTGATGGCGGCCTCGAGCTGGAGTTCGACGCGAGTCTGGCGCTCGCGGCCGCGGAGCTCTCCGACGACGATCCGTTGCTGGCCTATTCCGGCTGGTCCACCTGGCCCGACGGAGGTGCAGTGCCGCCATTGCCTCCCACCGCGCCCATCGCAGTGCGCTTCGGTGCAGTGCTTTTTCCCTACGCTGGGGCCGAGTTCGCCCCACCGGACGCCCCAACTCGCGATGTCGCGCGCAGCGAGGCTGAGGCCGTGCTTGAGATCGCCAAGCAGGACTTCAAGAAGGCGGTAAAGCTCGGACATGGGGGGGGAGAGGACCTCGGGCTCATGCGGCGAGAAGTCCTTGAACCACCAGTTGAGTATGCGTTGTTCACCCTCAAGGTGGGTAGCGTGTACCCGCACCCCGTCGACACACCGCGTGGCTATTGGGTGATTCGTCGGGTGCGCTGACCTCGCAAACGTCTCGTGCGTGCGTCCGGTGCGCCGCTGCTTCGGAATTGATGCCGCCATCAGCGAGCGCATCGCTAAGTGGTTGGTGAAGCGAACTCCGGCGCTTGCCGACAACTTTAGGAAAGCCTGTCCTTTTGGGCGCACGAATCATAGATTCGCCAGCGATGCGTGGTTGTGGGGGTCTGCGAATCGAGCGTTCTCGTTCGAGCGTTCCCTCCAGGGCGCCAATTGTTGCGCGTTCCCGCCGCTCGGGCACGAAATGGCCCCAAAGAAGGACGGGTTTGTTTGTGGGGCGAATCACAGATTCGCCGCACTAGGCACGCCGACCTAGTGTTTAATACAGTCAGTTCTGATCCATCGCCTGCCATGGCGAGGATGCCGATCGATGCCGAACCTCTCGAATCAAAACAGCTCTGGCAACGGCAACTCGCGCGAGGAAGGAACCTCCGATCCAAGCTGGATCGCCGCAACCATCGAGCGGTTGCGGGCCGAGCACGATGCCACGTCGAGTCAGGCCGCCAAAGCCATCCTGCTGCACGAGATCGGACTCCTCGAAGAGCGATCTGGAGACGAAGCGGGGGCGGCGCGCGACCAACTCCAAGCGGTGAACGCGGACTCGACCTTCCGTGAGCCTTTGGAGCGCCTGATCACCATCATCGAGCGCCGCAAGTCGTTCAAGAACCTCGGACGCTTGCTCGACCGCTTGCTGAAGATCTCCGAGCGGCCGGGAGAGCGCGCGCGAGCGCTGCTGGACAACGCCGCGTTCTTCCATGATCACGGCGAGGACCTCCATGGGGCACGTCAGGCCCTGCAGGAAGCGACGGAACTCACCCCAGAAGACCCCTCGCTCTGGCTCGCTCTCGAGTACGTAGCCTGGGCGCTCGAAGACCACGATCTGGTCGCGGACGCGCTGAACCAGCGCGCCAACCTCGAACAGGACCCGCACTGGCGTGGCCTGCTCTTGCTCGATCTCGCTGCGATGCGGGCCGAGCGCGAGGAGCACGCGGAAGCCATCGGCGCCATCGAACAGGCCGTCGAGGTCAAGGGCCCCGCGACGTTCCGGGCGTTGCTCGCCCTTGAACGAACTGCGAGGGCCGCTGCGCGTCCCGAACTGGCCGCGCGAGCTCTCGAAGCCCAGGCCACGCTGATCCTGAGCGGGCTGGAGAATCCAGATGCGGGCGCAGCGCTTGGCATACCTGAGCAACGTCTCACCAGCACCCATGCCGCGGACGCCTGGCTGCGGGCCGCAGAAGCGCTCCGCCAACACGGCGACACTTCGCAAGCGCATGAGCTACTCGGCCGCGCCCTCGAACGTCTCCCCGAGGAACCGTCCCTGCTCCATGCGCGCATGCTCACGGCGGAGTCTTTGGGCAACACCCAACAGGCCGCAGAGCTGGCGCAGCTGGAGCTGAACGCGGGTGTGACAGGCGGCGTGGCGGCGAGCCTGTGGTTGCGGGTTGCGGAGGCGGCTGCCTCTCAGGGAGACGGTCCAAAGGCGCTGGAGGCAGTAAACGCAGCGCTGGGGCACGACGCGGGCAGCATCCCAGCGAGGGTGCTCCAACTCGACCTGTTGATCGGCGGAGCGAACCCTGGTGCGCTAGCTTCGGCGCTGGAAGCGGCCGCAGCGGAACTACCCACGGACGAAGCCAAGTCACGCTATTTCCTCGCGGCAGCAGATGCGTGGGCGCGTTTGGCGGGGGACACCCAGGGCGCAAAAGCCGCGTTGTCTCAAGCCGGAATGTTCGGCGCGAGTCCAGGTGTGGTGGCGCGGGTTGCGCGCATGCTTGCGGCGCTGACCCAAGATGGGAGCTGGTTCGAGGAAGCCACTCGACGACTCCTGGCTGCGGGTGCCGAACCGGCAGAGCAGGCGAGCCTGTGGTTCGAGCTTGGCCGTCTCAGGCTGCTGCGCGGCGATCTAACCGGCGCTCGCGACGCCTTCGCGTCGTTGAGCAATGCCCCGGGCGGCAGCTGGCTGGGCCCGGCCCTCGGTGCCTTCGTACTCCCGCTCGCCCCGCGCAGCGAGGACGCGGAAACCGAGTCCCCGGCGGTGGATACGAGCGCCGCACTCACCCAGCTGACCAGTAGCGAAACGGACGCGGACGCGCGCCGCGCTTTACAAGTAGTCGCGGCGATCCGCGCACGTCTCGCTGACGACACCACCCAGGCGCGCGGCGCTCTAGAGGCGCTCCACGAGGCCAACCCAGCTGACGCTCTGGTCGCCGCCGCGCTCGCGTCTCTCCTCTCGGAAGCGCAAGAGTTCGCGGGCGCACGCGAAGCACTAGCGCGCTGTGCCAATACAACCGACGACCCGCAGCTGTCCGCCGCCCTGAATCTCGAGTGTGGATTGCTCGCTTGGCGGCAAGCGAATCGCGAGGCTGCGCTCGACGACTTCGCTCGCAGCGTCGACCTAGAGGCGGGTGCCGCAGGAACCCTGCTCGCGTGGGCACTACGCGCGGCTACCCCAGATGACGCCGACGCGCGCCGCCGAGCCCTGGAGGCGGCAAGCGAGGCCCAGGCGGAGGACCCGGACGCACTCGCAGCGCTCGCCATCGAGCGCTGGGGCGTGGAGTTCGCTGCGGGTGGCGACCCGGAAGATGGGCGGTCGGCCCTGGCGAGCATCGATCCTGGAGCTACCGATGAGCTGACCCACGCTGCGGACCTCGCAAGAGCGCTCGGCGAGGACGAGGCTGCGCTCGAACGGCTTGGCGCTCTGGGAGATCAGGCCTCGACACTCGCCAGCGCGAGCGCCTATCAGCGTGCTCTGGAGCTGGGATCGAGCGCAGGCTACCTAGAGGAGCTCGCAGCGCGCTGGGCCGAGAGGCACAACGAGCTAGGAGGCGCGAGCGCGCACCATCTAGACCCTAACTTGGAGTGGCTGGGCCAAGCGATTGCCGCAGGGAATCTAGACCATGAGGTGGAAGCACGGCGCCAGGTCGCTCGGGGGCTGTCGGGAGATGCCCGCGCGGCTCTCGACGCCAGCGCCGGCTTGCTCGAGTTGCTCTCAGGCAACGCGAGGAGCCCTTTGCTTGAGTCCCGCAGCGTGGCGGCACGACTGACGAACCTCGAGCTCGCACCTCCAGGGAGCGATCCCCGGCGCCGCGCGCGCGCGCTCGCCGGTGTGGATGACTCCCTCGGAGACGATACGTCAACCCTTGCGCTGGCCCTGGCAGGGTGGAACCAGATCGCCGCAGGCGACCTGGAGTCGGCGGAAGATTCTTTCCGCGCGGTAACGGAGGCCCTGCCAACTGAGATCCTGGGGTGGGAGGGACTGCGGGCCACTGCGGACCTGACAGGAGATCGCACCATGATGGCTGAGGCCTGTGCGGCGCTGGGCGATGCCGTCGCCGACACCAGCCTGGGCGCGGAGCTCTGGGAGCGTTCGGCGCTGATTCTGCTCGACGAGCTAGGAGACGCAGAACGCGGGGAACTGGCGCTCGCCCGCACGATCGAACGCGACATCCGTCGCGATGTGGCGTTCGACCGCCTCTTCCGCATCGTGCGAGCCCGCAAGGACGGGCCAACGCTACTTGAGCTGATCGAACGCCGACTCGAGGTGGCTGAGGATCCGGAAGAAATCGCAAAGCTCTTCTGGGAGCGCGCTCGCGTGATGCGCAAGGCGGGCGATCTAGAGGGTGCACTCACCGCCCTCGAGAACGTCACGATGCTCGAAGCCGAACACGTCGGCGCGCTGGCTTTGATGGGCGAAATCGCCATCAGCACACGGCGCTTTGAAGAGGCGGCCGAGTACCTCGGCCGGCTCGCTGAGCTCGACGAGGCTCCAGCCAAGCAACGCTTGATGAGCGGTGTCGCGGCCGTCGACCTGTACGAGAAGAAGCTCGACAACGTCGAGCAAGCGCTGAACGTGTTGTCGGCGCTCTACAAGGCCGGGCTAAGTACGTTGCCGGTACGCGAGCGACTCGCGAGAGCCGCGGGCAAGGTCGGAGCCTGGGAGCAAGCCACAGAAGTACTCGAGCAGCTGATGCAGGAGCGCGAGAGCTCTGAAGGCCGCATCGAGGCGGCCCGACTGGCGATGGCAATCCACCGCGACCGACGGGGCAAGCCCGAAGACGCAGCCTTTGCCGTCGAGAAGCTGCTGTCCGAGTCCCCCCAAGATGGCGAGGCTTTGGACTTGCTCTTGAGCGGGCTGATGCCGGAGCAGCTCCAAGTCAAGCTGGTGCCCCGCGCTCGCATGACACTGGTGGAGAGCGTCGCGCAGAACCCGACCGATATCGAGGTGGTGAATCGACTGGCTCGAGTGGCCGAAGTGATGTCAGACGCGCCGATGCGCCAAGCCGCACTGGGAGCGCTGACTGCCTTGGGGGCTGGAACTCCCGAGCTAGATCGGGAGCTGCATAGCCTCGACCAACGCGTTGCGCGAACACCGCAGATGGCAATCGAGCCCGAGGCGTTCCCAGAGCTGTTCGATCCCAACGATCGCGGGCCAATCGTAGACCTCATGGCGACCCTCGCGCCGGTGTTCGTGGAGGCGATCGGCCCGAGCTTGGCGGCGTTTGGCGTTGGCAAGAAGGACCGCATCGACCCGCGCGCCGGTGTGCCCCAGCGCAACGAACTGGCAGCCTGGACCGGCGCACTAGGCGTAGGAGATTTCGACCTTTACGTTGGCGGTCCGGATCCGCACGGAATCTCTGCCATACCAAGCGAGCGTCCGGCGATCGTGATCGGCGCCCAAGTCGGAGCGCCCTTCGATCCCGCCCGGCGCGCGCTCGCCGCCAGGGAAATCTTCGCCCTGCGTCGCGGCTCCACACTGCTCAGGCATCGCGACCCCACCGACATCGCTGCGTTGGTCGTCGCGGCTTGCCGCGTAGCTGGCGTCCAAGTGCAGTCGCCAGCGTACGCGATGCTTGGTGAGTTCGAGCGTCAGCTCAGCAAAGCCATGCCTCGCAAGCTGAAGAAGGTGCTGCCAAACTTGGCCGCTGCTTTTGCGCAATCTGGGCAGGATCCGGCCCAGTGGGTGGAGGCAGCGAGCGGCACCCTCGATCGCATGGGGGCAATCGCAGCCGGAGATGTTTCCCAGGTGTCGCTGTTGATCGAAAACGGGGCGCGCGGCGTGCCGCCTCAGACTCAGCTCGGCCAACGCCGACTGCACAATCTGCTCGGGTTCGTCCTCTCACCGGCGTACCTCGATCTTCGCGCCCGCTTGGGCATGGGTGTCCGATGAGCGACCAGGACGACGACAAGAAGCCTCGAGGTGCGGGGCGCAGCGGACGCGCTGGTGACATCGGCGCTGAACTTGGAGATCTGGACTTCGAGCCGGACGCGTTGCTCGACAGCCTGCTCGCAGACGATCCCGCGTCGACACCGCTACCCATCCCAGGCCGGAAACCAAGCTCCGTTCCCCCCGCCGCTCGCGAACCACAAGAAACGCTGCCTGACCAAGGGGAGACGGCGAACGCATTGAGAGCCCTCGGGGAGGATCCGCCAGCGACGTCACAGCGACCGGGCTCCCCTTTCCTGAGCAAGCGCCATTTCGCGACGCTCCCGTCGCGTAGCCTCGGGCCGCGCTCCACTTCCCCCCAGGCACCCCGCTCCCTGGCCCGCGAGCGCGACAGCGCACCCGACGCCGAAGAAGGCACGTTCCGCGGCTCCGGTGAGTGGTCACCGATTGGCGGCGCAGGCGAGGCAGACAGCGACGCCGCACCGGGTCCGAAGCTGCACGAGCCAGCCCACCGGCTGTTTTCCGCGGACGACGAAACGAAAACCTTCACGAATCCTCTGACCGAGGGCCAAAAGGCCCCAGCGTCGATTCCGCCCGGAGTCGTGGCTCGGCCTCGCAGCAAGCCCCCGCTGCCAGGCGCGCGGGCATCGCGCCAGGGCCCCCCTCGCCCAGCCCTGCCAGGCGCTGTGATCCCCCGACCAAGCGATGAGGCGACGCGTAAGCCCCCGGCCGTGAACCCGGCGGGACCTCCTCCCCGCGAGCCCTTCCCTCCGGCTTTCAGCCCGGACGCTCCCAAAGCGACCACGTCGGTCGATATGCCGACCCCGGTTCCCGACGGAAGCGAGGAGGCTTCAAACTACTTCAGCGACGAGGTGGCAAGCGCCATGGAGTTCGCCCGCAGCAACAGCGAACTGCCCAGCGTCGAGAGTGTCGACGATGCGGAGGCTGATGCCCTGCTGGACGCACTGGACAGCGGGCGCCCATCGCAGGCGGAACTCTGGACTGAATCCGAGGACTGGGGGGAATCCGAAGTCAACGCGCCATTCCAAGCCATTAACGGCGGCACGATGGACCCCGAGGAGGAAAGCCTCGCGGGCGAGTTCGACAGCATCCCCGCCGACGACTACGACGGCAACTACGACGACGCAGCCTTCGACGCTGAAGAAGTTGGCACCGGCGAAATCTGGGAAGACGAGCAAGAGGCCGCTCATCACCTGGCGCTCAACGGCATGCTCGACGCCTGGATCGCCAAGGCCGAGTGGTTCGAGGAAGAAGCCGAGGCCGCGGTCGACGCCGCCGCACGCACGCGTTGCCTGGTGGTCGCAAGCGAACTGTGGGCCATGGCTGGCGACGACGATCGCGCTCGCAAGGCGGCACAGGCGGCGACGAAAGGTCATAAGCATCCGCTCGCGCAACGCCAACAGCGCTGGCTCACGCAGGCAACCGAAGAGTGGAGCCAGGTGGCTGTCGCGCTCGATCAGGAAGCCATCACGAGCCCAACTCCTGAGAGTCGCGCGCACTCGGCATATTTCTGCGCAGAAATTAATCGGATCGTTTTGGAAGACGCCGATGCTGCGAGCAAGAAGCTCGACAACGCCCAACGGCTGTCGCCAACCGATCCGCGACCTTATGTATTCAAGCTGGCACGAGAGCTAGCAGCAACTGGGAGCGCCCCGAGCCTACGGCTCCCGGACAGCCCTGAGGTCGCGCCGCTTCGCGCCGCCCAGGCGAGTATCGGCGCTCGCCGAAACGCAAAGCCTGAAGCCAGTTCAGCGACGGAAGCCTACCTAACCGCCGCACGCCGCGCCCTAGCCACCGGAAACGGCAAGGAGGCTGGGCTTGCTCTGGCCAACCTGAGTCGGGTCCCCGAGCTCCGCAGCGCAGCCCGCTGGGTCTCTGCAGCGTTGCTGGCTCCCGCACCCGAAACGCGCGACAAGGCCATTGAGCTGCTCTCGGCGATCCTCTCCGAGCATTCTCACGCGGAAACCAAGCCTCCGGCATACCTACTCCATGCACTTGCGGCGCGCGCGCTGGAAGGGTCGAACTCCGAAGGCATGCGGCGCGCGCTCGCGGCGTCTGGAGACGCCTTCAGCCAAGCGGACCAGGTCGCGATGGCTCTGCTGAGCGGGAGCGATCTTCCAAGCGCCCAGCTCGCCGCTCTAGCCGAGCAACCCGGCGGCAGCGTGCTTGCTGGCGCGGCGATGGCACTGCAGAACGACTTGCAAGGACTGGGCTCGCTGGGGATTGGCGAGCCCACGCTGCGCCCGCCCCACCTTCTGGGGCGAGCCTTCAGCTCAGTCGAGGCACTCACAGCAGCGCTATCGGCGCCGACGCCCGACACCGAGCAATCCGAGGAGCACGCGGCGCTCGTCCGCCTGCTGCACATCGAGCGTGCGATCGCGAACAAGGAGTTCGCCGCCGCGGCAGACACCCTAGGCGCCCTAGCCCAGCCAGAAGCGGATACCAGCCGCCAGCTGGTCGCGGCTCTTGCACACGAACTCACGGGCGGTGCTGCGGCGGCGCTCGCGGCCTATCAACGGGCCCACGGCAAATCGCCGGCATTCGAAGCTCCTCTGCGGGCCCAAGTGGACACCAGTGGAGCGCGCAGAGCCGCGAGCCTACTGGAGCAAGGCGCCGAAGCCAGCGAGAACGAAGCACGCCGGGCGCTTCTCCTCACGGAAGCGGCGATGCGCTCCCAGCAGGACGCGCCAGAGCAAGTCATGCCCCTGCTCGAGCGAGCGAGGGATGCCGATCCTGGGCTGCCGTTTGCGTTCCGTCTGGCCGAGCTCTCGGCACGCATGGCTGGTGACCCGCAGCTGCTACTGGAGTGGATCCGTCAACGAAGAGACTCGAGCGAGGATCCGATCGAGAAGGCTCACGACCAAGTGCGTGAAGCGCTCCTCACCGCCGACGAGGACCTCTCCGGTGCCGCAGACCTGATCGCCCTTGCGGCAGAAGAGCGCCCCGGCGACGTGGGCCTCAGAGAGCTCGGAGAGCGTCTGAACCCCGGCAGCAACTTGGACCGAGGTGCCTGGCGAGAAGCCGCGGCGGCCGTCGCCGAAGGACCAGTAAAGGCCCGACTGCTGCTCGAAGCTGCGCTCAACTACGAGCGCGAGGGAGACAGCGAAGCAGCGGCCCGTGCTGCGCGAGCAGCTCTCGAGGCGGGTGGTGGGGCTCTCGCGGAGATCGCCCGTGAGCGGACCGCCGCGGGGACCTCCGAGTCCGCGGATCTCGCCGACCTCTTGCTGAGCCAGGCCAAGGCCGAGACCGATCCCGCGAAGGCGCGCGCGCTGTATGAGCGCTTGAGTCAGCTCGATCTGGCGCGCGGCGATCAATCGAGCGCGCTGCTCTGGCAGTCGGCGATCTTGGAAGACTCGCCGAGCTACCTGCCGGCGCTACGTCAGCTCGAACACGCGTACCTCGCGGCCCAACGGGACGAAGACCTCGTGTCCATCGAGCGCGCGCTCTCGACGGCGTTGCCAGGCTGGAGCGGCCACGCCCACGCCATCCTCGCCACGCGTCTAATCAAGAAGACCGACGAGTGGCTGAACGCGAAGGACGTCGTCTACGGCACGAATCACCCGACCCCGCGCCCCTACTGGCTATTGCGCCAGCTCGCGGCGTATGCGCAGGCCACGGGCGACGACGGAAAGGCGTTCGAGGTGCTGAGTGAGCTGGCGTCGCAGAGCGACGCAGATCTCGATGCGTCCACCCTGTGTCTCCGCGCGGCAGAGACCGCCGCCCGCCTCACCCAGCGGGAAGAAGCGCGTCTGCTGTTGAATCAAGCCATCGATCGCATGCCAGAGCACCTGGTTGCGCTCACCACTCGCGCCGACGTGTTGGAAGCGAGTGGGGACGGCCCCGCCGCAGCAGCTGCGCTCGAGGCGGTCGCGCAAGCCAGTAGCGTAGAGCGCCATCGGCTCGAGGCCTGGTACCAAGCTGGTTTGCTCTGGCTCGACCGTGCGGGCAACTCAGAGCGCGGGGGAGCAGCTCTCGAACAGGCCGCGAACATCGACGTCACCCACGGTGATGTCTTCGAGCGCCTGCGCCAGCTCTACGTGGATCAGAACGAGCGCTCGAAGCTCGCGGCCTTGCTCGAGTCACGCCTCGCACGCACTAGCGACCCATCCGAGCGAGTTGGGCTCGAAGTCACCCGTGCTCAGGCTCTGGCGGAGATTGGCGACCGCGGCGCTGCCCGCGCTGCCCTCGCTGCGGCACTTGACGCAAACCCCGAGCACGTCGAGGCGCTGCGTGCGTTCGCAGAACTCTGTGGTGACGAAGCCGACTGGCCAGAGGCGGAGCAGGCCTGGATCCGCCTCGCGCGGCACACTCAGGATCAAGCCAAGCAAGCGGAGATCTACCGCAAGCTTGGCGAAATCTACGAGCAGCACATCCCAACCCCTGATCGCGCTGAGCTCTCTTACCGCGAAGTGCTCAAGCGCCTGCCGCAAGACGTGCAGGCGCGCGAACGGCTGGTTCAAGTCTACTCCGCCGCAGGCAACGCCGAGCGAGCCCTGGCTATCCAAGAGGAGCTGGTTGGGATCGCTGAGAGCGCCGACGACAAGCGCACGCGCTCCCTCGAGCTTGCGGTGATCTACGAACAGGTGGCGGGGGACAAGCGCAAGGCAGAGGCCATCCTCGAGCGGACGCGCAAGGCAGCGCCGACCGATCCCCTGGTACTGCGCGCTCTGGCGGAGTTCTACTCGCGCACTGGGGAGACCCGCGCACTCAACGTGCTCTTGGATCGCACCGCAAACGACGCGCGACGCGCGCTTGGCACGGGGCGCTTTGATCCAAGCTTCTTCGAAGCGTTGGGGAGCGTCGCGGAAATCCGCGGGGATATGGATTCGGCGCTCGTGGCAAGCGCAACCCTACGTGCCATCCAAGGCGGCGACCCACTAGCCGTGCGGGGTGGGGGCGCAGTCGCTGGCCAACCGCGGTTCGACGATCTGCTGGCGCCGGATCTCCTGACGTTGCCGCTCCGCTCCTTCATTCAGAAGACCGGCAACGCCCTCGACGGCGCCTACGGCATGGACTTGCGCTCGATGCGTGCGCAGCCACTCCCCCAGGAAATGCAGGGCTTCAAGCAGCAGATCGCCCAGCTCGCGATGAGCTACGGGATCCACAACTTGGAGGTCCTGGTCGCGCCGCACATCGGCAAAGCCGTGCAGCCAGCGAGCACGAACCCACCCCAGCTCTTGATCGGTAAGGAGCTGCTCGATGCTCAGGACGAGGCGGTGCTCTACTTCCTCGTCTTCCGTGCGCTGAAGCTGATCCAGGCGAACGCTTGCGCGCTCTCCCGCACGGCCCCCATTGACCTTTGGCCGGTCGTCGCCGCGCTGCTCAGTCTCTTCGCCGACAACTGGCAGCCTCAGGGCGCAGACGCAAAGAAGTTCGCCGTCGCGCAGCAGCGCATCCGCGCGAGCTTGCCTCGCACTTTGGATGATGACGTGCCGGTACTCGCCCTCGAAGTGATCGGGAGCATCGGCAACCGCGCAAGTCAGCTCGCCACGTCCCTGCACGAGTGGGGCAACCGCACTGCACTGCTCGCGATCGGCGACCCGCGGGCGGCTCTGCGAGCGATATCTGGTGGGGAGCTCCCGGAGGACGACGCGGAGCGCGCCAAGTGGGTCACTCGCAACGCCGAAGCCCGCGATTTGGCGGTATTCAGCGTTAGCGAGAAGTACGCCCAGGCTCGCCAGGCGCTCGGCCTGTAGCGGTCGCTGTCCACAGACTGGCAGGCCTCATCCGACACACCGTGGGTGTCGCCCGGGCCAGCTGCGCTAGACTCGTCGTATGTGGCGGTGGTGGTCTCTCGGTGCGCTCTGCCTGCTATGGCCAGCCGCTCTGCATGCAGCGCCTACGGGTCGCTTCCCGGATCCGCCCGGCAAGAGCCCGAGCGAGCCGAAGCCAGTAGCTGCAAGACCTGCCGCGCATCCTCCAGCGGCGAAGCGTCCACCGCCGGCAGCGCCCGCGCCCGCGGAGAGCTGGGCGACTCGCAGCGCGCGCCTACTCTCCGAGCAAGCCGATGCGTTGGCGCGAAGAGGTGAGTTCGCTCGGGCGCTGACCGTCTACCACCAGGCGATCGTAATGGACCCGAGCTTTGCCGAGGCCTACTTCGGTCTCGGAAAGCTGCGTCAGCGCCAAGGAGACACCCAGGAGGCGGAGCGCATCTACACCCAAGCGGCGCGCCTGCGCAACGCTGGCGCCAAGGCGTTCGAACTCAGGGCGCGCCTGCGCTACGTTTCCGGACGGCAAAGCGAGGCGCTAGTCGACCTCGCTGAGTCGTTGCGGCTCGAACCGGAGCACGTCCCGCGCCTCGAGTTGGCAAGCCAGTGGTACGTGGCTCAGCAAGCCTGGCCAGCGGCGCTCGCGGTCTGGAGGCGCCTGCTCGGGGTCTACCGCGAACGGGGACAAGACGACGCCGCGCGACGCGCTCAAATCCAGGTCCAAGCCCTGACGATGCTCGCGGGAGACAGCGACCCGGTGAGCGCTCCCAACCACACCGGCTGGGTTCCGAACGCACTGCGCCACATCTCACTGCGCGGCGGTTGAACGCCTCGATGCACACCCGGTCGGGGTACAAGCAGTGGTTCTCCTCGCGGAGACGTCCACCTGGCTCCAGGGTTTGGGGGTGAGGTCAGGCGCAGCTCAATCGGCGCCCCCCACAGGCGACAGGTGCCTCGCGCACAGCTCGCGCACGTCGTCTGGCATGGGTGCGCTGACGACGCGCTGGAGATCCGTCCACACCACCGTCTGGTGGACCGTGGCGCATAGCTCCGCTCCACGCACGAATCGGTAGCTGAGCTGCAAGCTCCGACTGCCAAGCTTCGAGACGCTGAGCTCCACCTCGAACGTATCGCCGTGGCGCAACGGCGCGATGAACTGACTCTCGAGTGCTACACACGGCAGCCCTAACCCCCGCCCGCGAATCAGACCGGCGTAGCCTCCGCTGAGCTCACCGAAGAAGTCCTCCATGGCCTCATGACAAACCACGAGGAAGTTCGGGAAAAACATCAGCCCAGCGGCATCGACCTCTTGGAAGCGCACCTGGCGTTGGTAGCGAAACATCGCCGATACGTAGCCCGAATCGCGGGTGCGTTGGGGTGCGGAAGGCTGCCACGGGCTGTCCGCGGTGGCGCAAGTCTGCGCACGACATCGCCACGCAGGCATGCCGAGTACATCATCCCACATCGGTGCTGACGTGGTTGCCGAGCCGTGGATTACGCCAGATCCGTGGACGATTTTTTCCGTGTGAATGCAGGTCGGATTTGCGCTGCCACTGCGGATCTCCGAAACTACTGTCATGCGCCCCCTCTTGATCGGATCCTTGTTTCTTCTCGCCTCCCCCCTATGTCTGACGGTCGCCTGCGGTAGTTCAGGTGACTCCGCAGGGGGCGATGGTGGCTCTTCATTCGGCGGCAGCGGCGGCTCCAGCGCTGGCACGTCGAACGGTGGCTCCAGCGGCTCGAGCAACGGCGGTAGCGCTGGCTCCAGCAGCGGTGGCACCACGAACGGTGGCTCGTCCAGCGGCGGCACCGCGAACGGCGGGTCCGGCGGGAGCAGCGGTTCCGCAGGGAATGGCGGCAACGGCGGTGTAGAAGACGCGGGGATCCCGGACGTCAACTTCACGTATGACGCGCCGATCGTTACCGAGGATGCATGCGCAGCGACGCGCATCGAGGCGGACCCGATCCCCCTCGACATGTACATCGTGCTCGACGACTCCGGCAGCATGGGCAGTGACTGCAACGTTGGCAGCGGCACTGCGTCCAAGTGGTGCTACGCGGTGAACGCTCTGGACTCGTTCTTCAGTGCGCCGGAGTCGGTGGGCACGGGCATCGCGCTGAACTACTTCAACAACGGAGACAACTGCGCGAACGGGCTGTCCACACCTCCGTCGGGTGGCAGCGTCGCGTTTAACATCCTGCCCGCCCATTTGTCCGCGCTGCGTTCGTCTCTGAACTCCAACGGTCCGACTGGTTCAACCCCCACCGAAGCTGCGTTGCGTTCGATCGTCAACTACACAACCGCTCAGGCCGCGGCACGTCCCGGCCGCACGATGGTCGGTGTTCTCATCACGGACGGCCAGCCTTCAGGCTGCTCGTCCAACAACACGACTCTCAACAACATCATTCGCAACCACTTCAACAACACGGGCATTCCGACCTTCATCATCGGCATGACCGGAGCATCCTTCGGCTCCCTCGAGGCGTGGGCGAACGGTGCCGGCGCGACCCAGCACACCACGTACTGTGGTGGCGCGAACCCCTGCTACAGCTACAACGTCGCCAACGGCAACGGGACCGTGTTCATCGACGTGCTCAAGGAGATCCAGAAGGCGGCCGTCGGCTGCACGTTCAACGTGCCCACTCCGGACTCTGGCATTCTGGATCCCAACAAGGTCGACGTGGTCTACACCCCGGGCGGCGGCGGAGCGGCGCAGACCCTCACCCGCGTGACCGACCAGAGCCAGTGTGGCACTGCGCCAGGCCAAGGTTGGTACTACAACGACAACACCAACCCCACGCAGATCCTCCTGTGTCCGGATGTCTGCACCACGGTCTCTGCTGATAGCGGCGCCAAGATCGACGTGGAGCTCGGCTGCCTCGGCAGCTGACCCCTAGCAGCACTCGACCGCGCGGAAACGGGCAACCGTTTCCGCGTTTGCGCTTTGTCGCCGAGGCCAACCGAGCCGTCCCCTCACCACTCGTGTGCTCCCAGGTCGAACAGGACGTCAGTGCAAGGTCCCTGTTCGAAGAGCCTTGTGAAGAGACCTAGCATTTCTCGACGGAAACGCCCTGTGGCTGCTTGGGCACGGGATCTAGCGCTACGAGCTCGGCGCGGACAAGGCGATCGAGATCGAAACTCCCGACAACACGTAGCAGCTGGGGCAGGTCCGAGTTCGCCGTCCCATCCAATGCCTTCCCTCTCCCGTACAATCGACACACCCGCAGTTCTGCGGACCGCGCTTGTCTGCGGTCTGCTTTTGGCCTGCGCTGAGCCGCGCGCCGCACGTACACCCGAGCAGCAGTCTGCAAAGTCGAGTCCGAAGGCTGCGCTGCGCCATCCAGCGCCGGTCAATCCGTTGGACAGGGTCACGTGTCCGCAGCCGACTCAGCGCTACGAAGTCGACGGCTGGAAACACTTCGCCATCGCTGGCGACCGCACCTTCTACGTTGGCAAGGCCGACGGACCTATTGCTATCTCGAGCGACGGAGGACGGACTTGGCACAAGCACGCAACGCACATCCCCAATCTGACGTCGTTGGCCGGCCGAGTCTGGGGCTTCGAGCACGAGGTGCCGCTGCACTCTGGGACCGCTCACGGTGCGATCTACTATCCCATCCGCAAGGAAACATGGAAGCGAGTCGACGTCTTCGCTAGGGACGGCGTGCTCCCGACGGGCCTCTTCGAATGCGGAGAAGCCGTGTGCGCGACATCGAGGCGCGAGGAGAGCCTGTGGCGTGTCCCCGCTGACCTGAATGCGCCGCTCGAGCGCATACCCATCCCGCACGGGCTCTCACCGCTGGGCGAGGTGTATGCGCAGAGCCTGTTTCGCGGCAAGACGCGGGTACACCTCACCGAACGCAGCGAAAACGTGGAGCCAGGCTGGTTTGGGAACGTCAGCTGTGATGGAGGGCGCTGCTTCGCGTCAGCGCTAGACCAATACTACCGCATTGACGCCAAGAGCATGCTTGCGACCCCTTTTCTGACATTCGCTGCGCTGGACCAAGCCCTGTCCAAGTGCCGAGGCACAGCGGTCCACTTCTCCCACGGCGCAGAACTCGCGTGGAACTCACTGTTGTACGTCCCCGGGATCCTCACGGAACACGAGTCGCAGTACAGTGTCACGCTCCGCATCGCGCCAGACAGCGTCCGCGTCTTGGACGGTGGGAGCGAACCCGCGGTGCTCGGGCAGGGTTCGCTTTGGCTAGTCGGTCCTGGGTTGCGACGAGTACGCCCAAACTCGCACACTTCAGAACTCCTCTTGGATCCCGCCACAGCGGACTTTTAGCAAGACGCCGTCTTCGCCTACTCAGGACTACACAGCTAGAGCTCAACCCCGTGCAGTTCCTCGAGGATTCGACGCACCACATTGACGAGATCTTGATGGACGGCAGCCGAGCAGAAGCGCAGCGTGCGGTAGCCAAGGCGCGCGAGGTCGCGGTCCCGGCGCGCGTCCGCGGTGGCGCAGTGGCGGGGGCCATCGAGTTCGACAATGAGGCGCACATCTCGCGCTAGGAAGTCGGCGATGTATTGCCCGCCAACGACAACCTGACGGCGGAAGGTGAAGCCCAGGCGCTTGCCCCGCAGGGCGAGCCAGAGCCGCGCCTCACTGGGCGTGGGGGCGCGGCGCATCTCGTGAGCGCGAGACTCAAGCCAAGCACGCCGCCGCGCCCGCGCGCGGAGAGCATGGGGGCTACGATCACGGTGGGGATTGGGATGAGGATGGGGCATGGGGTTTTCCTTCGCTGCCTTTCCGCTCGGGGCCGCCGAGCGCGACCCCACGCGCAGAACGCATGCCGCGCTCCACCTCCCAACCCCCTACTATCCGTGCGGCAACTGCGCGGCAGGCGTTGTGCGCGCCCGAGGGCGCGGCGGCCCCGAGCGGAAAGGCGCAACGAACGCGCAGAAGCGGCCACGCCAAGCCGTTCCGCGAGTCCCCCGACCCAAACCAACCCGACCAGAAGCGGTCGCGCGAGAGCGCGCCGCGTTCACCTCACCCCAACAACCGCCCGCCCATACAAAGCAAAGGCAGAAGCGGCCGCGCGAAGCGCGCCGCGGTCGAGGCACCCGAAACCCGACCAAACCCCGACAGAAGCGGCCGCGCGAGAGCGCGCCGCGTTCAAGCCACCCGAAAAGCCCGCGATCCTTTACCGCGCGGAAAAGTATGTTCCCCCTCCAGCCGCGCGCGCGAGCCGCAGGCGAGTCGCGACCGGCTAAGGAGGGGGCGCGCCCGCCGACGCGCGAAGCGCGGCGCCGGCGCGGGGGGAGGCACCAAAGGAAGCCCCCCCATCCTTGGAAATCAGCACGGGATAGGTCATCCCTGGCTTCGGCGCGCCGCCGTACAGCATCAGGTCTTCACCCAACGCAAGCAGCCGGCTCGGCACCTTCACCGAAGTGGGTACACTGCTCGACTCGACGTCGAAGGCGACCACGAACGGTGTCCACGTCTTGCCCGCATCGCGCGTGGACGCGACGCGCACGATGCCGTGGCGCGCCGTGGCGAGCACGGTGGTCCCGTTGACCCGAGCTAGATCCACAGGGTAACGCGGCTTCTGACCTTGGGGTCCGAAATCGGGCAACTCGAACGCGCGGCACACCTGACGGTAGTCGCAATACGCAACGCTGACGTCGGAAGACTTCTCTTTGCGGGTCGCGATGACGATCGCCTCATCGTCGCACGCAGCGCTCACCAGCTGCTCCTTGGAGTAGGCGAAGCGGCTGGAGTAGGGCTCGATATCGGGCCCCTGGGAGCTGACGATCCAGTACTTGCCGCTGTCGTCGAAGCTGATCGTATAGGAGCGGCCACCAGGCGTCGGGCAGCGCTCCGCGAAGCTCGAGAGCGCGCTGTCGTTGATGGCCGCAGGCTTCCAGTTGATGCCCCCGTCTTGGGTACGATAGACAGCGAGGTTCGCCGCTGCGCCCATCGCCACGGTGTAGTCCTTGTCGGCGTTCACCTTTACCGCACGGTAACGGACGCGCCAGGCGGGTAGGCCTTGACCAACCGCAGGCTGCGGAAGGTCACTCGGATGGGGCGCTCCCTTGGCCGTCGAGCTCGGCTTGACCAAGCGGCTATAGCCACCGCGCACGAAGGGCCACCCCTCCTTGGCCAGCTTCGCGAGAGGCTTCACGGAGACCTTGAGATCGTCGAGGGTCGCGCCGCGAGCACCGCTCGTCTTGAGCGCGTCGGCGGCGTCCCCGCCGTACTCGACGAAGCTCCACGCTTGGCTCTGGTGGACGCGCTCAACGGCTTCGCTCTTGGTGAGCTCCTTGCCCAGCACCGCGCAACCCTCGAACGGTCGGTCCCCTGGGTGAGCAGACAGCAGCCTGCGACGCAGCAGCCGCCTGAACTCCGGGGGATTGTCCCGAATCAGGGAGGGTCCAGTCGGCCCGGCCATGCAGAGCGCGTAGTCAGCGAGCTTGGTGGATGAATCGTGGAGGCTCCACGCGGCCATCGCCCGGGGGTACGCCATCCAGATCCCGCCGCCGCACAAGAGCAGCACGATCAGGTGGCGCAGGCGGATCGGAAAGCCTTCGTCCTCGAGGTCTTCCTCGTCGAAGTACTCCTCGTCCTCCACCAGGTCGTCCGGCGGAGCGACGACCCGATTGCGCAGGCGTGGCCCTTGATGGATGTAGCCGGAATCGACCATAGCCCGTTGGGTTAGGCTCACGGCGCCGGAACGGACAAGTTTACGACGTGGTTTCGTGGGTTTGCGCCCACATCGCCACACGTCCTTCAGCAGCGGTTGAGGGCGTTTTCCAGGTCCAGGCGCAGGTCGGCCGCTGCCTCGATACCAACGGAGAGCCGTAGCAGTCCGTCTCCGATGTCTGCCCGGCGTCGAGTCTCGACGGGCATCGTGGAGGCCGTGGTGGACGCTGGGTGCGTGATCAGGCTCCGCACATCTCCGAGGCTCACCGCGTGTTCGACCAGCTCGACCCCCTCGAGCACTCGCCTACCTGCCTCGAGGCCGCCCCGGAGCTCGAAGGAGAGCAGCGCACCGAAGCCCTGCATTTGCCGCGCGGCAATCTCGTGACCGGGGTGCGTGGCGAGTCCGGGATAGTGGACGTGCTCCACCGCGGGGTGCTCACTCAGCCAGCGGGCAAGCTCCAACGCGCTGGCTGAAGCCTGGCGCTGACGCAGCGCGAGGGTGCGCACGCCGCGGCTGATCAGGAACGCGTTGAACGGCGCCAGCACGCCTCCGAAGCCTTTGACAACCAGCTCGGAGGCTGCGTGAACGCGCTGCCTGCTGCCGCAAATCACCCCTCCAATGGCGTCGCCGTGGCCGCCAAGCGCCTTCGTCATGGAGTGCAGCACGAGATCCGCGCCGAGCTCGATGGGACGCTGGTGGATCGGCGTCGCGAAGGTGTTGTCGCAAACGAGCTCTGCTCCGTGCTCGTGGGTGAGCTTCGCCAGCGCCTCGAGATCGCAGATCTTCATGACTGGGTTCGACGGCGTCTCCGCGTACACCACCCGCGTCTGCGGCTGGAGCGCCGCGCGATACGCGTCGACGGAGCTGCCGTCGACGAAGCTGGTCGTGATCCCAAGCTTCGGTAAGTGCTCCCGTAAGAGCCGCGAAGTTTCGCCGTAGCAGCTCCAGGGGGCGACCACGTGATCTCCAGCCACCAGTCGCGAGAGCAGCGCGCCGGTGACGGCGGCCATACCGCTCGCGGTGGCGACGGCTGCCTCTGCGCTCTCGAGGTTCGCGAGCTTGCGCTCCAGCGACTCCACGCTGGGATTCCGCCAGCGGCCGTAGATATACAGATCATTTTCCCCGCGGAAAGCAGCAGCTGCCTGGTCTGCGGTCCCGAGGTTGTACGCGCTCGACAGCACGAGCGGCGGCTCGAGGGCACGCGCCTGGGTCAGGGCGTTTTGGTCGTCGATGGCCTCCCCCGCATGCACAGCCCGGGTCCCGATGTCGTGGCTCGAGTCACTCACGGGCGCGAATCTACTACGCCGCTCCTCGACCCGGACAGGCGGACGCGGGGACCCAAGACAAAACGCGCAACACGGCCACCGCGGATGCGGTGCCGTGTTGCGCTTGCAAGCGGTCCAGTGGTTCAGGCTACCCAGTTGCTAAACGGAAGCAGCCCCAAACCCCGCCGAGGCTCATACCCCGGGGATGATCTTCTCGCGCTTACGACGACGGCGAGCGGCCTCGCTCATCTTCTTACGGCGCTTCACGCTCGGCTTCATGTAGTGCCGACGACGCTTCAGCTCGCGCAGGATGCCTTCACCGGCCATCTTGCGCTTCAAGTGCTTGATCGCACGCTCGATCCCCTTGTCTCCGACGGAGACTTCCAGGGGCTTACACTGGACTGATTCGGTAGGATTGGACACAGGGACGGGCGGTATGACAGACGCCGCCGCGTCGCGCAAGGGCTTTGGCAAAGCACTGCACTTTTGTCCCCCCTCCGTGTCCCCCCCTCCCGCGCCCTCCTCCCGCTGCGGGCAGACGGCCTCCCGCTTCGTCCAGCGTTTCGCGCTGCGAGGCTCGCGTGATAACTGGCGGCCCATGGCCGACCCCCGCAGCACACCAACCGGCGTGAAAGCTCCCCACGGCGCCCGGGTGATGGAAGTGACCTGGCAAGACGGGCACACCTCCCGCTTCCCTCATCAGCTGCTGCGCGGCTACTGCCCGTGCGCTGGCTGCCAAGGCCACTCCGGAACCATCGCGTACCAGAGCGGCGGCAACCTCGAACTGGTCAAGCTGGAAGCCGTGGGCAACTACGCGCTCTCCCTGGAGTGGGGCGATAGCCACAACAGCGGGATCTACTCCTTCAGCTACCTGCGCCTGCTCGGCGACTTGATCGAAGCTCACGGCGACCAACTCCCCACGGAACACCCAGAGCTCCCGCGCTGAAGCGTCGCCATGCGCGCCCTCGTCGTCGCCACGTCCTACCCGGAGTCCCCGGCCGATCCTTCAGGGCACTTCGTGGCGAGCGAGGTGCAGCAGCTGCTCCGCCGTGGCTACCGGGTAACGCTGGTGGTTCCCCAAGGAAGTACGACGCGTTCGGCTACGCCCGGCATCCAGCTCCGTGAAATCCCCGCAGGGGATGCGTTCGGCTTTCCGGGGGTGAGGGCGCGCCTACAACATCCCAGCCCGCTGACTCGGGCACGGCGGGCGTTAGGCGTCGTGGCGTTCATGGCGCTCGCCCGCCGAGAGATAGCGCGCCTCGTCAGGGCTCAGGGCGCGTTTGATCTAGTTCAGGCCCACTGGCTCTTGCCCGGCGCATTCCCGCTATTGCCGCACGGCATTGCACGCGAAGCGGAGTGGGTCGCTCACGGGAGCGATGTTAGGTTGCTCTTGGCGCTCGCGCCGCGCTTGGCCAAGACAGTGCTCGAGCACGCGACCCGAGCCGCAGCCGTCACGCGCCTCCGGGCGGTGTCCGGGCAGCTGCTCGAGGCGCTCGCCCCCCTCACCCCCAAGAGCATCGTGGACCGGCGGGTGGAACCATGCGCCATCGACTTGAGCGGTGTGCCTTCACGCGCCGACGCACGGAGGCTCCACGAGGTTGAAGGAGAACTGTGGTTGATCGTGGCTCGCCTGATCGCCAGCAAGCGCATCGACGTTGCCCTGAAGAAGAGCCTGGAGTTCGCGCGGCCCAGCGCTGTGGTGGTGATTGGAGACGGACCACTGCGCCAGGCGCTGGAAGCAGAGTTTCCCCACGCGCGCTTTTTGGGACAGCTCCCCCGCCCCGAGTGCCTCAGCTGGCTCGCGGCAGCGGATGGTCTGCTCAGCGCGTCGCTACTCGAGGGTGCGCCCACGGTGATCCGTGAGGCGCGCGCGCTGGGAGTCCGGGTGCTGAGCGCTCCTGCGGGCGACCTACGACACTGGGCCGAACGGGACCCTGGTCTCGAGCTCTTCACGGATCCCTAGCGCGTTAGCGCGCTGTGTTCCTTCTAGCGCGCAGTGCCGCGGATGCGCGGCAGGAGCTCTGCGAAGTTGCAGGGCTTGGTGCGCGGGTCGAGCTGGGGCAGCAGGATCTTTTCCAGCGCCAGGCGCACGGCACCCGTGGAGCCGGGGAGCAAGAACACCAACACCCCGCCACACAGCGCGGCGTCCGCGCGAGATTGAATCGTGCTGGCACCTATTTCCGTGTAGGAAAGCATGCGAAAGAGCTCACCAAAGCCGGGGATGTGCTTGCTGATGAGCGGCGACAGCGCCTCCGGCGTGACGTCTCGTGCGGTGATGCCTGTGCCCCCGGTCGCGACGATCACGTCCGTCTTTGGGTGGGCGATCCATGCGGCAAACTGCGCGCGCAACAGCAGCAGGTCATCGGGCAAGAGCGCGCGGTCCATTAGATCGTGGCCGGCTTCACCGAGCTTTTCCCACAACAGCCCTCCACTCTTGTCCGTCGACTCATCCCGGGTGTCGCTCACGGTCAACACGCGGATCCCAAGGGGCTGAAAGCTCTCTGCCATGGGCGCATCTTGGACCCCGCAGTGACGCAGCACAACGCCGCGGGGGCTGCGCACGCGCGAAGCCCGTGGGACGGCGAGTGGCCCTATGTTATGAGACCGGGTTCTATGGCAATGCCTCCGCAGTTTCAGCCACCGACCCCTGGCTACGCACCCGCCGCTGGAGTGGGCGGCGACTACGGTCCGCCTCCTGAGAAGATCGAGGTGATGCGGGCGGTGAAGTTTTTGACCAGCGATCCCGTGGATGGGCGCAGCAACTGGCTGTACGCCACGCTGGTTCAGCTGATCCCGGTGCTGGGGCCAATCGTGATGCTGGGTTGGCAAGCGGAGGTGATGCAGCGACTGGTGCGCCAGCACCCGAAGCCCATCCCGAAGTTCGACTTCGGCGATTTCACTCACTACCTCAGTCGCGGCGTGGTGCCCTTCTTGGCGCAGCTGCTGAGCGTGCTGCCCATCGTCTTCGTTTGGTACATCTTGATGTTCGTCGGCGGCATGCTCGCGGGCATCGTCGGCGGTGCCTCGGGCATCCCGGAGCTCAGCATGCTGCTGCTGCTGCTAACGATGTTGATCGGCTACGTCTCGTTGGTCACGCTGATGATGGTGTTCGTGAGCGCGATCATGCTCCGCGCGGAACTATCCGAGGACTTCAGCAAGACGTTTGCGCTCGGCGCGGTCTGGACCTACGCGGGCAAGACCTGGAAGCGCGCGCTAGGCTACGGGCTCCTGCTAGGCATGATCAGCTTCGGTTTGGCCATGCTCGGCATGCTCGCCTGCTTCATTGGGATCTACTTCGTGGTCGCGATCCTGAGCTTCGCGAACATTCACCTGCGCTATCAAATCTACGCGGCTTACCTCGCAGAGGGCGGAGAGCCCTTCCCACTCAAGGAGCCCCAGACGCTCCCAAGTGAAGGCGGCGGCGGCGGTTACCCGCAGCAGCCCATGCTCCCCCAAGGACAGGCGGGAGGCTACGGTCCTCCACCCGGGGGCGGTGGCTACGGCCCACCTCCCGGCGGTGGCTACGGCCCGCCCCCCGGCGGCGGCTACGGTCCTCCACCCGGCTACTGAGTTCCGTGCGGTACCAGTTGTCCGGGTGGCCACGAACGCCGCAGCTGATCACGTACCTGCTGTGCGCAGGGTTGGCGCTCAGTTGTTCCCGTTCGTCCCCAAGCGGCGCGGGAGGGCAACCATCGCAGAATCCCTCCCAGACGCTGAACTCCGCTGCGCCCACGCTTGCAAGCAGCGCTCCCTCACCCCCAAAAGCCGCGCCTAGCGCGGGGCCCACGTTTCAAGCAGCGCCCGCTGAGCTCAAGCTTGCGGGGGGGAACGCGGTGCATAGCAAGCTCGGAATGGTGACCAGCGTCGAGGCCCAAGCGACGCGTGCTGGCGTGGCGGTGCTCGAAGCGGGTGGCAACGCCGTCGATGCGGCGGTGGCTGTGGGCTACGCCCTCGCCGTCACACACCCCAGCGCGGGAAACATCGGCGGCGGCGGATTCCTCCTGGTGCGCCCTCCTGGCGGACCGACGGTCGCCATCGACTTCCGGGAAGTCGCGCCGCAAGGTCTGACTCAGGCTGATTTCAACGCCATGATCGAAGCCAAGGGCGTCGGCCCCGCAGCGTCAGGCGTCCCAGGCAGCGTCGCCGGGCTGAACCTCGCACAGCGGCGCTTCGGCAAGCTCAAGCTCAGCGAGGTCATGCAGCCAGCGATCGATCTCGCATCGAAGGGGCACATCATCGGCCAGCGCGAGGGACTCACCCTCGGCTGGAGCCACCGCGCGCTGCGGAACAATCCGGAGGCGCGCAAGGCCCTGGCCCCGAAGAAGAAACCACTCAAGCCTGGCCAGCGCCTGTTCCGCAAGGATCTGGGGCGCACCCTCGAGCGCATCGCTCAGCAAGGCGACGCGGGCTTCTATGAAGGCAAGACGGCCGAGGCCATCGTCGCAGCGATGGAAAAAACCGGACGCATCAGCCTCGCTGATCTCAAGGGGTACGCGGCCAAGGAGCGCAAGCTCGAAGCTTTCGACTATCGCGGCTTGCAAGTCGAGGTGATGCCGCCGCCCTCTGCTGGTGGAGTGGCCGTGCTCGAAATGCTCAAGATGTGGGAGCGCGTGGAGGCCTACAAGCATCCAGCCGATTCAGTCGCCGCCGCGCATTTCTTCGTGGAAATCGCCAAGCGCGCTCACGCCGACCGCCGCTTCGACGTCGTCGACCCCGACACGTCGGATCGCGACCCAGCGAAGGTACGCGAACGCTGGCTCGACCCCCTGCACTGGCTCACGCCCCACCCCATCGACCCACAGAAGGCGACGCCTGCGGCGGAGCTGCACTCCCTCTACACCAAGGCTGCCGAAGAGCTCGAGCACACGACCCACTTCAGCGTCGCCGATCGTGACGGCATGGTGGTGTCTTGCACAACGACGCTCTCCGCGGGCTTCGGCGCCAAGTACGTGGTGCCGGGCACTGGGATCGTGATGAACAACTCCGCTGGCGCGTTCGGCAGCGTGGGCGAGAGCACTCTCAAAGGCGGCCGACGCATGACGAGCTCGATGACGCCAACCCTCGTGTTGAAGGACGGCAAGCCGATCCTGGTGTTGGGCTCCCCCGGCGGCGACACGATCCCGAACACGGTGTTCCAGGTGTTGCGCAATGTGGTCGACTACCAACTCCCGCTGTCCGTCGCGGTGGAGCGAGGGCGCCTACACCATGGCTTCTTGCCCGACGAGGTGCGCTACGAGCGCCGCAAGCCGCCCGCGCCAGGTGTGCTGGATGGCTTGAAGGCGCTGGGCCACACCATCTCGAAGAAGACGATCCCCATCGGTGACGCCAACAACTTGATGATCATCGACGGTGAGTACTTCGGGGTGTCGGACTCCCGTGAAGGCGGTCTAGCGGCCGCCCCAGCGCGCTAACTTGGGGCGCAATGGCGTCTACGGGTCGGTTCGAAGCGCTCCGCCCAACGTAAGCTCCGCCGCGTTCTGTACCTCAGGCGCTGACGCCTTGATACAGTCCAGCACGAGGGATGCCGTGACGAAGCTGAAGTTTGAACGCACACCAGAGGGCACGCCGCGCGTCGTCGTGCATGAGCGCGGTCGCGCCTTGCTCTGCAATCCACTGCTCAACAAAGGCACAGCCTTCACCGAAGCGGAGCGCGACGCCTTCGGCTTACGGGGCCTCTTGCCACAGAACCCGACGCCCATGGCGATTCAGGCAGCGCGGGCCTACGGCAATATCTCCCGCAAGGCGGATCCACTGGAGCGCTACATCGGCATGGCGGCGCTGCAGGATCGCAATGAGACGCTGTTCTATCGCGTGCTCGGCGAGCACGTCGAAGAGCTCATGCCCATCGTCTACACACCTACGGTGGGTGAAGCCTGCAAGTTCTTCTCCCAGATCTTCCGACGTGGGCGCGGGATTTGGATCACCCCCGAGGACTCCGGGCGCATCGAGCAGGTGCTGGCGAACGCTGCTACGGACGACGTACGTCTCATCGTGGTGACGGACAACGAGCGCATCCTCGGCCTCGGTGACCAGGGCGCGGGCGGCATGGGGATCCCGATTGGCAAGCTGTCGCTTTACACGTTGGGCGCAGGCATCCATCCGAACCAAACGCTGCCCATCAGCCTCGATGTAGGCACGGACAACGAAGAGCTGTTGAACAATGAGCTGTACGTCGGCTGGCGCCACCCCAGGCTTCGCGGCCAGCGCTACTACGACCTGGTGGAGGAGTTCGTGGAGGCGGTCATGACCCGTTTCCCCAAGGCACTGCTTCAGTGGGAAGACTTCAAGAAGGCGAATGCGTTCACCCTGCTCACGAAGTACCGCAAGCGACTCTGCTCCTTCAACGACGACATCCAGGGCACCGCGGCGGTCGCGGTCGCGGGGATCTTCGCGGCCGTGCGCAAGCGCAACGCCAAGCTAACGGATCAACGCGTTGTGATCCTGGGAGCCGGCGCTGCCGGCGTGGGCATTGGACATCAGATCCGCGATGCGCTGGAGAGCGCGGGCTTGAGCGGCGCGGCGCTGACGCGTGCTGTCGCGGTGCTGGACAGCCGCGGCCTAATCGTCGACTCCCGAGACTTCCGCGACGAGTACAAGCGCGAGTTCGCCTGGCCGGAAGAGCTCGTGCGCGAGCTGGGCTTGGACCCCGCACAGCCCATCGAGCTGTTGGAGGTGGTCAAGGCGCTCAAGCCCACCGTGCTCATCGGTACCTCGGGGCAACCGGGTGTCTTCAGCGAAGAGATCGTGCGCGAGATGGCCAAACACTGCGACGCGCCGGCGATCTTGCCCTTCTCCAATCCAACCAGCAAGAGCGAGGCCGTGCCGGAGGACTTACTGCGCTGGACCGACGGTCGGGCGCTGGTGGCGACGGGGAGCCCGTTCGAGCCCGTGACGCTGCCTGACGGCCGCACCGTGCGTATCGGTCAGGGCAATAACGTGTACGTGTTCCCCGGCGTCGGCTTGGGCGCCCTGGTCGCCGAGGCCAGCGAAGTCACCGACTCGATGTTCACCGTCGCCGCCCATACGCTCGCCTCGGAGCTCACCGACGAGGATCTGGAACAAGGGGCGCTGTTCCCACGCATGCACCGGCTACGGGAGATCACCCGCAAGATCGCCTGTGCTGTGGTGAAGGACGCCGCTGAGCAAAACGTCGGAAAGTCGTTCGAACCGAACGCGATCTACGACGCGGTCAGCCAGGCGATGTGGGAGCCCGTGTACCCGGAGCTGATCCCTGCGTGAAGGCGAGCCCCCAGGCGCGCCTCAACCGTCGAGTCTTGTTTCTGAGCGTCGCCGTCGCAGGCGCCGCCGCAGTTGCTTACCGCGCGGTAACACCAAAGAAGGGTTCGTCGGGTCTCTTTGGCGCTACCCCAGCTCTGCGTACGCCCCCGCCGGATTCGGACGGGACAAGTCACGCTCCAGAGGAGCGGCGCCTGGCCATCGCGCCGCGGTCGGGTCTGCCAACTTCAGTTCTTCAGCCTTATCCGAGCCAACCGGTGAGCGATGAGCAGAGCGCTGCGCTGCCAGCCCACGCCGTGAACGCCTACAAGCTCGGCGAGTCAGATCCGCGCCTGGTGCTGCAGGTGCTGACGCCCGAGACAGGCGCGGAGCCTTGGTCCAGCCGCCTGATGTTTCAGCACAACGTGGTGTGGCAGCATGAAGGTGACGCGCGCGGCTCCCGCGGTCTGATCCAGCTCGAGCTACCGGCGCAGCGCCTCAAGACGGGCCGCTACGAACTCCTGCTACAGCGCCCGGGCAGCCGAAAGTACCTCTACCTGTTCGACGTGAAGCTGGAGTAACCGCGCCGGAGCTAGCTCACGCCGTGCTCGTTCAGCTTGTAATAGAGCGTGCGGCGACTGACGCCCAGCATCCGCGCGGCAACATTCCGATTTCCGCCAGCCTTCTTCAGGGCCCGCTCTAGCGCGAGTTTTTCTGCACGCGCAATGGCAGTCGCGAGTTCCACGACTTCCACGTCTTCGCTCTCCGGCGCGAGCGCCTCAGAAACTGCCGACTCTGGAGCAGTCCGAGCGGCACCGTAGGCGGCCATCGCCGTCTTCTGGTCGACGGCGCCGTTGTCGATGCCTGGCTGCCACATCGCGCAGTCGCGCGCCGAGATGCGCGGGCCATCGGCCAATAGAACGAGGCGCTCGATGAAGTTCTGAAGCTGGCGCACGTTCCCGGGCCAGCGGTGGCTGCGCAGCATCTCGAGGGCTGGGGCGTCGATGCCCATGGCAGTACGACCATTGTTCAGACCCGCAGTGCGAGCGAAATGCATCGCCAGCTCGGCGATATCATCCGGGCGCGCGCGCAACGGCGGCACAAATAGGGGCACAACGCTCAGACGATAGAAGAGATCCTCGCGGAAATCTCCGCTGCGCACCATGCCGTCCAGGTCGCGGTGCGTCGCCGCAACGAATCGCACATCCGCCTGCAGCGTTTGCGTTCCACCCAAGCGCTCGTACTCGCGTTCCTGAAGGACGCGCAGCAACTTCACCTGAATTGCCGGAGTGATGTCGCCGATCTCGTCGAGGAACAGCGTTCCCCCCTCCGCCAGCTCCACGCGGCCCGGCTTGCGCTGGGTCGCGCCGGTAAACGCGCCCTTCTCGTAGCCGAACAGCTCGCTCTCCAGCAGGTTATCCGGCAGCGCCCCGCAGTGCACCTTGATGAAAGGTCCGTCCTTGCGCGGGCTCTCGTCGTGGATACGCCGCGCCACCAACTCCTTCCCCGTACCGCTTTCCCCACGGATAAGCACTGTCGCAACACCGTCCGCGACACGATGGATCGTGCGCTCGAGCTCCACCATCACCGGGGAAGTTCCGATGATGTTCGAGCGGAGGCTGAGGCGCGCGCTCTTCGGGGGTTCGTCGGCGCCCGCGCGATACAGGCTCAACATCTTCTGGATGACGTACTTGACCTCCTCTTCTTCGAACGGACGGCAGAGAAAGTCATTCGCCCCCATGCGCACGGCTTTGACGCCGAGGGAGGTCTTGCCCTGATCGGTGATCACCACAACGGGCAAGGCCTCGGAGTACTGACCGAGCTTGCTCAGCAACTCGAGCCCGCTGGCATCGGGCAGCTGAACGCAGACCGCCACTCCAGAGTAGTCACGCCGAGCCAACTCATGCAGCGCGTCCTTCTGAGTGCCCACACGAGTGGCCTCCACCTGCAACTCAGCGAGAACGGCAGACAGCGCCTCCGCAGAGTCGGGGTTTGGATCAACGACGAGCAAGCTCTGCTGAAAAGGATTCATCGCGCGCAGCCGGGCCCCAGACCACGGCAACCCCAAGCGTACCCAAAGCCGACGCACTCAGCGAGGCTCAGGCCGGGGAAAGCTCGACACCCCGAGGCGCAGCTTCCGATTCAGAGGGCGTCAGGCGCCGCGAGCGCCGCTCCACCTGGCAGAACGCGGGCGATTTTCGCGTCTCGGGACACCGGGTTGACCGCCCTCGGGCGCACAAAAAAAGGCGACGCCCCCCGTGGACCAACACGAGGGGCGCCTTCGTTCGCAGGAGGTAGTGTTGTCGTTCGCGACCGCTCAGCAGCGGGCGCGAATAGGGCAACGCCGAAGCCACGCGCGCCTGAGGCGGCAGGCGCGCTCGACCTCGGAAGATCAGCCGCCGTTTCGCCGCTGGTAGGCAGGCGTGTCCCAGTCGCGGTCCACGTTCGATGGGAACGTGATGCGGTCGCGGACCGAGGGCAGTCCGGAGTTCTCGGAGCGCGCCTGGAGACTCGCTGCGGCCGCGGCGGGGCGCCTCGAGTAAACCGTCGCAGGCTCGCGGTCGAGCTCCTCGAGAGCCCGTGCGGAAATCTCGGGGCGCTGTTCACGACGTACGGGCGCGGCCTCGGAGGGACGGGCCTCCTGACGCGGAGCCGGACGCTCGAGAGGTTGGCGGCTCGCCTGACGCAAGAGCTCTTGGGGCTCTTCCGCAGCGCGCTCGAAGCCGGTCGCGATGACCGTGACCTTGATGGCCTCGGACATGTTCTCGTCGATCGTAGCGCCGAAGATGATGTTCGCGTCCTCGTGAGCCTGCTCCTGAATGTAGGTCGCAGCCTCGTTGATCTCGCGCATCTTCATGTCGGGTCCGCCGACGACGTTGATCAACACACCCGTAGCGCCGTCGACGCTGATGTTGTCGAGCAACGGACTCTGAATGGCCGCCTCTGCAGCCAGGCGCGCGCGGCCTTCACCCTTCGCGCAACCGGTGCCCATGAGCGCGCGACCCATGTTCTCCATCACAGTGCGCACGTCGGCGAAGTCGACGTTCACGATGCCTTCCTGAGTGATGAGATCGCTGATCCCCTTCACTGCTTGGTAGAGCACCTCGTCCGCCTTGCGGAAGGCGTCCACGAAGCTCAGGTCGTCGTCACCAAGCGCCACCAACTTCTCGTTGGGGATGGTGATGAGCGTGTCGACATGCTCAGCAAGCTGGGCCAGGCCCTGCTCGGCGCGGCGGGCGCGCTGACGGCCTTCGAAGACGAAGGGCTTGGTGACGACACCAACGGTGAGCGCACCTTCCTCACGCGCGAGCTGCGCGATGACGGGTGCGGCGCCGGTACCGGTACCGCCTCCCATGCCAGCGGTGACGAAGACCATGTCGGCCCCGCTGATTGCCTCCTTGAGGCGGGTCACGTCTTCGAGCGCCGCTTTGCGACCGCGCTCGGGGTCAGCACCAGCACCCAGACCGCGGGTCACTGCTTGGCCGACTGAAAGCTTTAGTGGAGCCAGGTTTGCGTTGAGCGCCTGGGCGTCCGTGTTGACGCTGACGAACTCCACGCCCTCGAGCGCGAAGGAAATCATCGTATTGATCGCGTTGTTGCCGGACCCGCCGACACCGATCACCTTGATGCGCGCTTGGTACTGCGGCGACTCGTCAGCAAACTCAATCGAGAAACTCATGTTGCCTTCCTCCCGGTGCACTCGCCCCGAAGTGATGGAGCTGTGCGGAAACACCGCAGTGCCTCGATCGAGGGGTGTTGTCCTCGAGCCTTGGGCTGCCTCTTCCCTGGACTCGAACCCGCTCTCTCGCCGGCGACCCGGTGCGTAACCCCTTACTGAACCAAAACTCCCAAACTGGCCTAATAAGTGACGTCACAAAAGCTCAAACCGGCCCTTTTTCGGCCGGTTCGTGAATTCTAGAAGGCGTCCTTGAGCCAACCCCAGAAGCCCCCTTTGCGCCTCCGCATCCGCACCTCGGCGGGCTCTGGCTGCGCGGGCTCCTCGTAGTACTCCTCGTACTCGCCCCGGGCCGCCGCCTGAGCCAGCTGCAAGGCGCCGTACTGGACGAGTCCCACGCCTGTCGCGTACTGCGGCCCCTGGACCAGCTGCACGATGCCCTTCATGCCGACGGGAAACCCGAGGCGCACAGGCATGCCCAAGATCTCTTCGGCGCACTCGACCATGCCTTCCATCAGCACGGAGCCGCCCGTGAGCACCGCTCCAGAGGCTACCTGGTCGAGCAAGCCGGCGTCTTCGATGCGGCGCCGAGCCTCGCTGAAGATCTCTTCGACGCGGGGCTCGATGATGTCGCTCAACACGCGACGCGCGACGCGCCGGGGCGAGTGCCCACCCACGCCAGGCACCTCGATCTCCTCCTCATCGGCGATCATGCGGCCGAGGGCGCAGCCGTAGTTGCGCTTTAGGCGCTCCGCCTCACCCATTGGAGTACGTAACCCCGCGGCAACGTCGCTCGTCACGTTGTTGCCGCCTGCCGGAATCACGCTGGTGTGGGCGATGCCGCCGTCTGCGTACACCAACAGATCCGTGGTGCCTCCGCCCATGTCGATCACGGCGACGCCGATCTCTTTTTCGTCCTCGCTGAGCACGGCTTCGCTGGAGGCCAGCGGCTCCAACACCACGTCGGCCACGTGAAGGTTGCAGCGCTCAACGCAGCGGATCACGTTCTGCACGCAAGAAGTCGCCGCGGTGACGAGGTTCACCCGCACCTGGAGTCGAACACCGCTCATCCCGATCGGATCGCGGATCCCGTCTTGGGTATCGACGATGTATTCGCGCGGCAACGCGTGAAGGATCATGCGGTCCGCATCCACCGGGATCGCACGAGCGCCTTCGAGCACCCGGTCGAGGTCGCTGCTCATCACCTCGCGCCCGCTGATGGCACACACGCCGTCGGACATGTGGCTGCGGATGTGGCTGCCAGCGACGCCGGCGTAGACCGTGCTGATCTCGACACCGGCCATGGTCTGAGCGGCGTCGATGGCCTCGCGGATCGCGCGCACAGTCCACTCGATGTTGCTGACCACACCTTTGCGGAGACCGCGACAAGGTACGTTGCCCACCCCAAGGATGGTGATCCCGTCACTATCTACCTCGCCCACCACGGCACTCACCTTGGTGGTGCCGAGGTCGAGCCCAACGACGATCTCGGGTTGGCTGAGGCCGGTGTAGCTGCGCATGGCTTCCTTTTTTGGCTCCGGTATTCGGCTCGGACTGGTCGAAGCGCCGCGAACTTTTTGGGGGGTGAGGTACCCTGCCCAAGCGGTGGGAAACCCTTGCTTTCCCACTGTTCGAGGCTCGCTCCGACGCTGCCATGCGCGTTACTCACGGGCCAAATTTCGCGACCGCCGATGCAGGCACAAAAGCGCTGCCGCAGCAGCCACGTCGCGGCTTTCAGGTCGCAGCAGCGTGACGCTGACCCGCGGCTTTCTCACGCGCCATGAGCGACTCGCACAGCTCCCAAAGCGCGGGGCCATGGCGGTCTCCACTCCGAGTCGTGGGAAACACATGGCTGGGGGCGCGCTGGCGGTCGAACCAGAAGTGACCGCTCTCGCCACGCAAGCGCGCACAAGCCGCAAGCCACACGATGGTGTCAGCCCCTTCGGCTGGGCTACGCAGAATCGCGCGGGTGATCTGGTGAAAGCGCGGCAGGGAACTCCTCACGGCGGGCGTATCTGCCCACCCCGGGTGCATGGCCGAGCTCGTGAGCCAACTCTCGCGGGACGCCCAGAGCTCGTTGAGCACGACCTCGGCGCGTTTGGTGAGCGCGTAGGCCCGGGTCCCAGCGTAGTCCCGGGTCTTCCACTCCCAATCAGCGAGGTCGAGGGCAACCGGATACATGCCGCCGCTCGAAACGTGAATCACCCGGGGGTCGTCGGACCGGCGCAACTTCGATAACAACCCGCGGGTGAGCGCAAACGGACCGAGCACATTGGTCGCAAAGCAGAGTTCGACGCCCTCTGGTGTCTCCTCACGCGTCGCCGGGAGTACCCCGGCGTTGTTGATCAACACGTCGACCACATCCGGAGCCCGTTGAGTGACGTAGCGCTCGACGTCCGCGAGCCGCGATACGTCGAGCAGCTCGAGCTCGAAGCTCCCACTGGGTACGGCTTGCTGAAGTCGCTCACACGCGTCGCGTCCGCGGGCTGCGTTGCGACACAGGAGGACCACATGGGCACCTAACTCCCCTAACCCCCGGCAAGCCTCGAAGCCGAGCCCCGAGTTCGCGCCGGTGACGAGCACCGTGCGGCCGGCAAGGTTTACCTCGAGGTCACTCGCTAGGAAGCCTCTCGCGTGACGCTTGAAGCCGGTGCGATCGAAGTTGAAAACGACACTCCGATCCAGAAGCCAGTTCAGCATGGTCAGGCCACGGCGGGGACAGAGTCTTCGGCGCGCCGGGCGACGTCGAGATGCTCGAGGCGCTCCCTGAGGTTCGTGATGGCAGCTTTGCCGCCGGCTACGATGCGCGATCGCAAGAGCCCCTCCATCGGCCTCAGTATGCCAAGCAGCGAAATCTCCGCGCGGTAGCTGACCCGTACCCGAGATCCCCGCTGTTCCACGCGGATCTCGTCCACGGCGTTCACTCCGGAGCTAGAACCAACCAGGGTGGCGACGCGATCCGTGAGTTCGACCACGCGGTAGTCGACGTTCACCGTTCGCCCTAGCGACTTGAGCGACACCAAGAAGCGCGAGCCGACCGCGACTTCCTTCGCATCATCCAGACGCTGAACGCGCACCACGCTCGGATCCCAAGCCGGCAGGTGCGCGAAGTCCGCGACGTACCCCAACACGACTTCGGCGTCGCCGGACACTTCCAAGGATTCTTCCAACAAGATCATTTTCGCACTCCTCGGCGATGGGCTCGTCATCCCCTCAGGACGTCGGTAAGACCAGCTTTCTTAAGCCGCCAGGGGCGAGCGCTGAAATGCGCAAACACCTCGCGCTACGATTGACCGTTGCAAGAGCGGTCCTACGAGGCGGCGAGAGATGGTTGCATCGGTTTCGCCGTTACCCCCTGGACAGCGGGTTGCTGTCATCGGCAGCGGCATCGCCGGCTTGACCAGCGCCTGGCTGCTCGCGAAGCGCCACGAGGTCAGCGTCTTCGAGGCTGACGCCAGGATCGGCGGGCACACCCACACCTTCGACGTGGAGGTCGGAGGCCAAGCCTACGCGATCGATACGGGCTTCATCGTCTTCAACCACTGGATGTATCCGAACTTCATCCGCTTGCTCGACAAGCTCGGGGTGGCGTCCAAGCCCACGGATATGTGTTTTGGGGTCAACGATGAAGAGACCGGCCTCGAGTACTCGTCGCGCTATTTGAGCGGCTGGTTCGCGCAGCGCGGGCGCATCTTCGATCGGGCGCACTGGCGCACGCTCCTCGATCTGCTTCGCTTCTCCAGGGAAACACGGGCCCTCATGCCGACCCGAGATCAGCTGAGCTGGGACTACAGCCTCGGGGAGTTTCTGCGAGAGGGGCGCTACAGTCGAGATTTCGCGGAGCGCTTCATCGTTCCCATGGGGTCGGCAATCTGGTCGGCTCCGTTAACGGAGCTCGAGCACGCGTTCCCTTTTCGGCTGTTCATCGAGTTCTTCCACAACCATGGGATGTTGAACCTGCTCCACAAGCCGGTCTGGCGGGTGATTCAGGGAGGCTCCCGGAGCTACCTGGAGCCGCTGACCCGCCCATTTGCGACGCGCATTCGCACCGCCTGTCCCGTGCTGCGGGTCGAGCGACTCCGCGACGAGGTCAAGCTACTCACACACGCTGGTTGGGAGTCCTTCGATCAGCTGGTGATCGCCACCCACAGCGACCAAGCGCTGCGGCTGCTGGACTTCGATGCTCGGGACGCGGAACGCGCAGTGCTGGGCGCCATGCGCTACCAGCAGAACGACGTCGTATTGCACACCGACGAACGTCTGCTGCCGAAGAACCGCGGAGCCTGGGCGGCCTGGAACTACAGCATCCCAAAGGGCGCATTTCGCGGTGCTACGCGCCCCCGCGCGACGTTGACCTACAACATGAACCACCTGATGGGTCTAGAGGCGCCCGTCACCTTCTGCGTCACGCTGAACGGCACCGCTAGCATCGACCCGAAGCGCATCCTCGGTCGATTCGACTATGCCCATCCCGTCTACGACGCGGCGAGCGCGCGGGCGCGCCTGCGCTATTCCGAGATCGGTGGCGCGAAACATCGCACGCACTTCGCCGGGGCGTACTGGGGTTATGGCTTCCATGAGGATGGCGTGGTGAGCGCCGTGCGCGTCGGGGAGGCATTCGGGTGCCGCCTTTGAACCACACGGAAACACACAGCGCGCTCTACGTCGGTCGCGTCAGCCACCGGCGCTTCGGGCCGACTGCTCACGCCTTCGACTATGGCCTCTTCATGGCCTACCTCGATCTCGACGAGCTACCGCGGGTGCTCGACCCGATCCCCGGCTGGTCGTCGCGGCGCCCCGCGCTGGCGGAGTTTCGGCGCAGCGATCATTTCGGGGCTCCGAAGCACAGCCTGCGGTCGAGCGTCGACTCACTGCTGATGGAGCGTGGGATCGAGCCGCCGGGAGGTGCGATCCGCCTCCTCACCCACCTGCGCTACGCGGGCTTTGTCTTCAACCCCGTGAGTTTCTACTACTGCTTCCCCGAGGATAAACAGGCGAGGGAACCCGAGGTGATCATCGCCGAGGTCGACAACACGCCCTGGGGCGAGCGACATCTGTACGTGTTGCCGAAAGCGGCAGCCAAGCTGTGCGGTGACGACCTGTGCTGGGAGTTTGACAAGGCCTTTCACGTCTCCCCGTTCCTGCCGATGGATCAGCGCTACAGCTGGCGCTTCGGGGCCCCAGGGCAAGCACTCCGGGTCGCGATGACCAACCGAGGGTTCGGGGCTGATGGCGTCGAGCCCGCTCGAACCGAGCAGCGTACGTTTGCGGCGCATCTGAGCCTCGAGCGGCGACCGCTCACCACAACGCAAGCGTGGGGCGCCCTCGCGCGCTTTCCGCTGATGACCGGCAAGGTGTTTGGCGCCATCTACTGGAACGCACTCCGGCTCTGGCTGAAGGGCGCGCCGTTCTATCCACATCCGCGCGGTAACGCTTAAGAGCCCGAGCGCCCCACTTCGACTCCAACCGAGGAAGATCGCCATGAGCCAGAGTCTGCTGCTGCATAATTCAACCGCTAATCCGCTCAGCGCGCCGAACCGGGCACTTCAACGCCACTCCGAGGAACGGTCCGCGCGTCCTGGCGCCCTTGCCGCGTTTGCCAAACGCTTGCTGCTCGGTCGCCTCGTGCGCTTGGAAGTTGGCTCCGTGGTCTTGATGGATGGTCAACAAGCGCACGCCTTCGGCACGCTGCATCCGGATTTTCCGGAGCCGGTACGCGTCTCGGTTCGCTCGCCCCAAGCTTACGTCGACTTGTGCTTCGGCGGGTCGATCGGCGCTGCTGAGGCCTACGCTCGCGGGCACTGGACGTGCGCGGAACCTGCGACCCTGGCGAGGATCTTCGCGCGCAATCGCGGCGCGCTCTGGCAGCTCGACAGCGGCTTGGCGCAGCTGACGAAGCCTGCTGCGCGCCTCGCCCACGCACTCCAGCGCAACACGCTGAGTGGCAGTCGGCGAAACATCGAAGCACACTACGACCTCGGCAACGACTTCTACTCCCAGTTCCTCGACGAAACCCTCAGCTACTCCGCCGCGGTCTTCGAGTCTCCTGACCAGGCGCTGTTCGACGCCTCGGTGAACAAGCTCGAGCGAGTCTGTCGGAAGCTCGATCTGAAACCGACGGATCACCTGGTCGAGATCGGGAGCGGGTGGGGAGCGCTAGCCGTCCACGCCGCGGAGCACTTTGGATGTCGAGTCACCACGACCACGCTCAGCCGCGAACAGTACCGCCTGGCTCGCCAGCGAGTCGCGCAGGCGGGTATGGACGATCGCATCGAAGTGTTGCTGCGTGACTACCGCGACCTGCCGCTCCTGGTGGAGTCACAGGGTCGCTTCGACAAACTCGTGAGCATCGAGATGGTGGAAGCGGTGGGGCACCAGTACCTCTCCGACTACTTTCAAGTCTGCGAGCGCTTGCTCAAGCCGGACGGCTTGATGTTGATTCAAGCGATCACGATCCGGGACCAGCGCTTCGAGGCGCACAAGCACAACGTCGATTTCATCAAGCGCTACATCTTCCCAGGCAGCTGCATTCCCTCACTCACAGCGCTCTCGGAGGCCTGCTCCCGCACCGATCTGAAGCTGATTGGTCTGGAGGACATCAGCAGCCACTACGCCTTGACGCTCCGTCACTGGCGCGAGCGCTTCATGGCGCGGCGTGGGGAGATCGCAGCTTTGGGGTACGGAGAAGAGTTTCTCAGGCTCTGGGAGTGGTACCTGGCCTACTGCGAAGGCGCCTTCAGCGAGCGCTACATCGGCAACGCGCAGCTCTTGTACGAAGGCCCAATGCGTCGCTCCGACGCGCCCCTCACCCCCACGAGCGCAATCGGTCTAGGGGAGATTTCGTGAACGCGCCGTTGCCCCCCAGCGTTGGGCTGGGCGTGCTTCTGCGCCAAGCCACGCGGCGCGTGACGGAGCAAGGCTTCTCGTGGATGGAGCGCGGTCATGTACCCGACGCGATGATCCGCCTGGGGATCCGCCGCTTGCTCAAACAGCGCCTGACGCGAGAGCGCGAGGGTGGCCTCGAGCGCTTGGGGGAGCGACGCGCTGAGTGGGTCGACGTACTGAAGCAAAGCCCCGTGGCTATCCTCACGGAATTGGCAAACGCTCAACACTATGAAGTCCCGACGGAGCTGTTCCAGATCGCCCTCGGTCCCCACCTGAAGTACTCTGCGTGTGCCTTCGAGCATCCCGAGAGGCGCGAAGACTTCAGCGGCGACACCCTCGCCTCGGCCGAGCGACGCATGCTCGAGCTCTACGCCGAACGCGCGGAGCTGGTCGATGGGCAGCGGATGCTCGACCTGGGCTGCGGCTGGGGCTCCTTCTCACTCTGGGCGGCGGAGCGCTACCCTCGGAGCAAGATCGTCGGCGTCTCGAACTCGCGCACCCAGCGCGAGCACATCCTGCGCGAGGCGGCGGCGCGGGGCCTCACGAATCTCCAAGTTCTGACCCAAGACGCCAACGCACTCTCTGCTCAGGACTTCATATCCGCGGGGATCTCTCCTCGGTTCGACCGCATCGTCAGCGTCGAGATGTTCGAACACCTGCGAAACTATCGCACGCTCTTCGCGCGCCTCGCGAGTTGGCTCGATACTTCGGGCAAGCTGTTCGTCCACATCTTCGTTCACAAGGAACTCACCTACGCGTTCGAGGCTGAGCGCGCGGACGACTGGATGGGACGACACTTCTTCAGCGGGGGCTTGATGCCCAGCGAAGACTTGCTGCTGAACTTCCAGGACTCGTTGAGCCTGGAGCGACGCTGGCGCGTGAGCGGGCTGCACTACGCGAAAACAGCGCGCGCCTGGCTCACGCGGCTCGATGAGAGCGCGGAGCGCGCCCGGGAGGTCTTGGCCGCGCACTACGGGACCACGAACGACGAACCGAACGCCGAGGCCCAGCGCTGGCTCATGCGCTGGCGGGTGTTCTTCATGGCTTGCGAGGAGCTATGGGGCTACCGCGGCGGAGACGAGTGGTTCGTGGCTCACTATCGCTTCCGCCGCCGACACTAGCAGTCCTCACATGCGGCCGCGCAGCATGCCGTTCCAGTACATGCTCGGTAGGCCGTACGCCTTCAGGAGCCACATGCTGTAGCGCTCTTCGGCTTGGTCGAAGGGGAAGCTCTCCATGATTTTCCCGTCGTAGCCAAACTCCGCGAGCATCACGGTACCGCGGCCGGTAACCAGCGGACACGACGCGTAGCCGTCGTACTCCGCTTCGACCTTTTCCCCTGCGCGCTTCGCCAATAGGTTGTCGACCAGCACCGGGACTTGTTTCCGCACGGCTGCACCCGTCTTGGAGGTCGGAGCGCTCGAGCAATCTCCTGCGGACCAAACGTTGGGGAACCGCGTGTGCTGCAGCGTGTGCTTGTTCACCTCCACCCAACCGGCAGTATCCGCCAGTGCACTCTGCTTGATCACGTCTGGCGAGCTCTGAGGTGGTGTCACATGGAGCATGTCGAACTTCAGCACCTTCTCCTTGCCGTCAACCTTGAACACCGCCTCTCGTCCACGCACTTCGATCAAGTCATGACCAAACCGCGCCTCGACGTTCCGCTCGGCGACCAGCTTCTCGAGTGCGGTACGGTACTTCGCCACGCCAAAGATCGCGGCTCCCGCGGAGGCAAAGATCACGTTGGACCCATCACGCACGCCGGAACGCCGAAAGTGCTCCTCGGCCAGCCACATGATCTTCTGCGGGGCGCCCGCACACTTGATGGGCGTGGATGGGTAGGTGAAAATCGCATTCCCACCTTGGAACTCGCGCATCAGCTTCCAGGTGTACTCGACGGTTTGGTAGCTGTAGTTGGAAGTAACACCGCCCTGCCCCAGCGCGTCCTCCAAGCCCTTGACCTTTTTCCAGTCGAGTTGAATCCCCAAGGTAACGACCAAGTCGTCATAGGTGATGGTCTTGCCACCCTTCGTCACCACCCGACTGTTCTCAGGGTCGAAGCTCTTGACCCGATCACGCAGCCACTCGACCCCTTTCGGGATGTACTCTGCCTCAGGGCGCACCGACACTTCCTTGGGGAAGACGCCGCCGCCCACCAGCGTCCAGATCGGCTGGTAGTAGTGGTGCTCCGAAGGCTCGATCAGCCCAACCTTTGGCGGCTTATCGCTTGCCATCAGCCGCGCCGCGATGCTCACGCCAGCGGTGCCACCGCCGACCACCAGGACCTCAAAGTGCTCGCTAGACATATGCGCCTCTCCTTCAGCCCTGGTTCCCTGCAGGGAGTTGCTTGACCTGAGCGGTGTTCAGCGCATCACCGAGGGTGCGGCCCATGGCGACCAACATGCCCATCGCTTGCTGCACGCCCGGCTCACGCATCGCCCCGAGGGCGCCGAACAGGCCAACCGGCTTCACGCCTTGAGTGGCCGCTTGGCTCAGCGCTGCAGCCATCTTTGCGAGCAGATCCACGGCGTGGGGGCTCAACATACCGGAGTCGAAGAACGCCCCAAGCGCGTTGGCGTTGCGCGCGGCACCGAGCAACGCAACCTTGAGGTTCTTTGCCACGTCGTCCAGGAGGATGCCTTGAGCCTCTGCTGAGCGGGCGAAGTCGTCGAACATATCACCGAGCATCGCGACGAGCTGCGGTGCCTGCTCAATCTGGTCCACGAGCAGCTCGAGCCGATCCAGCATCTCCGGTTGGGTCATTCGCGCGACCAGCGCATCCAGCCGTTGACGCCCTGGGTCGTCTGCTTGGTCTGCGTGGCGAGACAGCAGACGCTCGATACGCGCGAGGCGCTCCTCAATCCGACTCAAGGCATCATTGCCTCCGCCGACTCTGACTGATGCTTCCATTGCGAAATGCTCCCCGAGCAGCGCGGCTCCTGGCATCTCGATCCCCGTGCGACCGAGATACCCCCAGTTGGCCTCGTGACACTGCTCCTGAACGGGGTGCGCGAAACGCACCCTAGGTTTAGGAAGCTAGAGCCGCGCCTCGGGAAAAAGATTCGCGACCCCGGAAACTTTTCGAGCCTATTCGGGAAGGGGTGAGCAGCTCAGCTCTGACGCTGCGCGTCGTTTCAAGCAAGCGGTCCCCGAAGCCACGTGTGGAAGGCGCGCAGCGCCGGTGGCCGCTGGATGGAGGAGCAGCCGAGTCGCTGTGTCGCACCCCAGCCCTTCCTTCATGCCGTGAGGAAACACCTTTTGTCCGTCAACCAGGTCACCAAGCCTCGAGAGGAATCCCTGAGGAATCAGAGCTAGGATCTCTCGAAAGTGGTTCACGCAGAAGTAGCGCCAGCCAACGGGGAGGCAGCCTGTACAGAGCTGCCGCAACGCACCGATCGCGAACTCTGTCTCTTGTGAGTCGCGGTGGCCACTGCCGCGTTCTCGAAAATCTTCCGCCGCCAGCACCATGGCCTCGACTGCCAGAAGTCGTTCCATCGCCCCCGCACGAACATCGCTCGCTACCTCAGGGAAACCGCGCCAGGCCAATGCGCCAACCATGGTTGCGATGCCCAGCGACTCAAGAACTGCGTGAATCTCCCGGTGCATGGCAGACCTGGGTGCGAGTTCAATGTCCGGATGGCACGTCCTGGGAAGCGCCCCGAAAGCATGGCTCTCACCGAAGAGGCGTCTGGAGTCCTCGAGCGCGAGCGGCTGCAACGCGGCGATCGGCTCTGGGATCACCGGCAGGCGGTCCTTCAGAAAATAGAGATCCTCGAGGTTCTTGTGCCAGTGGTAGATGTTGTAAACGAGCCCACACTGCTTGGTGAGGAGCAGGTACTCTGCAGGTGCGATGCGCAGAGGGCCGAGCACAGGCTCATTCCACAATGGCTCGCCGTCGAACTCACGCTGAACGCGCCCCCAGTACTCGGAGGTCGAGGAATTCGCGACCTCGACGAAAGCGTTTCCGTACTGAAACGTAAACTTCTCGTCAGCTTGTTTGACCGATACTTGGGGCAGTCGCTTTCCCAGCTCCCGAATTTCTTCAGAGGACCCAATTAGATCCCAATCCTTTGGTGGACGAAATTCTGGAAAGCGCCGCAGGATTGCTCGGCTGCCGATTAGCAGCATGCTTATGCCAGTTCGAACCCAACGGCGCGATCGAGCACTTGTTGCGTGTCCGTGCCTTCCTGAAGGACCTCAGCACCATCGATCGTGGGCACCCCCGGAACCTTGAACTGGCGGTCCTTGGGAGCGAAAAACGTGTGTACACAACTACCGTTGGCCGCGTTGCATGTCTGGTTCGATGCCTTCTTGCAGGTGGCGATCCACGAAATCGAGGACCAAGTCGCCCAAGACGGACACTTGCGGGGAGCGGTGTCGCCGTTGGAAAAGGTGATGCACTCGATCGCCCCCGGGGCACACTCGACACACCCACCCAGGTAGCAAGCTGGCTTGTTCCCCGTGCACTGCGCACTGGCGATCCAAGATCCACCGACGCAGGTCTCCGGAGTCGTGGCGTTGCCGCAGCGCTTGGGTGCCGGGTTCGGCGAAACGCACTGCAGGGCGTCCATGCCCGAACACTGGAACACGCCGCAGTCGTTGCAGTTGCCGCCGGGCGTGCCGCCCAGGGTCTTGACGCAGCCGCCGCACGCGTTCTTGACGAAGTTCGTGTCGTTGTCGTCGCAGTCGTCCCCCGGGCTCGCGGCACAGTCCTTGGACCCGTGGGTGTCGCCGTCCGTGTCCTTCGCGACGACCGCCGTACCGTTGCACTCGCAGTCGGGATCCGTGGTTCCGCACGGATTACCGCCAGTGCCAGCCGTGCCACCCGTTCCCGCGGTCCCGCCGCTCCCAGCTGAACCTGCGACCCCACCTGCACCGCCGGCCGCGCCAGTCCCACCGGCACCAGCACCGCTCGTCCCTGCACTGCCGCTCGCACCAGCAGTCGCGCCAGTGCCCGCACTTCCCGCGTTACCCGCGCTTCCTCCGTTGCCCGCGGCGCCTGCGTCGCCGCCCATGGCCCCGGTACCCCCGTTGCCGCCAGAGCCCGCTGTGCCGCCACTCCCCTCGACTCCCTGCTCGCGCGTTTCCGCGGAGCAAGCAGCTGCTAGGACGACGACTGCGCACAGCGCGCCGCCGCGCCCGAGGCGACGGCAGGTTGAGGTTGAGAGCGTGGTTGGGTTCGGCTGGTCAACACGTCGGCTCATGCGTAACACCTCGAAAGAGAAAGAAGTCTCGAGGGGAAGCCTATCACGCCCTCACGGATCCATCAGGCCCTGACGAGTTCATACGAGCTGGGATCAACTATGAGACTGCGCACGTTTTGCAGATCGTTGTTTCCCCGATGTCTCCGCGTCTCACGGTGCTGGTGGATGGTTCGCAGCGACGGAGCCCGGGCCCGACGCGCCGCTCCCCGCTCGGGCTTCCGAACCTCCCGAGGCGAATTGGTTTGGGACGCGGAAGGGTGAGTTCGGACGCCCCGAACGCATTTGCGTTGGCGGACCCGGAATATCTGGAACAGATCGCAGCCGGCGAAGACGGCAAGCTGAGTGGGCGGGTGTGGGTCTTCGAGCGGGACTCGGGAAACCCGCCACGGTGTGATTGATAGGGTGTCAATGATAGAGCGTCATTGATTCTGCGCGAAACTCTGAAAGCTACTTCAGTTCCCCACGCCGTGTCCGTTTGCCTCCCTTGAGGACTGGACCTTCCGAAATCGATTCGGGGCGCATCCAGGTAGCCAATGGACGCTGGAGTCATCCCAACCTTACCCCCGCCAACACCGGCCTGCGATGGCCTCCCTCCCGCTCTAGCCGCGGCGTTCGAAGCGCAAGTCAAGCGCGGCGAGCTGAGTGTCGCGCTGGCACGAGGCATGGCCGGAAAGATCCTCGAGGAAACACTCCACGAGGAGCCCGACTTGGCTCGCCTCGCGGAGTGGCTCGAGTCGGATCCGGGCCTCACGACCGCGACGCTGAACGCTGCAAACTCCGCGTTCTTCGGTTTGCGAATGAAGGTCCAAACCGTCGAACGCGCGCTCGCCCAGCTGGGCAGCGTGCGCGCGCGCGAAGTGTTGCTGCTCGCGCTGAGTCGCGCCGCGATGTTCACCGTGCGCGAATTCAAACAGGAGATGCTCGCGCTGAGGGAGCACTCGGTGGCCACCGGGATCTGGTCGCGCGCCATCGCAGCCCACCTGGGTCAACCTCCTGCGACCGCCTTCGCGTGTGGCCTGCTCCACGAAGTCGGCAGACCGGTTGCGCTGCAAGAGCTGTCCACCCTGTCACGCCTGAGTCGCGTGAAGTTGAACCGGGCCACGCTCTGGCAGACTGCAGCGAGTTACCGGGATCAAGTCGGTCTGGTGCTCGTGCGCAGCTGGGCAGACGTCGATTTGCTAGAGACCGTCCAAGGCACGACTCACCGCGCGATCCCGCGTACCGTTGCCTTTGCGAAGCGCATCGCCGCCCTAGACTTCGGCTGGGGCGACACGTGTCCAGTTCCAGAGACGTCAGCGGAACTCGCCGCCGAGGCAAACCTCGGCGGGCTCCTGCTCACGGAGGACCACGCCGCCGCGCTGCTCTCGATGCGCGAGCGGGCCCTCAGTCAAGTCCAGACGCTGTAGTCGCTGACCTGTTTCGCGAAGGCTCGTTCGCCGAAACGCTAGGGTTTGACGAAACGCTAGGGTTTGACAAAGCGCAGTGTCATGCGGTCGCTCTCGCCGATCGCGGTGTACTGCTCGCGATCTTTGTCTCCAAGGCGCAGCGTGGGAGGCAACGTCCACACCCCTTCAGGATGTTCGGTCGTGTCCTTGGGGTTCGCGTTGATTTCCGACTTCTTGGACAACTTGAAGCCCGCCGCCTGCGCGCGCTCAACCACGAACGCCTCGGGCAGGTAGCCCTGCTTGGTGCTCTCGTCAGGGTTGGCGTCCGCCTTCGCGCGGTGCTGCACCACGCCGAGCACTCCGCCCTTCTTCAGGCTCTTGAAGATCTGCTGTAGCCAGACGTCCACTTGGCCATCGCGGTGCCAGCCGTGCATGCCCCGGACCACCAGGACCATATCGAGTTCTCCGTCGAGCTTGAGATCCGGAGCCTTGCTGTCCACGATGATCGGCTGAACTTTGCCGTAGACCTCTGGCGCTTTCTTGAGGAAACGCTGGGTGCGCTGCGCGTACATCGTACCGCGAACCGTACGCGGCCCTGCGGGATCCCCGCTGGTGACGTAGAGCATCCCGGAAGTCGCGAGCGTGGGGGCAAGCACCTCCGTGTACCAACCCTCACCCGGGCCATACTCCAAGACCTTCATCCCGGGTTTCACCCCAAAGAACGCAAGCGTTTCCGCGGGGTGACGGGCGGCGTCGCGCTCCGCGTGTCCGGGGGTCCGATGCCCTCCCTTGAGCACGGCCTTGAGCGCCACACTGAGGTTCGCGTACTTCGTCTCGGCGAGCTTCTTCGCCTCAGCGCGCAGCTCTGGGGTCCAGCGCTTGTCTTCGGCGTCCGCGCTCGCCTCCATCTCGGCGAAGTCCTTCACCAGCTTCTGTGCGGCGAGCTCCTCTTTGGTCGGCTCCGCCGGGGGAGCTGGCGCCTCTTCAACCGGCTCGACGGCTACCGGCGCCTCCGCGATGGGCGCTTCAGGCTCTACAGGTTCGGGCGGGGGAGAACCGCCGCACGCAACACCCAAAGCCACCAAACCGAAAGACCAGAACTGACGTCGCATCTGGGTTCTTTCACCGGGAAAGCACCGCGCGAACAGCAGAAAAGAACCAGTGTGGCAGCTTTACACACCTAGGCCTGCTCTCAAGCGGCCCCGATGCTCACTTCATGCGCACGACCACGCGCTCCGGATGCGCGCGGTTGTCCAAGAACACGATGCGCGGCAAGCGCCCCTTGGCCGCCAGGGAGCCCATCACCCGCCAGGCCATCAGCAGCTTCGAGCGCCAGGGCCCCTTCCCCAGATGGAGCGCGATGCCGCTCTTGCCAATCGTCAGCACCACGTCGCCATCAGACCCGAGGTTCACCTCCTGGGGCGCGTGCACTTTGCTCATCGGCACCCGAGCGTACTGACGCAGCACCTGCATCCCCACGCGGATACGCTCGACCTGGCGCACGCGATCGCGCGCGAAGTCGTCTGCGGTGATCCCGCTGATGACCGGCAGGTCCTGAGGATCGCCGTCCTCGGTCTGCTTGAACGGCTCACCCTCACGGCTCACCAAGTACAGGCTGCCGCCGACACTGGCGATCGCTTGCGCTTCGCGCTCCACCACGTGAATCGCCAACGTTGCGGGGATGCGTCGCTCGACCTTTGCGGAAGCGATCCACGGATCTTCGAGCAGGCGGCGCTCAGCCACGTCGGTGTCCACTGCGAAGAGGTTGTCCCCGAGCTTGACGCCTGCCTGTTTCGAGAGCTGGTCCGGGGCGCGGCGCAGCGTTCCCGTCACATCGAGCTTCTGAATGGCGAAGCGCGGCGTCGTCAGCGCGTACCTCTGGAGGCCCCACGCCAGCGCGAGGGCTGCACCCAGCACGACCAAGATGCCGCTCAGGAGCTTGGTGCCCATCCAGGCACGCAGGAAGAAGCCAGGGCGCTCTTGCAGCGACGCCTCCCCACGCCGAGCGGCGCGCTTTTCGGCAGCCCGCTTCTTGGTCGCCTTGTTCTTTGGCTTCACGCCGACTGGGGGCGGGCTCTCGCTTGGAACGTAGCCGGTCTCGTCGGGCGCTTCGATCGCGCGGTGCTTGATCCCACTCACGAGTCGCTGCCTTTCGCGCCGCGGATGAGCTCGAGCTCCGAGCGCACCTGCGCGAGCACGCGATTGATGTCACCGGCGCCCAGAGCGATGACGCCATCTCCCGGGGCCGCGAGCCCAGCCAGACGATGTGCCAGCTCCGAGCGATCGGAGACGTAGCTCACCGAGTGGTGTCCGTGCTCAGCGATCGCCCGTACCAGGGCAGCCGAATCGATGCCCTCGATGGGCTTCTCGCCTGCGGGATAGATGTCCGTCACGAGCACGTGATCCGCATCGTTGAACGCGCGCGCGAAGTCATCGAACAGATCTTGAGTGCGGCTGTAGCGATGGGGTTGAAACGCCACGATGACCTTGCCGTCGAAGGCGTTGCGGGCGGCGGTGAGCGTCGCCTTGATCTCAGCTGGGTGGTGACCGTAGTCGTCAACCAAGGCGATCTGGTCGACTTCGCCAACCAAGCTGAACCGCCGAGCGACTCCGCCGAAGGTGGCCAACGCCTCCTTCATCTCGTCGAGGGGCACTTCGAGCTCGTCGCCGACCGCGATGGCTGCCAGTGCATTGAGCACGTTGTGCTGGCCCGGCATGCGGAGCGCGAACTCACCAAGCGGCTCGTTTCTACGATACGCCATGAAAGAGCTCACCGTGCCGCGATGGGTGAGATGCCGCGCGGAATAGTCTGCCTGAGGCGAGAGCCCGTAGGTCACGTGTCGCCGACGGATCCGTGGGAGCAAGTCCTGCACATCGGGGTGGTCAAGGCACAACACCGCGAGTCCGTAGAAGGGCACCTTCTCGATGAACTCCACGAAGGCGTCCTTGATGCGCTCATGACTGTGATAAAAATCGAGGTGCTCGGGATCGATGTTCGTCACCACCGCGATGGTGGGGGTCAGCCGCAAGAACGACCCGTCGCTCTCGTCCGCCTCCGCCACCAACAGGTCGCCAGCGCCGAGACGCGCGTTGGTGCCGAGCGCCTGCATCCGACCGCCCACCACCACCGTCGGGTCGAAGCCGGCGGCGCGCAGCAACGTCGCGACCAGACTAGTCGTCGTGGTCTTGCCGTGAGAACCAGCGATGGCTACGCCGTACTTCACCCGCATGAGCTCGGCGAGCATCTCAGCGCGGGTGATGACGGGGATGCCCAGCGCGCGCGCCTCCACCATCTCCGGATTTTCCGCAGGGATAGCACTGGAGTAGACTACCACGTCCGCGTCACGCACGTTCTGGGCGACATGCCCGACGTCGATGCGCACGCCAAGGCGCGCGAGGCGCTTGGTCGTCTCCCCTTCTCGCAGATCCGAACCGGAAACGTCGAACTCCAGGGTGCGCAGAATCTCCGCGAGCCCGCTCATGCCGATGCCACCGACCCCGATGAAGTGGACGTGGCGAACTCTGCCGCGAAACATCAGCCCTGCCCCTGCAGCACATAGGTGCTCGCACCGAACTCGAAACGTGATTCGTCCTCGACCTCGTCATGGACGAACGGGCTCGACTTGCGGCGGTCGCTCGCAGCCTCGAGACCAGCCAGGTGTAGTAGGTCCCTGGCGATCACCCTCGCAGCGAGCGGGCGCCCGCGTTCGGAGGCTGCAGCTGCCATGACAGCGAGCTCCGAGGGAGCCTCCAGCAACGGAGCGATCACCTCGAGCAAGCGCTCCACGCTCGCGTCCTCTTGGAGCACGACGCGCGCCGCACCGACCCGCTCCAGGCTCTCGGCGTTGAAGCGCTGGTGGTCTCCCGCCGCGAAAGGATACGGCACCAGAACCGCCGCGCGCCCCACCGCGCAGACCTCGCTCACAGCGCTAGCACCGGAACGACCAATCACTAGGTCCGCCGAGGCAAGGCGCTGAGGCATGTCGTCGATGAACTCGAGCACACTCACGCCCTCTGTCTGGCCGAGCTCCGCATAGCGTGCGCGTACCTCATCTGCCTTCTTTGCGCCCGCTTGGTGCTGCACCTCGAAGCGCAGCCCTCGGGCTCGAAGTCGCTGCACCAGCTCAGGCAGCGCATCATTCAAGGCCTTGGCGCCTTGACTGCCGCCGAGCACGAGCAGCTTGAGCCCGCCATGGGGGATGTACGGCACAGGTTCGAATCCGCTCCGCAGGGGCACACCGGCGCGCAAGATCGTATCCTCCGGGAAGTGCTTTTCGACCTCGGGGAAGGCGGTGTAGGCGCGCTGGACCATGCGGGCGATCAGCCAGTTCGCCATACCAATCACGCTGTTCGGCTCCATCAGCGCGAGAGGTATGCGCAGCAGCTTCGCCGCGGCGCACACCGGACCCGCCGCGTACCCACCAATCGAGAACACCGCAGCCGGCTCGAGTTGCTTCAAGAAGCGCCTCGCCTCGGGGATCGACGTCGCCGCGCGTAGCACACCCTTGCCGGCCCCCGTCAGCCCGCCACCACGGATCGGCAGCACCTCGCGCAGCTCGAGCTCATAGCCCGCCTGGGGAACCAGCTTGCTCTCCATCCCGCGAGCTGTGCCCAGGAACACCAGTCGAAGTCCCGGTCGCTCCTGACGTAGGGCGTCCGCTACGGCAATCATGGGGAAGACGTGTCCGCCGGTGCCTCCGCCCGCGAGTAGAATGGTCTCGCTCATACTGCCTCCGCCGCTGCCCCTGGCATCGACCGCTCCTGACCTTCCATGTGTGCCGCTTCAGGCCCATAGCCTGCCTCGGTGACGAGCATTGCGCTCACCTCGGGCGCGGGCCCCAAGTCAGCAACTCGGGTGTTCTTCAGCTCGACCCGCTGACGCGAGACATTCAACAGCACGCCCATCGCCGCGCAGTTCACCAGCAACGAAGACCCGCCGTAGCTCACGAGGGGCAGCGTCAAGCCCTTGGTGGGCAAGATGGCCATGGCCACCGCGACGTTCCACAGCGCCTGCACGCCGACGAACAGCGAGATCCCGAAGGCGATGTACGAACCGTACTCGTCCTCGGCGTTCAGTGCCGCGCGGATACCGCGAGACACGACCAGCACGTAGGTGAACAGCAGGAGCACGATGCCGATGTAACCGAGCTCCTCGCCCACGATCGCGCTGATGAAGTCGTTGTGGGCCTCAGGCAGATAGAGCACCTGGTAGCCCTTGCCGAGCCCTAGCCCCATGAGGTCGCCAGAGCCGAAGCTCATCACCGACTGGAAGGGCTGATACGCCAGGTCGTGGCGGTGGTGCATCATGTCCTGCCACGCCTGGATACGCTCCCAGCGATACTGGGCGAAGCGCACCGCCATGAAGCCGAGGAAGCCACCCACGATGCCGATGGGGATGAACCACACCCAGCGCACACCCGCGATGAACATCAACGCCGCGGTCAACGTCAAGAGCACGACGGCGCCGCCGAAGTCCGGCTGCTTCAGGCACAAGAGCGTGAACAGGCCCGCGACGATCAGGTGCGGCAAGAAGCCGTAGGAGAACTGCTTGACCTTCTCCCGCTTTTTCCCCAGGGAATAGGAGATCCACAGGATCAACCCCAGCTTGGAGACCTCGGAGGGCTGCACATTGATCGGACCGAGCTTCAGCCAGCGCGTCGCACCACCACCGGAGTGACCGAGGCCCGTGATACTCAGCAGCATCAGCGCCACACACAGTCCGAGGATCGGGTGAGTGAATGGCTGCAGGCGCTGGTAGTCGATCTTGCTGATGATCAGCATCAGGATCACACCGCCGCCGGCGTACATCGCCTGGCGCTTCAGAAAATACTGCGCGTCCCGGAACACCACCGTGCCTTCGTAGGCACTCGCGCTGAACACCATGACCACGCCAAAGCCGAGCAGCGCGATGACCAACGCCATCAGCACCGTGTCGAAGGGGCCGGAGCGCGGTGAGGGCGCGAAGAGTCCCCGAATTGCCCCAAAAGCCCCTCTCAGCATCAGCGATCAGCCTCCGTTCCCGGCTCGCCAGGCGTTCCACTCGGGGGCGCACCCACTGCGCCGCGCGTCGATTGCAGCTGTTTTACAGCCTCTACGAAGCGCACACCCCGGTCGTGGTAGTTCTGGAACATATCGAAGCTCGAGCAGGCTGGACTCAGTAACACCGCTTCCCCGATTTGGGCCAAAGAGTGGGCCAAACTCACCGCTTCCTGCATAGACCCTGCTCGGGCCACCTTCACGCGGTCGCCCACGGCCTCGGCGATGCGGTCCGCCGCCTCGCCGATCAGCACCAGCGCGCGCGCCTTTCGCTCCAGCGCCGCGACCAACGGCGCGTAAGACCCGTGCTTGTCGCGCCCGCCAGCGATCAACACGCCCTTGGGCTCCGCGAGCCCAAGCAGCGCTGTCACCGCGGAGCCGACATTCGTCGCCTTGGAGTCGTCGTAGAAGGTCACCCCGTCCACGGTATCGACCCGTTGCATGCGATGGGGCAGCCCGCGGAAGCGCGCTAGCCCCTGCTTGATAGCCTCCGGCTCGACCCCAAACTCCCGCGCGGCAGCGATGGCCGCGGCGGCGTTGAGCAGGTTGTGCGCGCCGTGCAGGTCGGCATCCTGCAAGGAATAGAAGTCGCCTCGCTTGCGGTCTCGTACGCCGGGTTCGGGGGTGAGGACCGCCGCAAAGTCGGCTTCCCCGACGGAGTCGAGACCAAAAGTCACGCGACGCGCTAGCCCGCGCTTGGCCTGTTCCTCGATCGCAGTATCTCCCCAGGGAATCACCGCGACGTCCTTGGGCGACTGACGGGAGAAGCTGTTGCCTTTGGCGGCCACGTACCCCGCGAAGTCTGGGTAGCGGTCCAGATGATCCTCGCTGACGTTCAAGAGCAAATTGACCCGGGGCCTGAAGTCCCTCACCCGCTCGAGCTGAAAGCTCGACACCTCGACAACCAGGGCGTCGTAGAGCTCCTCGTCACTGCTGGGGTCAATGGCTTCGCTGAGCGGCGTGCCGAGGTTCCCCCCAGCGAAAGTGCGCAGCCCGCCTGCCTCGATGAGAGCAGCGAGCAGCGTCGTCGTCGTGCTCTTACCGTTGGTCCCACCCACAGCAAGCATTGGTGCCTCGAGGAAACGCGAAGCGAGCTCCAGTTCCCCGATCACCTCGGTGCCGGCGAGCGCCGCTTCGTCCAACACCGGAAGCGGAGGCACGCCAGGGCTCACCACCACCAGGTCCGCGCCCTTGAAAACATCGGGCGTTTGCGCGCCCGCCCGCACCTCGATGCGGGCGCCACTCTTGATGAGCGCGGCCACCTCCTCACGCAACACCGCTTCGTCGCGGGAGTCACTGACGACGACGGTCGCCCCTTCCCGTGCACAAAGCTGAGCAGCGGCGTGGCCGCTCCTCCCGAGCCCGACCACGACAACCCTCTTGCCAACCAAGTCCACGGCTACCTCAACTTCAGAGAGGACAAGCTCACCAGCGCGAGCAGCACTGAGATGATCCAGAAGCGCACGATGATGCGCGGCTCGGGCCACCCCTTCTTCTCGAAGTGGTGGTGGATCGGCGCCATCAAGAACACACGCTTACCAAACAGTTTGAAGCTGATCACCTGGGTGATCACGCTCACCGTTTCCAGGAAGAAAATCCCCCCGACGACGATGGACAGGAGCTCGTTCTTCGTCAACACGGCCATCATCCCGATGCCTCCACCGAGCGCCAGGGAGCCGACGTCCCCCATGAAGACCTGCGCCGGATAGGTGTTGTACCAGAGGAAGCCGATGCCAGCGCCTATCACCGCGGCGCCGAAGACGGCCAGCTCACCCATCTGGGGAATGCCCGCGATGTCCAGGTACTGCGCCACGGGGCGACCGAAGATCACCAGGCCCGCGAGGTACGCCCACACCAAGTAAGTCCCCGCGTTGATCATCACCGGACCAATCGCCAAGCCATCCAGGCCGTCCGTCAGGTTCACAGCGTTGCTCATCGCAACCACCACGAACAGCGCGAACGCCACGTACACATACAGCGGCAGGTGGATCGGGTGCTTCGAGAAGGCCAGGAAAGGGATCGCCAAGCGAGTGCGGATCTCGAGCCACTCCTTGGGCAAGCTCGGCTCGTACAGGAACACATAGCCGAGGGCGATCGCCCCGATCAGCGTCTGACCCAGCAGCTTGTAGCGACCGGAGAGCCCCTTGGTGTTGCGGCCCTGGATCTTGAGCCGGTCGTCGATGAACCCGATCAGACCGTACCCCGCGGTAACGCCAGCCGTGGAGATCACGAACGCGTTCTTCACGTCCGCCCAGAGCATCGTGGGCACCAACACACTGAGCAGGATCAGCGCGCCGCCCATCGTGGGCGTCCCGGCCTTGACGCGGTGGCTCTCCGGCCCTTCCTTGCGGATCACCTGGCCAATCTGCTTTTTCTGCAGCTCGCGGATGAACCAGGGCGCGAGCCAGAAGCACAGCCCCATCGCGGTGATGGTCGCCATGATCGCGCGGAACGGCACGTAGCGAAGCACGTTGAGCCAACCCGCCCAGCTGTACTTCGTGCTCAGGGGGTACAACAACTCGTACATCATGGGGCAGAGGGCCCTTCGGTTGCCGGCCCGGGAGCGCTCGCTCCCTCAGGCTCGGATGACGTCCCAGCGAGCAACGCTGCGACCACGCGTTCGAGCTTCACCCCCCGTGAGCCCTTGACCAAAATCACGTCCTCGGGCGTCGTCGCGCCTTGCAGTGCCTCTACGGCGAGCTCCGCGTCTGCCACGAACACCGTACTCACACCCCGAGCCGCAGCTTCTTCCGCGAGGAAGCGAGCGTCGCCCTGCACCGCGATCAGGTCGGCCAAGCCGAAGCTCGCCAGCTCTTTGCCGATGCGTCGGTGTTCCCGCTCCGACAGCGGTCCGAGCTCGAGCATTTCACCGAGCACCGCGAACACTCGACCACCCCGCTCCGCCGCGAGCTCCCGCGCGACCGCCACTGAAGACGGCACGCTGCCGGGGTTCGAGTTGTAGGAGTCATCGAGCACGAGCGCGCCGTCTAGCATCGCTCGCGCACAAAGCCGGCCATTCTCGGCCACTTCGGAGCTTTCGAGCGCCCGGCTGAAAAGTTCTGGACTCGGCAACGGAAGGCCCAGACGACTGCTCACCACATCCGCGACCAACGCCGCACACACGCTCGCCAGCGCACCCGGGTACCCGAGCAGCGACGAACGCAGCTCGATCTCCCCCCCAAAACCAGCACGCGAAGCCGTGAGCCGCGCACCCGAAACGCCCACCGGTTCTCGACGCAGTAAGCGATACCGCGCCGTTGGTGCTTTGCCGTAGCTCTCGACGGCGCGTCCGGTGCCTGCGGCGAGCTCGAGCTGCCGTGCCACTCGCTCGTCATCCACGTTGCCCACGGCGACGCCATCTGGCTTGAGACCGCGGAACAGATCGCCCTCTTCGGCCTCGATGGCGTCCAAGTCGCCGATCCCCTCGGTGTGCTCGAAGTCGATCAGCGTCACCACGCCAAGATCCGGCTCGCTAACCCGCGCTAGCTCCGCGACTTCGCCGCGCAAGTTCGTCCCGAGCTCCACCACCGCCACGCGGTGCGGGGCCTCGCAACCGAGCAGCACCATGGGCGCCCCGATGCGGTTATTCAGGTTTCCGCGCTGAGCGTGAATTCCACCAGGAATCAACTCGCTGAGCACACGTGAGATGCACGCCTTGGTGGTTGTTTTCCCTGCGGATCCACCTACGGCCACCACGAGGCCGCCCCAGCGCCTACGATGGGCCAGCGCCAAGTCCCCGAGGGCCGTCAGCGTACACGGCACCTGGATCTGCAAGAGCCCGGGAATTTGGGGGTGAGGGTCCTCCACCAAGGCCATGGCGGCACCACCGCGGGCCACCTGCTCGAGGAAGCGATGGGCGTCAAAGCGCTCCCCTTTCAAGGCGACGAACAACGCCCCCGCGACGTCGCTCCGGGAGTCTGTCGTGACTCCGCGCGCGCTCGCGTCCCCAGCGCCAACCGCGACGTGCCCACCCGTCGCCGCCAACACTTCGGCCAGAGTGAATGGAGCAGCGTTCCGGGGGATCGGCGTGCTCACCCAGCGTCCTTGGTCATCGAAATACCCCGGCGCCGCGCCAACGCGTCTCTGGCCACCAAGCGATCATCGAACGCCAACACTTGGTCGCCGATCAGCTGATACGGCTCGTGGCCCTTGCCAGCGATCAGCACCACGTCCTGCGGCGCGGCTTCGGCGATCACCGAGTCGATGGCCAGCTTGCGGTCGAGGATCACGTTGAACTCAATCGCATGCGGGGCCAGTCCGGGCAAAATCATGTCAGCAATCACCTGGGGCGACTCGCTCCGCGGGTTGTCGTTCGTCACCACAGCGCGATCCGCCAAACGCCCTACGGCATCCCCCATCTTGGGGCGCTTGCCGGGATCACGATCGCCGCCGCAGCCGAAGACGCACCACAAGCGGCCAGCTTGCGGCACGAAGCCGCGTACGGCGCTCAATGCGCGAGCCAATGCATCCGGTGTGTGGGCGTAGTCCACGAGCACGGTGAGGTCATCCGCTTCGGCGTCGCAGCGCTCGAGGCGTCCCGGCGCGGAGTTCACGTCCTTCAACGCTCGAACCAACCGATCCAAGTCCAGGGCCTCGCCTTGGGCGCGCAGCGCGAGCGCAACCCCCACGGCGCACAGCAGATTCTCCACGTTGTGCTCACCCACCAGACGACTCTCGAAGGGCAGCGAACGACGCTCCTCCGGGAGATCCAGGGCCAGCACACCGCGCATACCAAAGGCTCCAAGCTCCAGGGAGGAGAGACTCACGTCGCCGGTCTCTCGCCCCACGCGGATCACCCTGAGGCCGAGGGCCTCGGTGCGCGCGGCGAGCTTCGCTCCAAACGTATCTCCGACGTGGATCACGCTGACCTCAGGAGAGAGCTCCAAGAAGAGCCGCGCCTTTGCCTCGGCGTAGTCGTCGAAGGAGGCGTGGTAGTCGAGGTGGTCCTGGGTGAGATTCGTAAACACAGCCACGCGGAAATGAATCGCGTCGGCTCGCCGCTGATCCAGCGCGTGGCTCGAGACTTCCATCACGAAGGTCCGCGCGTTGCCCCGGACGGCTTGCGCCAGGTACCCGGAGATCACGTCGGCTTCAGGCGTGGTGAGCGGTGAATCGACGGAAAGCTCACCAAAGTCGAAGCCCAAGGTGCCAAGGCGCGCGGTGGGCAAGCCGGCGGCTTCGAGCGCCCGCTGGCAGAGCCAGGCAGAAGTCGTCTTGCCGTTGGTCCCGGTGATCCCCACCACACTCAGCGCGCGGCTTGGGGAGCCGAAGATACGCTCGGCGCACACCCCCATCGCCAGGCGCGCGTGCTCGACTTGCAGCGTCGGTAACGGCAGCTCGAGCCCTCCGGGTGCATCCGTGAGGATCGCCACAGCGCCAGCTGCCCGCGCGGCGTCTACGAAGCTCAGACCGTTCGCCTTGCCACCGACACGGGCCACGAACAGGTCGCCGGGGGCGACCCGCCGCGAGTCCTGGGTGATCCCGCTGACGACGGTCTCCGCGTCACCCGAGAGCTTCAGCCCGTTCTTTCCAAGCTCCGAGAACAGCTGACTCAGCGTCGGTTTTTGGGGGAGAGGTGCATCGGACATGGCTCAGGAAGCCGGTTCGAAGATCAACGTCAGCTCGGCGCCCTTGTCTATCACTGCGCCGGGCGGTGGCTCCTGGCGGGCGACCAGTCCGGAGCCTTGAACCTTGCCCTTCACGCCCAGCTCGCCGAGCTTCTGTACGGCCTCGCGCATGGGCCAGCCGGTCATGTCGGGAACCTTCACTTGGCCTCTCCCCGGGGAACCGGTCTTCACGACCTCTTGCACCGGGGGCTTGAGCCCTTGACGCTGTCGCAACGCCTCGATCGCAGCCTGAGCCGGATCGGGCTCGGCGCCCAGCTTGGTCACATCCGCGCGCTTCGTCCCCTTGGGTGTCAGTCCCTTGTATTTGAGGGCGCTCTGGGCGACGCGACGAAACACCGGCGCTGCCACGGAGCCACCTGCGTGATCGAGCATCGGCTCGTCTACCATCACCGCGATCGCGATCTTGGGGTTCTTCGCGGGCACGAAGCCAACGAAAGAAGCCACGTACTTGTCGAGGGAGTAGCGGCCTGTCGCGGGGTCCGTCTTCTGCGCGGTCGCTGTCTTGCCCGCGACCTCGAAGCCATCGATGGCGGCTTCGGTACCCGTCGCGTCACCTTCGGTCACGCCGATCATCATCTCCGCGACGATTCGCGCGATGCGGGCGGGCACGACGCGACGCCGCACCTTGGGCGCCCCCTCGCGGACCAACTCACCGCTGGCAGTTTCCACCCGGCTAATCAGCATGGGCTCCATCAGGTTCCCACCGTTGGCGATCGCGGCAGTCGCCATCGCCATCTGCAGGTTCGTGACGCTGATACCTTGACCGAACGAAGCAGCCGCCGTCTCGACCTGAACCCAGGGGCGCCCGCGTGGCCTCAACGTGCCGCCGGACTCACCTGGTAGCGGGACATCCGTCGGCTGACCGAAGCCGAAGCGCCGGTAGTAGTCGTAGAGCTTGTTCCCGCCCATCGACAGGCCGATCTTCGCAGAGCAGATGTTCGACGAGTACGCGAGGACCTCGCTGATGGTGAGCCACTCCGAGGGGTGGGTGTCGCGGATGGTGACGTTGTCCACCGCCATCAGTCCCTTCTCGCAGTAGAGCTTCTGAGTCGGCTGAATCGCGCCAGAAGCCATGCCGGCAGCTAGCGTGAAGATCTTCATGCTGGAGCCGGGCTCGAATCGATCGGAGAGACTGCGATCGCGTCGCTCTTCGGGGTCGCTCTCGCGGTAGTCGTTGGGGTTGTAGCCAGGCCAGCTCGCCATCGCGAGGATCGCGCCGGTGTCGGGCTCGATCACGATCACGCTGGCGCCCACCGCTTCGTGCAAGCGCGCCGCCGCTGCGAGCTCCCGCTCGGCGACGAACTGAATGCCTTGATCGATCGTCAGGTAGACGTTGTGCCCCGCGAGCGCTTGCTCGTCGCTGACGCCGTCAGCGAACAGCAGACGGCCGCTGCGGTCGCGCAATCCGGAGAGCTGCTCCACGTGCCCAGAGAGCTCCTGATTCAGGCTCACCTCGAGGCCATCTTTACCCTCACCATCGGGCGCGACGAAGCCGAGCAGGGGCCCCAGCAGCTCGCGGCGCGGGTAGTAGCGACGTCCCTCACCTTCGACGACCAGGCCACGCACGCGATCTTTGCCGCGCTCGATGGACGACATCTCGCGAATCTTCTCCGCCTCTTCGGCGCTGATGCGGCGCTTGAGCCAGCTGAAGCGGCGCTTGCGCAAGATCTTGCGCTCGACCTTGGCGGCGTCGAGCCCCAGCGCGGATGCGATCCGCGCGGCAGCCGCACGGGCGACCTCTGGTTCGCGGTCACGGGGCACTCCACGCATCAACTCGATGGCGTCCAGGCTGACGCTCGGCACCTCGACACTGACGGCCAGAGCCGACCCGTTGCGATCGTAGATCGTACCGCGCTTCGGCTGCACGTGGAGCCGGCGCTGGCGCTGCTTTTCAGCCACTTCGCGCCATGCCTCGCCATCATGAACCATCAGGGTGTAGCCCGAAGCCAGGACCATGCCGAGGAAGCACGCCATCACCGCGGCAATGACCGAGATGCGGCGCCGAATGCCCTCGCGCCGCTCGGGCGTCGTAGGCATCACAACGACTGACAGCGGAGCGTCGGAATCCCGCGCGTCGCGCTTCTTTCCGCGCTTGGTTCGCGGCGCTTTCTCCCGGGGAGCGTTCTCGCGCTCCACGTTGCGCGGTAGAACGCTGTTCCTTGGGGAAGCACCTTCTCGTGTCTTGCGCCCTCTGAGCTTCACGGCACGTCTCCAGCAACGGAGGGACCAACCTCCGACTCTTCCTCATCGCCCTCGTCCACTGTGGGCAGCGGCCCCGCCGGCATGATGCGGTCGGGAGAGGGTTCACTCATCCCGAGCAGCGTCCTCGCCACCAAGTCGACGCGCTCCGGCGTCTTGTGGCTCGCGATCTCGAGCTCGAGCACACGCTTGACCTCACGCAAGCGAGCGACGCGGGCGTGAGCGCGACCGAGGGAATACCCAAGCTCTACGGAGCGCACCCGCAGACTCAAGTAGAGCACGAACGCACTCGTCGCAGCGACAACTGCGAGGAGCCACAGAACCAGGAAGGGTCGCGCACTGCGTTTCATACGATTTCCGCGAGGATTTTCTGAAGCGGCACGTGCCCTCAGTAGTCGCTCGCGTCCTCCTCGGATCCGAAGCCGAGCTCCGGCTCGGTGTCATCGATACGGCGGCCGACGCGCAGCTTCGCGCTGCGTGCCCGCGGGTTCTGCGTGCGCTCCTCGTCGCTGGGGAGCAGCGGCTTCTTGGTCAAGCGCTCCCAGGTCTCACGCTCCATGAAGGCCCGCTTGACGATGCGGTCCTCCAGGGAGTGAAACGAGATGAACGCGGCCAGTCCGCCGGGCTTGACCACTCGACTGGCGATGGCCATCAGGCTCTTCAGCTGACCCAGCTCGTCGTTCACCGCGATGCGCAGCGCTTGAAAGGTCTTCGTCGCCGGATCCACGCCGCCCACGCGCCGAGGCCCCACGGCGCGGACCACCGCGCGGCGCAAGTCGGCGGTCGTAGCAAGCTCCCCGGCTTCCTCAGCCTGCTTGATGCAACGAGCCACGCGGCGGGAACGACGCTCCTCGCCGAGCTGGTAGATGACGTCCGCCAGTTCGTCCTGACTCAAGCTCTCGATCAACTCGAGCGCCGTCGGACCCCGGCTTTGGTCCATGCGCATGTCCAAAGGACCGGTGAAGCGGAAGCTCATGCCCCGCTCCCCATCGTCTAGCTGGAACGAACTGATGCCCAGGTCGGCGACCAGCCCATCGACTTGCCCGAGGCCGGCCTGCTCTAGCCAAGCCTCAATGCCCTCGAAGTCGGTGTGGACCACCGTCGCACGCTCCCCAAACTCTGCGAGGCGCTCCTTCGCGCGCCCCACGGCGTCGAGGTCGCGGTCGCAAGCGACCACGCGACTCAAGGGTCCCGCTTCGAGCAACGCAGCGGCGTGACCTCCGCCTCCTGCGGTGCAGTCCAGGTACAAGCCTCCGGCCTGTGGCGCCAAAGCGCGCACGACCTCCGAGCGCATTACGGTGAGATGCATCAGCGGTTGCTCTTCCGGTAGAAGGAGTTCTGCCAGGTTCATAACGGAAACTGCTCCACGGCGTTGCGGTAGGACGCCTCGTCCTCCGGGCTGATCTCCAAGGCCTGATCCCAGTTCTCCTTGGACCAGAGCTCGATGTTCTTCCCCATCCCGGCCCACAAGAGGTCCTTGTCGAGGCTCGCTTGGTCGCGGAGATGAGGCGGGACGAGGACGCGGCCAGCGCGATCGGTCTCGCACTCGACAGCGGCGGACACGTATTGCCTACGGAAACGCACCACGTTGCGGTCGTGACTCGGCAGCTCGCTGATGCGGCGCTCGATCTCTTCCCAGGCGCGTAGCCCAAACACGTGAAGGCACGGGTCGAACGGCGCAGGCGTCAGGATGAAGCGCGCGTCACCGGAGCTCGCCAGCGCCTCGCGAAATCGCGCGGGCATGCTGACGCGTCCTTTCGCGTCGATCTTCTGAACGAACTGCCCGCGGAACATGTTGGCTTTCCATTCCATGGGATGTGGCGACACTCCGCCCCACTTTCTCCCACTGGATGGCCGAAGCTACGGACCTCCGGCCCGGGTGTCAACAACTCGGACAACGGTCGATCCAGCACAAAACCTGGGCGATCTCCCCTCACATGAACAAACGAGCAGTAGTAAATCTTGCCAATCGCAGCGTCTTGGAGGGTGGGAAGCGGTGGGAAGGGGCGGTCCGTTCCGGGTCCGCTCCACCGCCACGGACGTGTTCCCTCACCCACGAGGCCGTGTCCCCGTGACGGCGCAGCTGATCGACTCGAGCCAAGCGCCCGAGCTTCTCAGGGCAGCAGAAGGTTGGCCCAATTTGCCAAGGAAACCCTAACCTTCGCCCTCGCTCTTCGAGCGCTGGAGGAGGCCAAACACCGCTCCCCGAAACGCGGGCATGCCGGTTGCTCTATCAGCGTTCGTCCTCCCGAACCTGGAGCTCCCGATGACCCTGCTGCTCGCTCTCGTCCCTGCCCTGATCGCGGTCTACATCTTCCACGCGACCTGCAGCATGCAGAGCCCCAAAGCGAAGGCCCGCCTGGAGGAAGCCGCCCGCTTCGGGGATCGCACCCCGCCCCCGCCGAACTACGGTCGAGTGGCCTGAGCGAAAGAGCGCTGGACCCAGGCCAGCGCGGCGCCGAGCACCGCACAAGCCGCCGTCTCGGTACGCAGCACGAGCGGCCCGAAGCGTACCCGCCGCGCGCCGCGCGCCTCCAAGAGCTCGAGTTCAGCGGGCGCGAAGCCGCCTTCGGGTCCGATCCAGATCTCCACAGCTGCGTCGGCGTCTGGCGAGAGTTCGTCTAGCACGTCGAGCAATCCCACGTTACCTCGAGGATCCAAAACGAGGCAACGCTCCGTCACCTCGCCCAAGTAGTCTTCCAGCGCCAGCGGGCCTATGACCTGGGGAATGCGTGGTCGACCGCTTTGCCGTGCGGCATCAATCGCGGAAGCCTCCAGGCGCCGCCTTCGCTGAGTGGCCCGGCCGTCGGTGTGGGCAACTCGCGGCGTCCCACGCTCGCTCTCGAGCAGCACCACCTGACTCACGCCGAGAGCCGTAGCCTCCTTGACGACCCGTTCGGGCTTGTCCCCCTTGCCCATCGCCTGCACCAAGCGCACAGGCAGGCACCCGATGTCTGGCACCTCATGGGGCTCCTCGGCGCGCACGCGCACGCGCTTCTTGCCGACTTCGAGCAGGGTCGCGACGGCCTCGGTCCCGGCGCTGGGGTCGAACAGCACCAGCTCTTCGCCCGCCGCCAGGCGGTGCACGCGGGCGACGTAGTGGGCCGCATCGGGGTCCAGCAGTTGCTCCCCGGCGGCAAGTGGGCACACGAAGACGCGGAGGGTTCGAGCCATACAGGCTGTGATATATGCCACAGGCCGCGCGGATTGCGTGGCGTCGCTTCGAATCGACTATCACCGTGAACCAACGCAGCAAGGGAGTGCTCTACATCCTGGTCGGGGCCGCGGCCGCTGGGGTCTACCTGGAGGTCAAGCACCACGAACACGAAGGCACTCTGTACGGTCCAAGCAGCTCGGCGACCGCGAGTCAGTCGAACGGCGCCACTCCCAGTGCCTCGCCGCCGAGCAGCGCGACCACGAGCGCCGCCACAGGGACTACCAGCGCACCTCCCCCCCAAGCTCAGGAACTCAAAGCGAGCGACGTTCAGGCGCTGCATGATGCGATCGGTGATCGGGTGCGGAAGGGCGCAAGCGACGCCGGGAGTCCCTGGGCGATGGCCCATGGTTTGATCGCCTTTGGCAAAGACTTCAAGGCCTCCGATGGGCAAGACGCGGTGGACGCCATCGCTAAACTTCTGGTTCTGGACACTGGGGCAAGCGGGAAGCCCACGTGGCAATTTCCTCCCGGAAGCCCGGCTGCACCGTCGGAGCCCCACCCACACCTGATCGTGGACGTGTTGCTTCAGGTTGGTGTGAGCCCCAGCCGTGAGCTGACCACGCAGACTGGCCGTAAAATCAGCCTGCAGACGCTGATCGATCAGGCCCTCAGAGACGCGAAGGATCCGACGACTGAGCCAGAGTGGATCGACTCGCCATGGCTGCTCGACCTATTGACCCGAACCGCGAAGGGGAAGAACCGAGCGACGCGACTCGCGCCGGTCGTTTGGGAGCAGCTCAGTAAGCAGACCCAGCTCATCGCGGATTACCGCGGGGCACCGGAACGCGCATTTGCGAACGGGACACCGCTCTTCGAAGCCAAGCGCAACAAGACGCAAATCTACGGGCACCACTGCGGCGGTTTGCATTTCATGCAGGCCGCGCTGAGCCTGGAGGCGAGCGTCAAGGCCGAGCCGCAAGGCGTCGCCCCGGAGCTCGATCGTTTGCTCAAGCGCATTGCCTTGGAGCGCTCCACTTACAACGCCCTCGACGCGCAAACCCAGGGCACCCCGGCTGCTCGCCTGTTGTTGGTCCAGGAGTTGAAGTTCTTCGGGCACAGCGCTGAGACCCTGGGGCTCGCTCGGGAGCTCGAGCTGTACGACCCCACGACCAATGAAGGTAAGCGCCTCGACGCAGCGCTACGAGCCTTGGCCTGGGATCTCAAGCGCGTCTTCGACGGCCTCGAGCAGGACAGCGCCTACAAGCAGCTCGACGCGATCAAGAGCGAGCGCGTGCAGACCTACCTCGACCTGATCGGCGATGGCTGTCACGCGATGCGCGGCTTGAAGCGCGCACTGCCTGCCTTCGATCAGACCGCGAAATAGCTAGCAAGCGCAGGAACCGAGACGATCTGCGAGGCGCGTTCGCTCACCGTTCGCGGCCGCTCGTGAGGCTCGAGCACCAGCGCACTGAGTCGACCACCATACACACACGCGGAGTCGAGCCCCGTCGCGTGAGGGTGGAGTTGCAGACCGAGGCGTGCGTTGTGTCCAAACACCACGTGGCGGTCCCCGCTGTAGCTAGCCGCCCAAGATTCCTCCCGGAAACGGTCGCTGGGCTGTCGCTTTGCGGGCCCTCCCTCCCAGCTGCGCATGCGGGTCAGCACGTCCAGGCGTTGTTCGGTCAGTTCCAGCCGCGGGTCGATGCCCGCGTGGACCACCAGCACACCGTGCTCTGGCAACTCCAGGTACGGCGTCATCGCGTCGAGCACTTCCCAGTCGGCGGCCGACATGCGTTGGTAGACGTCCGCATGGCTCGGCCCGAGATGGGGGGGCTTCTTGCCCCGCGCCCGTGCATCCCGCACCTTGAGCAGCCGGTCTTCGTGGTTCCCGAGCACGGCTCGCGCCCCCAGCTCGCGGACTTGACGGAGCACGCCAAGGGTGTCCGGCCCACGAGCCACCAGGTCGCCTACGAACACCCAGCGTGTGCCGGGCGCAGCGCCCACCTGCTCTCGGAGGGCTGCGAGCTCCTCGGAGCAGCCGTGGACATCACCTACGATGACGGTGCGAGCTTCCATGTGTGCTGAAATCCAATGAAACTTTGATTCAATCCCCGGTGATTCCCGAAAGGTTCCGCGGTACGACCTGCACTCAGTGTGTCGGCTCTCTATGTCGTACACCTTTCTCGCCCGCCAGGGCGAAACGCTGTGAGGGGTGAACCTCGCAAGAGCGCGTTCTTGCAGCGGAAGGGGGCAGCATGATAGCCGTGCCGTGCTCACAACAAGAGAGCTCAGGGACTGACAGGAAGGTACTGAACCAGATGCGTAGCGCCGCTTCTCTCATCGCTCCTCGCTTCTCCGTGATCCCCCGTGGTGCATCATGGCTCGTCACGCTCACCGCCCTGTTGGCGGCATCGGCCCTCACGGGGTGCGGTGGTGACGACAAGCCCTACGAGCCCCGAGGCGCGCCGAGCGGCGTCACGGCTTCTCTACCCGCGGTGCCCAACGTCCCGCAGAAGCCGGTGAAGAACGGCGATGCGTACACGATCTGGGGCGCGAGCTACTCGCTGCGCAGCCGCGTTCACAACTCCGACGTCTCGGACAAGCCCATCACCATCGAGGGCTACATCACCAAGACGAACCTGGGCGACGCTCCCGAGTGCGCGGTTCACAAGACCGGCAAGGGCGACCCCGACGACTGCAAGCCGCCGGTTCCCGCTTTCTGGATTGGTGACACCAAGGACGCGACCGAGAAGGACTCGATCAAGGTCATGGGCTGGGCGTCGAACTTCGCGAACATCTACGACGCCATCGAGCAGTACAAGAAGGACGACGCGGAGGAGTACAAGGACGTGCGCTTCCAGGTCACGATCCCGAATCCCATCGTCGCCGCCGGCGCGAAGGTCAAGGTGACTGGCAACTACGGCACCACGTACACCCGTCACACCACGGGCACCGAAGCGGACCCGATCATGGGCGTGCTGACGATGGACAAGTTCGAGTACATCGAGAAGCCCGCTGAGCCCGGCACGCTGCCTGGCATGAAGAAGTAAGCTGGCATGAAGAAGTAAGCTGGCATGAAGAAGTAATCAGCCGCTCGTTTTTTCGGGGGTGAGGCGCGCTGGTCGTCCACCCGCGAACCAACTCAGCGCCTCGATGCGCCTCGATTCGAGACGACGGGAGCCGAAACCGGCTCCCGTCCGGCGTTTTGTCGGTCGAAACCGCGCGAAAGCGTTTGCCTTTCGCGTCGCCGATGCGGTGCCCCGTACTACGCTTCGTCGCCGATGCTCCGCTCCCTCGTCGCAGCCACCCACCAGCAAGCTCCGCTGGTTAGCGCGAGGCTGCGCCACGTGTGGCGTAGCTGGCTGCGCGCTGTGTGGGTGCTCGGCTGGGTGTGTGTGACCCTGGGATGCGCCAAGTCGTACCCCGCCGGGCGCGACGTGGTGGACGCCGTGGAGCTGCAAAACGCCCAGGTGGTCGACGCCGACGATGTGCTGGACGGCCTCGCGACCGCGGAGAGCCCGCGCTTTCTGGGAATTTGGCAGGGCGTCGTCTTTGACTACGAGGTCTACGACAAGGACGTTCTGGCCCGCGATCTGAAGCGGATTGAACGCTACTACCGCGCCCGTGGCTACTACGAGGCGAAGGTCAGCGCCGCGCGAGTGATCCCTACCGACGAGCGTCATGTCCGCGTGGAAATACGCGTTGAAGAGGGCGACCCAGTCATCTTCAAGAACATTCAAATCAAGGGCCTGGAGGACATCCCTGTCGACATCAGCGTCGAAGCCCTCAAGGCCGTTCAGCTCAAGCAGAACGAGCGCTTCGACGAAGCCACCTTCGAAGCCACCAAGAAGGGCCTGGGTAAGGCGCTAGCAGATCGCGGCTACGCCTTTGTCGAGGTCGACGGCAAGGCTCAGGTCGATATCGCGAAGCACGAAGCCAACGCCATCTTCGTGGTCAAGCCCGGTCCCTTGGCGATTTACGGGACAATCAGCATTCAGGGCAACGGGGACCTGCCTGAAGACAAGCTACGCAACACCATCTCCATCAAGCAAGGGGAGCGCTACTCCCACGCCGATCTCGAGGCCGCGCAAGACGCGCTGATCGCACTTGGCGTGTTCGCCACGGTGAACGTTCGCCAGGACACCACGCACCCCGAGACCCGTCGGGTGCCCATCACGATCGTCGTGCAGCCGACGCAGCTGCGGACGCTGCGGCTCGGCGGCGGCATGATCTTCGACTCGCTACGCCTGTCGAATCATCTGCGAACCGGCTGGGAGCATCGGAACTTCCTCGGAGGACTACGCCGCTTCTCCATCGATGCTCAGCCAGGCGTCGTCTACTTCCCGACGCGCGTCCCCAGCAGCGAATCGCCCATTCAGGGCCCCACGCGCCTGCTCTTCGAGCTGACCGTGCGGGCGGAGCTGAGCCAGCCGTCGTTTATCGAAGGCAGGACACGCGGCATCTTGAGTGCCGAGTTCCTGCGATATCCGCTGCTCTACGAGGGCGAGACCGATGATCAGCAATCAAACATCGTTGGCTTCAACGAGGTGCGTGGGAGCGCAGCGCTCGAGCGCGCCTTCTGGCGCCAGCATTTCTTGGTCAAGCCCTCGTACAACATCCAAACGAGCTTCCCCTTCTCCTACAACAGCAAGCAGCTGCGCGACGGCGTGGACTCCGTGGTGGTGTCATTCCCCGAGCTGCTGTTCATCGTCGACTTCAGGGACAACGCGCTGGCGCCTCACAACGGCGCGGTGTTCCGCAGCACCGTGCAGGTGGCCGGGCACGTCTTTGGCGGCGATGCGTCCGACGTACGGGTGCGGCCCGAGCTCAACCTCTACAAGGCCCTCTCTCGGCGCGTCGTTCTCGCCACACGCACCACCCTCGGGTTCCTCTTTCCATCCAACTACGAGTCGCGGATCACCACAGACGTCAATGATCCCGCAGCGATCCGCGACCAGCAAATCCTGCTGTTTCGCGGGTTCTTCTCCGGTGGACCGAGTTCCAATCGCGGCTACCCTTATCGAGGGGTTGGCCCCCACGGCGTACTGGGCTTCCTGATCCCAAACGAAACTGACTGCATGTCGGATCCGCTCCCCACCCGCTGCACGCGCAAGCGTCCCCTCGGCGGCCTGACGCTGTGGGAGGCGTCTCTCGAGGTGCGCTTCGACATCGCAGGGGACTTCGCCGGCGCGCTGTTCCTAGACGGCTCCGACGTCACCACGGACGTCGCCTCGATCCGCTTCGACTTCCCGCACCTCTCCGCGGGGCCTGGCTTGCGCTACCAGACTCCGGTTGGGCCGATCCGCGCGGATGTGGGCTATCGCCTGCCCTTCGCACAAGAAATCGGCGCCGAGAATCCGCGCCCCGAAGAGGGCAACCCGGGGACCATCCTGGGGCTGCCAATCGCCATTCACCTCGGGCTCGGCGAGGCGTTCTGATGGCGCAGAGCGGAAAGACTCCCGAGCCCGGCGGCGAGGCCGAGCTCGCCAGCACGCCGCCAGGAGCAACCGGCGAGGTGCAAGGCCGAAAAGCGCCGCGGGGCAACGGCCACGCGGCCCCCGAAGAGCTGGATGAAACGCTCACGGCGCCGCCTGACCCCAGGCCCGTTGCTCCGCGGAAACGCAAACCCTCCTCGCGCCCGCCCGCCAAGCGACGTTCGGAGCGCCCTGCTCCATCCAACAACAAGCCGGCCAAGGCGCTGCGGCGGATGCGGCTCCGCAAGTGGCTAACTGGGCTTGGGACCGGACTCGTCACCAGCGTGGTCTTCACCGCCGCCACGGGCGCTGGTTTCTTCCTGCACGTCGATTTGCCGGCATCGCGCCGTGTCGTCGCCGAGACCATCGAGAAGAGCTACGCGGCTTCGATGCAAGGGCAGCTGCGCGTGGAGGGCCTACGTCACGTCTCGCCTCAACGCTTGGAGATCGACACGCTACGGCTCATCGACACCAGTGGACGCGAGGTCGTCACGCTGAGCGGAGTCCGCATCCGAGCGAACTTGGTCGACCTCGGTTGGGACGGCGTATTCGGCGGCTCGAAGACGACGCTCGTCTTGAACCATATCCGCGCGGAACGGACCACCTGGCAAATCATCCCGGATGCGGATGGCACGCCCAGCCTGGTCAACGCCATGAACGTCCGCCCGAGCGACACGCCGAAAGCGCCCAGCACTTCGGCGCCACGCTACATCCGGGTGTGGATCCCAACCATCGAGCTCGGGCAGAGCTACGTGCGCGGGAAGATCGGTGACCTGCCGACTGCCGAGGTTTCGCTGTCGAGTGCCCGGGGTTCCCTGCTCGCCACGCCCAAAGGCCTGGCTATCGACGTGCAGCGCTTCGGCGCCACGCTGCGTGGCCTGCTCGGCGCTGACGCCGTTGGTACGGGGGACTTCCACATCCGCTCTCCGGGCGCCGTGTGGAGCAACTTCAACGGGCAGCTCGGCGACGTACAGATCGGCGCCTTCATCAAGGCGCACGGGGGCGAGCTCGAGACACGCATCGAGTTACCCCGCGCTGAACCCGAGCCCGTACGCGCGCTGTTCGCCGACTGGCCGCTCTACCAGTCAGTCACCGCGCGGATCACGGCAAGCGGGAAGCTACCCAAGCTCCAGACCAAAGCGAACTTCAGCATCGGGGACGCGACCATCGAGGCGACGGGGCCTGTGCGCATCGGGGGCGAACTCGGCGCCAACCTCGACGTGAAGGCGAAGCAAGTCGATTTGCGCGCGGTCTGGCCAGACGCCCCAGCGACCAAGATCGACGCGTCGACCACGTTGGAGATCTGGAACCGCAAGGGTGAGGTGGTGGTCGACGTGAACGGCTCGACCAAGGCCACGCGCATCGCTGACATCGACATCCCAGTCGCCGACTGGAACGGCACCTTCGACAGCAAGGGCTTTCGAGGCAAGACGAACATCCACGAGCCAGGCGTGCCAATCCGCGCTGATTTCGAGATCTCGCCAGCGGGTCGCATCGACCTGGATGTCCACGCGCGTCGCTTCGCCCTCACGGACTCCCCTCGGCTGCGGCCGTACGTGCGTGGCTACCTTGATGTCAGCGCGAAAGGCACCATCGCAGACGGTCGCATCAACGCAGCCGTCTCGGCAACCGGCGACCACCTGAGCGTTTCCGCGGTACAGGTAGGAACCGCGAAGCTCAACGGCACCGTGAGCGGCCCCCTGAACAAACCCGAAGCGCTGACGGTGTCCTCCACCGTCAGCGGAGGCGGCTTTCGCTCTGCGGGGCTGTTCTTCGAGAAGTTCTCCGGTCGCGCAACTGGTCTGCTCCTGAAGCCGAAGCTCAAGGCCAGCTTCTCCGGCGAGTTCCGCCCCAAGGTGGTCGCAGAGGCGCAGCTCACGCCTCCCCTGCGCGGCAACAAGCGCACGACCCTCAGCAAGCTGAAGGTCAGCATCGAGCGAGACGACACGCGCGTCACCGGCCATGCGACGAGCCTCGACATCCTCGGCAAGCGCGTCGACCTCAAGAACCTCGTAGTCACCGGCGCTGGAGGAAAGCTCGAAGGTTCTGCGACGCTCGCGGGCAAGGAGCTCCGCGCCAACCTAAGAGGCAGTGGCGTCAACCTCTCCACCTTCTCCCGCGCGATCGGTCTCCCCAGGGATACGCTCGAAGGCACCCTGAACGTCGACGCGAACGTGCATCTGAAGGAAGATGCATCCGCGGGCTACGTCTCCGTGGCCTTGGGCCATGGCAGCCTGATGGGCATCCAGGGCATCGATCTGATGGTGCGCTCGGATTTCAACGATGCGCGGGTCGAAGGCGGAGCACAGGTGATCGTCGCCGATTGGGGCGGAGTGCGGGGGACCTGGAAGGGCAGCATTGACGGTGACCCGATGTCTGCCAGCGCCTGGCAGCGCGCGGTCGGCAACCTGTACGTGAACGCCGATCAGCTGAACCTGGGTGGCCTCGAGATCGCGTTGAAGAACCAGGGTGTGGACGCAGTACGCGGCAAAGCCGCGGTGAACTTGCACGCGACACGCAGCGACCCGGAAAAGCTCCCGGACGTGACGTTCATGGCAGGCACTCAGGGCCTGGAAGTGGACTTTCACACCCAGGGCAAGGACAAGCAGCGCACAGACTACAGCGTCAAAGAGATCGACGTCGCCACGAGCGGAAAGGCGAACGGAGACTCGGGCGAGACCCGCGCGTCGGTCGGTGTATATTACCGCACGGAAGAGCTCGCCGTGCTCAGCGGCGGTGTCGGTCTCGACTTCGAGCGCCTCATTCGCTCGAACGCAAAGCAGGCGCTGTCCATGCTCGCAAACGCTCCAATCGATGCGCGCCTTGCCGTACCGGACCGCGGCCTAGGACAGCTGCCCGAGCAGGTGCGCGTAGAAGGCTTCGAAGGCAGCGTCGCCGCGGACGTGCGCTTTCGCGGAAGCGTTGCGGAACCGGAGGTCGAGGCAGCGGTGTTCGCTTCCCGCATCAAGCCGGAGAGCAGCCGCCTCGCGCAGCCCCTCGACGGCGTCGTACGCGCGCACTACGTCGCCAAGACAGGCGACTTCGATGGTTCCGCCGAGGTCAAGGTCAAGGGTCGACGAGTCGCGCTCGGGAAGAGCTCCGGCAACGCGAGCTGGGCAGACATCAAGGCGGGACGCTCGGTCTCCGAAGACTGGTGGCAAGTCGGCGCCACGCTGAAGCTCGAAGATCTACCGATCGAAGCTTTCCCGCCCTTCTCGGACAACTTCATCCAAGCGAAGCTGACCGGGAGCTTGAGCGCCCAGCGGGCGAAGGGCAAGGCCCTCGTGGTCGCCAGCGTACGCGTCAAGGACCCGGTGCTGGATCGAGTGCGCCTGGGGCAAGGCTCCATTAGTTTCCGCTCGGATAATGAACGTGCGGACGCCACACTCAAGCTGAGCGACGCCGCGGGCAACCTCGAAGCGAGCGTGCGCACGGGGCTCGAGTGGGTCGAGCTATTCCCGGCGCTGGACCAACGCGCGAGCGTGCGCGTCGACCTGAGCGCATCGAACTACGACGCGGTCGTGTTGCAGCCGTTCCTGGATCGCATGTTCACGCAGGTGAGCGGCCGCGTGGATGGGAAGTTCCACGCCATCCTACGGCGCCAAGAACAGGGTCCAGACGCTGAAGGTCCTGGCTGGACCGGAACCATCGATGGCTCCGCAAACGTTCACGATGGCGTGCTTCAAATCACGACCCTGGGGCTCGAGCTCGAAGACGTGCGCTTCTCCGTGGACGCCAAGAGCGACGGGGTCGGGACCTCCATCGAGCTCTCAGGCTTGAAGGCCAAGGTGCGCTCCGACGTCGACAACGTCGAGGGCACTTCCCGCTTCTACATGAGCGGCCTGGAGCTCACCCGGGGCGCAGGCTGGCTGCGCATGGACTCCGTCCCGCTGCTGCTCGAAGGCGTGAACCAGGGTACGGGCACGGGCTATGCCACTTTCCGCATGGAGAAGATCCCCGAGGGCATGCGCCTCGAGCTGGATATCCCACGGCTGGAGGCCCGCCTGCCGCGTTCGTCGTCGCGGTCGGTCTACGATATCGACGACAACCCCGACATCCAAGTCGCCCAGCTGCTGCGTGAACCGAAGCGCAAGAGCGACGAGAAGCCCACGCTCTGGCTCGTACCCATCAAGCTCGGTCGCGAAGTGCGGGTAACCCGCAGTGACATGGAGGTCTACGTGCGCGGCGAACCCACGCTGCGACTCGAGGCCAAGCCCTCCCTCGAAGGCTTCATCGAGCTAGTGCCCGGCGGACGCATTCCGGCGCTCGGCAAAGCCTTCGTGATCGAACGCGGCTTGATCAGCTTCGATACGGGAGATCCCACGGATCCACACCTGAACGCCACCGCCTCCTGGCGCGCGGCGGACAACACCACCATCTACGTCGACGTGGCCGGTACGTTGAAGCACGCCGAGCTCAGCCTGCGCAGCGACCCACCGCGACCCGAACCCGAAATCATCGCGCTGATGCTAGGCGGCGTGAGCACCACGGGTGAAGACACCCAGCAGACCAGCGCCGGCGCGGACAACGCGGGCGGCGGCACCGGCTCTGCGGCGGTGAACATCGGTGGCGGCGTAGCCGCCATCGGCCTGAACGAACTCCTCGCGGATACGCCCCTCGGCGGCGTCGAGCTGCGCGCCGACGCCACCTCCAAGGCTGCCCCCTCCTACACCGCAGCCTATCGGGCGAGCAGCAAGGTCTACTTCGAAGGCACCTATCAAGCAGCCGACAACAGCGGAATTGACGACACCGTGAAGGAAGGTTTCACCGGAACCGTCGACTACCGCTTCTTGCCCAACTGGTCGCTGCGCACTCAGATCGGCAACACCGGCACGGCGCTCGACCTGATTTGGCAGTACCGCTACTGAGCTCGCCCTCCCGCTGCGCGGCTCAAGGCTTGCGCGCGCTGGCGCAACCGATGTTGAGCGTCAGCTCGAACTTGCCCTCAGACCAGTACTTGTCGATGGCATCGTAAACATAGCGGAGCGGCGCCGAGAGCTGATCCAAACCGAGGGTCGCTTCGAACTCAGGCACCAACATCAGCCGCGTCACCGGATCTTCGGCGAAGGCGCGACCGCTATCGAAGCCGAGGTGTGTCTGTCGGACCTCGATGTCCACGTCATACAGGCCCACGGCTTCGAGCTCTTCCTCCAGGGACTCGAGGCTCGGACGCGCGTCACCAGCACCTTCGACGCGCTTGCCGAAGTCCCCCTGATCGCTCTTCAACGCATACTCTCGGAACAGATCATCGACCTCGATGAAAGAGCCGCGGAGAGGTAGCGCGACCAGCGCCTGACCCCCGGAGTACAGCACCCGGGACAGCTCGCTGAACAGCAACTGGCGTTGATGCGCGGTCGCCGTCGGATGGAGCAGCAGGCTATGGGAGAACTCGGCGTCGTTTAGTTCCGTGGGGAACGTCGTCGCGATGCGGTAGTCCAGCGTCGCCTCGGTCACCGTGGCTGCCTTGTTGCGCGCGAGCTCGATGGCTGGTTCGTTGGCGTCGATGCCGACGATCACGCTCCCCGGGAGCTTCTCGACCAACTCACGATCCGGGTAGCCGGTGCGACAGCCGATGTGCGCCATGCGCACCGGGCCTCCCGCCAGCATCATCTCTTGCGCGAGATCCGCGAAGAGTCCCAGATAGCGCGGCACGACGAAGGTCTCGATGACCGCCGCGTCTGCAGGGCTGAGCGTGAGGGTACCGGCCACTTCGGGGTCAGGTATCAACCCTCGGCATCTGAATCAATGGACTGTCGGGCCCCAATGCGACCTTTTGCGACTCCAGCGCCGCACGGGAAGCATCCACACGGTTCACGGGCTATACCGGACTGGCAGATGACTCCGGCAGCAGTGTGGACAGCCATAGCGGCAGCCGCCTTGACGGCATTTGGAGGCTTGGTCCCACGGCAGAGCGCGCAAGCGGCGGCGATGGCCCTCCCAGGCTCTCCGGAAGCGCTCCAGAGCCAATGCCCCCGAGGCACGCTGCCGGACAACGCCGTCTGCATCCCGGTCCCCACCCGTGACGACCCCGGGCTCGAGCCCCTCGGCGCCGAACAGAATCGGCATCGCGACAAGCTGGGGAACTGGGTCGTCTACGACCAGATCCCAAGGCGCCCCGACCGCCCAGCTGACTATCGCAAGTACCGCTATCCGGTGCCTCCGCTGAAGAGCCAGTCGCTGGTGGTGAGTGGCTACGATCTTCACCTACACGACGCAGACCAACGCCGCGGCTCGAACCTCAAGGCGGTAGGCCATGGCGGCATCGATCTGGCCCAGCGTCGCAACACCGAGGTGCGTCTCGTGAACCTCGAACACCAGGTTGGAGACGCCGACGTAGTCTTCGTTGGCGAGCTATTCGGCAACTCGGTGGTCACGCGCCATGCGCTGCGCGAGGGCGGTCAGCTGCGAGAGTACGTGGTGATTTACGGTCACCTCGCCGGTCCAGCTCCGGGGCTCAAAGCCGGTGACAACGTGCGCGAAGGTTCGCTGCTCGGCTTCGTCGGCGACTCCGGTAGCGCCGGCGATGTGCACCTGCACCTGGAGATCCGCCGGGTGCGGCCGAAGGTGGACATCTCTCAACTGGTGGGCTCCGCCATCGCCAAGAGTTCGAACAGCGTGGTGTGCGATCCGCGCAATGTGCTCCCGCTGGCTGAGTAGTCGACGCGCCTCGACGCGCATCCCAGAAGCCGAAGCCAGCGTACCCTCACCCCCAAAACCAAGCGCTCGGTTATCCCGCGCTGGAGGCTACGGGACGAGCTTGTAGCCGTAGCCGTATACCGTGAGGATATGCTCGGGCTGATTCGGCGTCGCTTCGAGCTTCTTGCGCAGCTTGACCACGAAGTTGTCGATGCTGCGATTGGTTGGGTTCGCTTCGACACCCCAAATCCGCTCCAGAATCTCCTCGCGCTTCACGGGCTGGCCCTGACGCTCGTACAGCAACTTCAGCAACTCCACCTCGTAGAAGCTGAGCTTCTCCGACGCTCCGTCCTTCTCGAGCAGGTGAGCCGCGACATGCACCGTCGTCTCGCCGATCTTGAAGCTCAGGAGCTCCGACGGGCGGTTCAAGCGGCGGAACAGCGCCCGGATGCGCGCTACGAGCTCACCCACGCTGAAGGGCTTCGTGACGTAGTCGTCGGCGCCGGAGTCCAGCCCACGGATCTTGTCCGCTTCTTGAGAACGCGCCGTGAGCATCACAATCGGCACCGCGGGATCGCTCCGGCGAATCGTCTCACACACCTGGTAGCCGTTCATGTCCGGCAGCATCAAGTCGAGCAGGATGCAGTCGGGACGCTCGCTCTTGGCGGCGTCCACACCGCCGCGCCCGTTGCTGCGACTCACGACATCGAAGCCCTCGAAGCGCAGGGCATCCTCGAGGCCCAGCACGATGTGCGGCTCGTCCTCGATGATCAGGATCTTGCGTCTGCCAGCACCCACCGCTCGCACGCTTAACACTGATCGCTCGCGCCGTCCGCCGTGGTGTGAGCGCGACGATCGCGGCGTCGCGAACGCAAAAAAGGCGGCGCGCCGAAGCGCACCGCCCTTTGCTTTCCTAGGCCTGACTCACTTCAGCGCGGTGACCGTGGTGTCCTCCAAGGAGGCACCCTTACACGCGATGAAGGTCGTCGCGCCGCGTGCGGGCGTCTCGGCTTGGTCGCCGAAGAAGCGCAGCACCTGACGCTGCGACGCGGGGCAGCGAGCGATCAAGTCCGGGTTGCCCTGCGCCTCGTCGACGTAGCACCAACCGGTGACGGCGGGCGCCACCTCGTTGAGGCAGAGGTTCAGGTCGTTGCCCGTCAGCTGGAGGATCTCGCAGTACAGGTAGTCGTCGCAGGTGCGACCCGTGTCACCACCGCAGACTCCGGTGCGCGTCAGCTCCGCCTTCACCGCCTTGATGACGGCGTCGTCGGCGTCAGCGCGACCGGCGCGAGCGCAGTTCAGGTTCTCCTTCTGCTCCGGCGGAACAGACTCGATGATCTTGCAGGGCACCTGCGCCGCCAGGTTCGGATCCGGGTTCTCGGAGTCGGGCTGCAGCTTACGCGGCAGGCACTTCTCGTTGAGCGCTTCCTTCAGGCGGTCGATGATCGCCGTCACCGCAGGACGGTAGCCGTAGTCCGCCGCGCCGTTGGCGAGCGTCTTCGGGCAGATGGAGGCGATGATCGAGTTGTCTCCGTAGCCCTCAAGCGCGCTCAAGAGGCGCGTGCCGGGGTAGCCCTTTGCCTTGTTCTGCTGACCCACTCCCGTGCAGAGCGGCTTGTTCACGTCGATGTCGCGCTGGCTCTCGCAGTCGCAGGCGCCGCTGTCACACGGGTTCTCTGTGAGGTCGAAGATGCAGGCGTACTGGAGGTCGGTCGCTTCGCCGCTGGCGTTCGAGGTGTCGTAGTCGTTGCCGTTCAGGCCGTTGGCGCCGGGTAGCGACTCGTTGACGAAGGGGTTGGTGCCGCTGCGCGCGAACGCCGTCTCCTGCATGAAGGGGTCGGTCGGGTTCTTGAACTGGTGGCGAACCTTCACGTCCTCTGCTTCACAGCCGCTATCGCCACCCGCGACGGGGGTGCCAAGAATGGCCTCCCAGCGGTTGAGAGACCTGAGCTGTGGTGCCGTCAGGTACTTGAGCGAGCCGTCCGCGTTGGGGCACGCCTCGGGGTCATCATTGCAAGTCTCCTGGGTGGCTTCGAGATCCTGCCAGGGTACGCCGACGATACCGGCGAAGAAGACCAGCGACGCGTCGCGGGTCGGGCGACCTTCGCTCTTCAGGTCCTTGTAGATCGGGTTGTCCTTCTTGACCGGATCGCAACCGTTGTAGCCCACGGTGACCTGGATCTTGCTCAGACCCTCGACGTAGCGATCGACGGGGTAGAGGAAGTCGATACCCGAGCGACGCTTCTGATCCCAGCAGCGGAGGTTCGGGCTGTCGCCGCCGAGAGGTGGTCCCTTGCACTCGTCAGCCTTTGCCGGACAGCCGTCTCGCTGGCCCTGAGCGCACGAGTAGCAGCAGTTGGAGTTCGGGTCCGTCTCACACGTGGCGGTCGGGCGGTAGCCGAATGCATCGACGTCAGCCGCAAACCAGAACTGGCCGCCTTGCTGAATCGAGCAATCGTTCTCGTCCGTCAGCATGATGACCGCGAGCAGCGAGTCGGGGCGCAGGAACTCCGCACGCTGAGCGATCAAGGCATCGTCTGTACCCACCTTGCCGACGCAGGCGTTGCCGGTGTCACTCGCGTTGCAAGGCTGACGCTGCAGGCTCGCCGGCGGATCCGGATCCACGAGGAAGCGGTACCAGGACTCGAGCGAGGCCTCGTAACCACAGCCAGACTCGCCAGTGGCCGACACGTGGGCCTGGAAGTCGTTGATCAGCTGACCCGAGTCGCCGACGCCACCCCAGCTGAGGAAGCCGTTGTCACCGGCAAGGCCGGGGCGCTGGGTACCCATGAGGTGACCTTGGTCATCCTCAGGCGGCGTGTTGGCGGCGCAACCGGAAACGGAGCCGGCACCCGCGTCACCCAAGCTCGAGCTGATGACGCCGAGGTGGAAGTCCTTGATGGGGCGGAACTCACGCTCGAAGCCGCTCGGGCAGTCGGCATCGGGAGCCGTAGGCTGAGTTGGCGCCAGCGCACCCGCGCCGTCCACGCAGAACGGATTGACGAGGCGGTTCACCAGGTCAGGGACGGCGTCCCGCAACACCGCCTGCTTGTCAGCCATCGACGCTGAGTTGTCGATCATGAACAGCAGGTCGATCTTATCGACCGCGGTCTGCGTGATCTGGTCGACGAAGAGGTTCGACGTGTTCGGGTTGAGGGGGCTCACCGGGCGATCGAGACAGCCTGCGGTGCTCGCGCTACCGAGGCCGATCAGGGCCAACCCACCCAGCCCCATGCGCAGGAACCGCCCAAAGGGGCGACGGCGGCGGGGACTGGAAGCAGTGTTTTCGACGTTGGGAAGCGTACTCATGAACCTCTTGGCTCCTGCTGATCTGGCTACTCCACCGGATCCTGACGCTGCGAAAACACAGCCGGATCCAACATTGGCGAGGCAGCCTAAGTGTTCGAGACCATTGCTGTCAACGACTGCCGAGGAGGCGAGCTACGTGCTCAGCCCCAGGTGTCTGATTCCGCTCTTAGCAGACGACCGCGCGGATTTGCCGAGGGCTTCCCCGACGCCTCCACCCGTGTTGATGGACCCAGCCACTCTCCGGTTAAGGGTGCGCGGGGAGTTGTGCACCCCACGTGCCATGTTAGTCGCCGTAAGTCGCCTGGATCAGCGGACCTCCCCCCCAAACCCGCGCGCGCTGGGATTCGAGGCCTTTTGCGCCTCCTTGCACACACTGCCCAAGGCGCTTGCCGACTTCTTTTTTTGGGGGAGAGGGCACGGCGCTTAGGAACAGCCGCCTGCCAGGTGCCAACTTAGTTGTCAGCAGCGTCAACCGAGTTGGCAGGCTCTAGCCCTGGATCCAGCGCTCGGTCCGCTTCGCCCACCTCGACCTCTGTCTGGGCCGGCTCTTCCTCACGCCCCAACACATCCCGCAATGCAGCCAGCTGTTTCTTGCCGACTCCGCGCACAGCCAGCACCTGCTCGTCACTTGCTCGTCGGATGCGAGCGACTGAGCCAAACGCCGCGAGCAGCGCCTTGCGCAGCACCGGACCTACCCCCGGCACGTCATCGAGCTGCGACCCGAGTCGCCGCTTCTTACCTAACTGCTTACGCCCCCGGTTCGCGAAGCGGTGCGCTTCATCTCGAGCGTGGGCGAGCATGTAGAGCTCCGGGCTGTTGGGCTTGAGCGCGACCGGGTTCTTCTGACCTGGGAGGTAGACGCGGTCGACCACCTTCTCCTCTCCCGGGCGCTCTCGCTCCTTCGCGAGACCCACGATGGGCAGGTTGAACAGCCCCAGGTCCTGGGCGGCAGTGAGAGCCACGCCGAGCTGTCCCTTGCCACCATCCACCACGAACAGGTCCGGCAGATCCCACTCCGCCTCCCGGCTTCCCAAGGTGTCCGTGGCGGCTTCATCCTTTGCTTCCTGCTCGGCGGCCTTTTTTCCTCGCAGAAATCGCCGACTCAGCACTTCATACATCGCGCCGTAGTCGTCACCCTCCGATGCGAGCCGGACTTGAAACGAGCGATAGCGTGCCTTGTCCGGCTTTCCGTCCTTCAGCGCGACGATGGAGCCAACGGTATCCCGGCCGCCCAAGTGTGAGATGTCGCAGCACTCGATTCTGCGCGGTAAAGCGGGGAGCCGAAGGCGTTGTTGGATGCGGCCGAGGCGCTCATCCATGTCCTCCCCTGCCCGCTTCTTCTCGGTGAAGGCATGACGCGCGTTGTCCATGGCCAGCTCCAGCAGCTGGCGGCGAGGTCCCCGAGCAGGCGCGAGCACCTGGCAGCGTCGCGCACGTTGACCTTGCGCCTCGAGCACGACGGCGCGGCGCTCCGAGAGCCACTCCGCGACGCCTTCGGCCGCGTCGGGCAGCACAGGCACCAAGACTTCATCGGGGATCCAAGCGTTCGCCGGCCCGTCTTCCGCGTAGTGATCCCGCAGGAAGGCGGCCACCAGCTCGTCGTCGGGCAGCTCGAGGCGTGGGTAGGAGAAGGTTGCTGCCTCCACGACGCGCCCTTTGCGAATGTACAACACCGCGAGCTCCACCAGGTCGCCTTCACGGTAGAGCCCCATCACGTCCTGGTCGCGATCGGTAACCACCACAACGCGCTGTTGCTGGCGCACGACGCTGACCGCGCGGAGTTGGTCGCGGTAGGTGGCGGCGAGCTCGAACTGCATCGCGTGGCTCGCGTCGTACATCCGCGACTCCAGTTCTTCGGACAGCTCGTCGTGCCGATCCTCGAGGAAGAGCGCCACGGATCGCACCTGCTGCGAGTAGTGATCCTCGTCGATCGCGTAGACGCAAGGCGCCGGACAGCGCTTGATCTGATACTGCAGACACGGTCGTTTCCGCGAGGCGAGCTCACTGTCGCTGCACGTCCGCAGCTGAAAGTGCTTCTCCACCAGGTGCAAGGTGCGGCGTGCCGCCGTGGCCGAATGGAAAGGACCGAAGTAGCGCGCGCCGTCATCGTTTGGACGGCGCACCAGCTCGAGGCGGGGCCAGCGCTGACCTCCCTGGTTTTCTCCACGCAGATCCAGGCGCAGCGTGAGGTACTCCTTGTCGTCCCTCAGCTTGACGTTGAAGCGCGGCTGACGCTCCTTGATCAAGCTGTTCTCGAGGATCGCGGCTTCCTTCTCGGTGGAAGTGACGAAGGTCTCGAGATCCGCGACGCTCTTCAACAGCAACGGGATGAAGGCGCGCACATCGCTGCTGCCCTCTTGAAAGTAGCTTCGCACGCGCGAACGCAGGCTCTTCGCCTTGCCGACGTAGAGCGGCTTGCCCTTCTTGTCGCGGAAGACGTAGCAGCCGGGGCGCGCAGGCAGGGCGTCGAGCTTCTCCTGAACCAGCGTGGGCCAGCGCTCGGAAGCGGACTCTGCGGTCGATTCTTGCTCTGCGGCTTGGTCGTCCATGTCTACCGGCTGGCGCGGCACTACGATGTCTTCTGGCTCGTTGGCGGCGCCTGATCGCCGCCTCTCCCCGCCCCGGCTGTGGCCAAAGCAGGGTTCTTGCGGCTGGTTCTTAGCACGCCCGTTGGTCCGCTGATCAGCGCTGCTTGCTTGACGGATCGCAGACCCGTTTTCAAGATGCGCGGGCTCATGCGCATCGCCGGTCGCGACATCCCCCGAGCCGCAGTGAAGACAGCGCTCAGCCTTGGAATCGCCCTGATCGCCGGGCTGGCTATTGGGCTCCTACTCACCCCCAAAGGCCCAAAGCCAGACGACGTGAAGGAGCAGGCACCCGAGGTGTGGCTACTTGGCAAGCCACTCCCCCTCGACGACCAGGCGACGTCGCGGGCCGTGGAGCGAGTGCGAACCTACGTCACACGACGCTTCGCGCTGGAGATCGCAGGCGAGGATCCAAAACGGATCCAGCCCGGACGCCTGGGAGTCGAGATCGACAAGGTGCGGCTCTCCGAGCTGGTGCGGGACGCCCAGGACCCCACGAGCCCCATGCGCCGAGTTTGGCGCAACGGGGACAAGAGCCAGCGCATCGACCTCCCGGTGCCCATCGTCATCGACACCGACTCGGCGCTGCCTACCCTGCTCTCCCTCAAGGGTGAGCTCGACCGGCTGCCTGTCGACGCGCGTCTGGATCTGGAGAAGCGCGTGATGGTTCCCGAGGTGATGGGACGGCAGCTCGACGTCGATTTGACCCTCGCTTCTTTCCGCACGGCGCTCCTGCATGGCGAAGATCGCGCTCAAGTGGTGTTCGAAGAGCAGCGCCCGCGTCGCGTGAGCAAAGAACTCGAAGGCGTTTCATTCGATCACGTGCTGGGCGCCTTTGAAACGCCCTACGACCGTTCCCAGCGCGCGCGAGAACGCACCTTCAATCTGCGCCTAGCGGCTTCGCGGCTTGACGGACACGTGTTGATGCCTGGCGAGGTCTTCGACTTCAACGACGTCGTGGGGCCGCGGGACGAAGCCGCCGGCTACAAAGTGGCCGCCGTCATCGCCCAGGGCGAGCTGGTCGACGGGATCGGTGGCGGTACCTGCCAAATCTCGGGGACGCTCCACGGCGCTGCGTTCTTTGCCGGGCTGGAGGTGGCGGAACGCTACCCCCACACGCGCCCGAGCTCGTACATCAAGATGGGAATGGACGCGACGGTGGTGTACCCGACCATCAACTTCCGCCTGAAGAACAACCAGAGCTTCCCCATCGTGCTGCATGAGACCGTGCGCGGAGGCAAAGTCCGCGCGGAAATTCTCGGACCGGTCCCAGCGAAGACAGTGACCCTGATTCGCCGCGTCCTCACCACCATCCCCTACGACGAGATCGAACGCCCAGATCCCGCGCTGAAGAGCGGAGTGCGTGTGTTGGCCCAGCGCGGAGTCCCAGGATTCAGGCTGCGCCGCTACCGAGTCACGCGGGACGGCCCCCACGCGATCCGCGAGCGCTGGGACGAAACCTACCCACCCACGCAGCAGATCATTCGCGTGGGCAGCTCGAGCGACGGCAAAGAGAAGGCAAACGACGACCCCCACGGGGAGTACCTCGCGGACGAGCTCCTGGTGATCACCAAGAGCACCGACGAAAAGGACCCGAAGCAAGTCGAGTTCCGGGAGAATCGGGAGAAGGGCAAGTACGGCGAGCCGGGCTGGACCAAAGAGGCCGGGATGCCCATCTACGAGCACCACAGCGGCAAAGCAGAGGAGTAGCCCTCCGAGCGGCCGAAGCCACGCGCTGGCAAGCCAAAGAATGGCTGCAAAGTGGGGCGCTTTTGGTTAGCCTCCAGGCCATGACGCGTTCGTCTTTGCTCTTCGTGCTGCTTTGCTCCCCCTTGGCCATCGCCTGCGGTGGAGGCGCGGTCGCGAGCGTCCCCAACATCGAGCCGGTGTACGCGCCGATGCCCGAGACCAACGACCTCGACGACGAAACAATCGAAGAGGACGAGGAGGAGTCGGACGGGCCCGCTGACGCAGCGAAGCCAGCTGACGACGGCGACAAGGACGACGCGGACGACGGCGACGAGGACGACGACGACAAGGCCGACGCGAAGGACGCCAAGCCTGGCAAGGCCGACGCGAAGGCGCCAAAGAGCGACCCCAAAGCGGACGCCAAGGCCCCTGCCAAGAAGTAGGTGCGCCGCTTGCGAGCTGGCCACCGCTCAGGTTCCCGCCTCGAGTTGCTGGGTCTAATTCATGTGGCCCATTCGTGATCGCCTCTACCTCGGCGACTACGCGTCCGGCGTAGCTGCCCTCGCTGGCGTGCGCCGGCCGCTTCCCTCCGGGGAGCTGGCGCCATTCGCAGGAGTCGTTTCCCTGTGTCCCATGCCGCTATTCCCCGAGGATACGATCCCCGGACCCGAAGCGGAGGAGACCGAGTGGCTCGAGCTTCCCATCGCTGATGGAGGCAACGGAGAGCAGGAGTTCGAGGCGGCACTGCGCATCGCCGAGCGCTTCGCGCGGCGGCGCATCGCGGCGGGGAACGTACTGATCCACTGCGCGGCCGGTATGAGCCGGAGCGTCAGCGTCGTCGCCGCCCTGCTGTGCAGCGAAGGTCTCGCGCCGACTCAAGCGTTCGTCGCGGTCGCAAACGCGAAGGCCAAGGCCGCCGGAAGGCGCACTCACGACCCGATGAGCTTGATCGAACCCGCGGCTGAATTCAGACGCGTCTTGGAGCGGCTATACGGTCGGAAGCCCGCGAGATAGTGATCGAATCAGGGGCTGGCCCTTGACGAGTCCAGCGCCCCTGAGTGAAAACCACACGGCCGAACGTGGGGCCGACGGCATGCAGTAGCGCTTCCCGCTTTCCACATGCGGTGCCGTCCGGCGCGAATCAATCCAAGGGGAACATGTCAGCTTCAGATGAGTCGAGTACGCCGGGCAGCGTCAGCGAGCAGCCCGAAACCAACGAGTCGGCACCTCGAGCAGTGGACTGGGACAACCCCCGCGTCGCCTCGATCCTAGCGGCGGCCGCGAAGTGTTTCGCGCGGAAAGGCTTCACCGCCACGACCTTGGCAGAGATCGGCAAGGAGCTGGGGCTACGCAAGAGCATCGTCCACTACTACTTCGCGAGTAAGGCAGCGCTGATCCATGAAGTGCAGAGCTACACCTACCATCGCCACCTCGATGGCGTGCGTGCGGCGCTGAACCAAGCCCCCAAAGACGACAGCCCCGCTCGACGCGCAACGAGCGCCTTGAACTCGCTCTGGGGCGCACTGAAGGAGAACCGCACGACCCTGTGGCTCAACATCGAGGTCTGGGCATCCGCCCGGCGTGACGAAGAGCTCAAGCGCCGTGCCGCTGCGCTCCACCAGGACAGCCGCAAGCTGGTCCAGGAAGGCATGGCCGACGTGCTGGGGGATCCTGGCGCTTTGGGCGGCCAGCTCGTCCCCATCAGCTCGCTGATCATCGCCGTGTTGAACGGCCTATCCGTCGCGGAGTACCTCGAAGGGGAAGACGCCAAGGCGGACGAAGCCTACCAGCTGTTTCTGCTGCTCCTACGCCTCGGCCTCAAGGAGGTCGAAGCCGCCAAGGCCGCCGCAGGCGCTTGACCCTCGTTTCCTCCGGGATTCAGTTCGAGCAGCCGGAGGTGTCAATATTCGAGAAGTCCGCCACGTGGTCGCTGAGCATCTGATGCCCCGTCGTCCAGTCGAATACGGGACCGACGAAGTCGAAGGTGGCGCCCGCGCAGAGTCCGGGATCCTGGGTGAGGAAGAGCGGTGCGGCGATGGGAGCGGTTCCGTACAGAACGCGGTACTCCGTCCCGCCCGCTGAGCCGACGGTGTCCACCGTCGCGTTGTTGATCGCCACCAGTTCGCTCTCGAAGTCCTCGCTCAGTGCCGTGCCTGCGCCAGCAGAGATGGTCTGAGCGAGATTCGTCACGACGTCGAAGTTCCCGCCATCGTTGGTCAAGATCTCGTGGCTGGTGACCTGCTTTTGGCCGTTGAAGCTACCGAGTTCCTTCACCCAGAGGTCGAGCTTGTTGCCCCGCACAACGGTCGGCACCTTGCCCTCGAAGACCATGATTGCCGGCCCCGGCTGCACCGCCTGTACAAGGTAGCTGTTGGAGCGCACGTAGGTGACGTAGACGCCAGTTACGGTCGCGTCCACAGAACCGTCGGGCAACGCGCGCAGGTCCTTGAGCGACAGGCTGGCACCACCCGTGCCCGCAAGACCGCCCGTGGCACCGGCGCCCGCGGCACCGCCAGTTCCACCAACCGCGCCAGTTCCAGCCGCGCCGCTTCCCCCAGCCGCGCCAGTCCCCCCCACGCCGCCGTTGCCAGCGGAGCCTCCGCTACCGCCGCTCGCGCCAGTGCCCCCTGCGCCCGCACCACCAGTGCCGGCCTGACCACCGGTGCTTCCGCTGGAGGCCTCATTGATCGAGGTGGAGGAGCAGCCCAAAGCGCACGCGGCAACACAGACAGCACCAAGCAAGTCTCGAGTGTTCATTCCGCGGCAGCTTATCACGGCGTCAACAGCGCTCTCGCGCCAGAAAGCCGCGGGTTTTGCCGCGAGTTCGATTCCGCAATCGCTCTCGCGTAGTTGACGACCCCTACGCTCGTAACGCATGTTTCGGCGGGTGAACAGGCGTGCGGTGACAACCAGCTCGAGTCGGCGCCTTACGCGCCAGCTCGCGGCGTTGGTCGCCTGCGCTGCCCTCGCCAGTTCAGCCGGGGCAGCTCCCGCTCAGAAGGCGTTGCGTGGCCCGACGCTACCCACCCGTGATCTCGGACCGCTCAGCGCCACGTCGTGGCTCGTGGGAGAAGGTCAAAGCTATCGTCTCCCGACGTGGTCCGAGGCGCCGCTGCTGCAACGCTTCGTGAACCCAGCGGTCGAGCGGCGGCACCCCGCCGATGAGTTCTGGCATGGTCGCTTCGGCGAACGGGCGCTGAAGAGCGACCTGCACCTGGTCTGGCTCGACGGTGACGCTGATCCGACTCCAGGCGTCGACCTCCACCTCCCCCAGCTTCTCCCCACGGAATCGACAGCCGACGATTTGCCGACCTGGTTGCGCGACTCCCAGGCGCAAGCCCTGGCGCACAACGGCGAAGATTTGAGTTCACCCTGGCGGGGACCGCAGCTCTTGCCCACGTGGGCCATGCAAGCGCCCCCCGCGCCATCGGAGCCGTTTTCCTTCGCTCCGCTGCGCAGGCCTTGCGCCGCGTGGGAGCCGACGCCGCGGGAAATCACCATCGGGCGCTACGGCGCAGAGACCGATCGCTTCCTGCTACTCGAGTGCGACGGGTCGATAGCCCCAGAGGCACTCGATCGGCTGAGCGTGATGGCTCGTCCGCCGGGTGTGGAGCGCCCCTCGCTACCGCTGCCTGTCGAGCCCGACGCCGAGGCTGTGAAGGACGGCGAATGGCTGCACGGGGTCAAGCTGCTGCATCCGCGCGTGTTGTGGCTGCTGAACAAGCTTGCGCTGGCTTACCCCGGTCACCCCATCTACTTGATCAGCGGTTACCGTAGGGATGCGCACGGCAGCTACCACAAGAAGGGGCGCGCCCTCGACTTGTTCATGAGCGGCGTCCCGAACGAGGATCTGTTCAAATACTGCCACAAGCTCAAGGACGTGGGCTGCGGGTACTACCCGAACCACAATTTCATTCACGTGGACGTGCGGCCGTTCGGCAGCGGGCATCCGTTCTGGGTGGACGTATCCGGACCTGGAGAGCCTTCTCGCTATGTGGATGGCTGGCCCGGCGTGATTGAGTCCGGCGGGTTGTCTTGGGCGGGCGGCGGGTGAGCTTCGCGGATCTCCTCGGCCAGCCCGTTGCCACACGGATATTAACTCTGGCGCTCGCTCGGGGCCAGGTGCACCATGCCTATCGCTTCGAAGGGCCGGACGGCGTGGGCAAGGAACGCGCTGCGTTCGCGTTGGCTCAAGCGCTGGTTTGCAGTGAACCGACCTCTGAGGGGCTTGCTTGTGGCGCCTGCTCCGCCTGTCGGCGGGCGCTGAGCCTCAGCCCAGAAGAGCCGTGCGTTCCTCTGCACCCCGACGTGATTCTGGTGGCGCGGGGCTTGTACTCGAAGACCCTCGGCAAAGCCGAGAGCAATGGCATCAGCGTGCAGCAGATCCGCGAGGTGGTGCTGAGCCGTGCTGGGTACTCGCCGCACGAAGGCCGAGCGATGGTGTTCATCATCCGAGACGCCCATGAGCTCACCGTCCAAGCGGCCAACGCTCTGCTCAAGACCCTCGAGGAGCCGCCGCCTGCGACTCACTTCATCCTGCTCACCGACAGCCCAGGCAGGATGCTCGACACGATCCGCTCACGCACCCTGGCGCTGCGCTTCGGCGCCCTGCCGGATCAAATCGTCTCGCGCATCCTCGAGGAAAGAGGCATCGACACGGCGGTGGCGCGGTTCGCCGGAGGCTCCGCCAGCAAGGCCCTGGAGCTCAGCGACGTGGAGCTCTCGGAGCGGCGCGCCGAGTTCGTCGAGAACATCAAGCGCGCGCTGCAGGCGCCCGATCTCGGTTCCGCCATCTCGGGCCTCGATCTGCGCAACAAGGACCGCCGAGAGCTGCGCCAGGAGCTCGCGTTCCTCGCCCACAGCCTGGCAGAGCGCGCTCGGGTGATCGTGAGCAAGGACCCGGGCGCCGCGGAGAAGGCCGCGCGTCGCTATGCCGCTGTGGGTGCGTCGATGGAGGCGCTGGAGCAGAACGCCTCCCCCGCCCTGACCGTCGAGAGCCTGATCGCGACGCTGCGGCAAGGCTGAGCGCGGCGGTAAGGCTGAGCTTCACTCAGCCGCCCAGGCGTTGATGTAGATCCCTTGCCCGCTCAGTGACTCCGCCGAGCCCAGCGGCGAATAGTTGTCCAATCACCGCACCCGCTTCCGCGCGGCAAGCCAAATCTGCCGCACGCTCCAGGTCGATGCCACCAATGCCCACCAGAGGCACCCCCGCAGCAAGGCACTTCGCGTGCATCGCTTCGAGGCGCGGGAGCCCCACCACGGGATCCGGGTTCTGCTTTGATTGCGTGGGGAAGAGCGGGCCGAAGGCGACGTAGTCAGGACGCTGAGCGAGCACCAGTTCGAGCTGCTCCGCGTCGTGGGTCGAGATCCCGACCCAGAGCCGCTTCCCGGTCAGCTCGCACAAGCGACGCAGCTCGGACAGCGGGAGATCGTCTTGGCCGAGATGCACGCCATCGACATCAGCGAGCAACGCGAGATCGGGACGATCGTTCATGAACAGCGGGACGCCGGCGCCGCGACACAATGGCACGAGCGCCTCGAGCAGCGCCAAGCTGTCCCGCGCCGACGCGTGTTTCGCGCGCAATTGAAGCGCGCAAGGTCTCGCCGCGAGCAGCGCCTGGGCGGCATCGATCACGCCGATATCGCGGGCCTGGAGCGTGTCGACGTCGAGTATCGCGTAGAGCCCACGCAGCTTCAGCGAACCTTCAGGTGCTCGGTCGGTCATCGGCCGCGGAGGCTACTACAGCGCGCCCAGAATGCAGCGAAGGGCACCACTCGGCATCGCGATCGGGGGGTGAGATCCACCGCACGCACACCACACCTCCCCCCGAACCCCCGCTCAGAGAGCCAATTCGTGCCTCCAGATAGCTACCGAAGACGCGTCGCCTTCGCCAAGCTGACAACTCGCGCCCCAGGCGTGGCCTAGCGTCGAATCTCATTGTAGCGTCGGGAGCATGAGACCCCTGGTGCTTGCTGGCCTCGTCACCACCGCCCTCCTGGCGGGGAACGCTATCGCTGTTCCGAAGAAGCCGCTGAAGAAGCCTGTCGAGCCGCCGACCAAGATCATCGACGAGGAAACGCCCAAGACGGACGCACCAGCCGACGCGGAGCCTCAACCCGACGCGGCCCCAGCCCCGTCTGAGGTGGAGCTGAGCGTGAAGCAGCACGGCCCTAGCCTGCCCTGGAGCTACGAGATCAAGAACGTCGGCGAGCGCCCCGTGCGCGTGGCGGCAGATCCGCGCCTCTTGTGGTTCGAGGTGCAGGTACCTGGCAAGAAGAAGCGCCGCACCTGTCGTCTCCCCGCGGAACTGTTCCCGAAGCACGCGGACAAAGACTTCAGCTTGGTGCTACGTCCGGGCGAGCGCTTTGGGCAACGATTCGATCCGCGCCTGTACTGCTTTGCCGCGGGAGGTCAGACGGACCTGGTGGCCGGCGCAGTGGTCTACCCGCGCTTCGGATGGCCGAAGCAGTTCAAGACGTCCTGGAAGGGCGGGAAGAAGCTGCAAACGGAGCAGCTGGACGCGCCCTTTGCCGTCACTCCTCCGGAGCGGCCCCGGCGCGGAAAGAAGAAGCAACCCCGCGCGAAGGCTGACCTGCCCAAGCAGGAGACTCACCTCAAGTTGGTGGAGGGCAAGGGCCTCGGACTCAGAAGCGCCTATGCGGGTTGGTCGAAAGACGCACTCCACGAAGACGACAAGCCGGAGCAGAGCGACTGGGACTCGCCCGAGCCGATGCTCACCATGCAGACCGGCTCCGACGCCGCAGCGGAGCGCTTGGCGACGGTGCAGGTGAAGCTGAAGAACCCGAGCAAGGACCGCAAGCTCGTGGTGTACTTCCGCCGTGAGCTCTTGAGCTTCGAGGTGATGGGCCCGGATGGCCTCAAGAGTTGCATCCCGGAGCCCCGCACGCGTTTCCCCGAGGCACAGGCATTTACCACCCTCGGCCCCGGCCGCAGCATCAGCGTGGTGAGCCGACTCGTGGAGCTATGCCCGCGCGGCACCTTCGACCGCCCGGGCCTCTACTTGATCCGCGCGCGCTTCGACAGCAAGGACGACGGCGCCGAATTCGGTCTCCAGGGCTTCACCGGCCGCATCGTCGCCGAGCAGCCAGCCACGGTGCGTATTCGCGGCGGTGAAAAGCCGTTTCGCCTGCCCAGGCGCTGAACGCTGCCGCTCCAGGCGGCGCTCTACACCGGCATCACGCCGCGCTTCTTCGCAGGGCGTTCGACGCGTTTGTGCGCTGTGAGTTCGAGGCCCCACGCGAGCGCCAGACGCGTGTCTCGAGGGTCGATCACGTCATCAACCAGAGCCCAGCCAGCAACCCGATCGATGTCGATGTTGGCCTGCAAGCGTTCGACGATCTGCGCCTTCACGTCGGCAGGCGGCTCCATGCCTCCGAATAGTTTCCTTCCGGCAATTCCGAGCATGCCTTCGGCGCCCATGACGCTGATCTCGGCGCCAGGCCAGGCGAGGAGCAGATCGGGTTCGTACGCACGACCACACATGACGTAGTAGCCAGCGCCGTAGCCCTTGCGGACGACTACAGTCAGCTTGGGGACCGTGGCGGCGCTCATCGCGTGGAGCATCTTGGCGCCGTGACGAATGATGCCGGCGTGTTCGACACGGCTCCCCACCATGAAGCCCGGCGTGTCCTGCAAGAACACCAAGGGGATCCCGAAAGCATCACAAACTTGGATGAAGTGCGCGCCCTTGTCGCTCGCGTCATTCTCGAGCACGCCTCCGAGCTCCATGGGCTGGTTCGCGACGATGCCGATGGAGCGCCCGCCGATGCGCGCCAAGCACGTGATCAAGCTGCGACCGAAGCCTGGCTTGAGGTCGAGGCGCTCTCCGTGGTCGATGATGGCATCGATCACCTGATACATATCGTAAGGCTGCCGTGGACTATCCGGGATCACGTCGAGCAGCGTTTCCGCGCGGCGCTCGATGGGATCCGTCACGGGCAGGCTGGGCGGCGCCTCTTCACAGTGGGAGGGGAAGTAGCTCAGGTAGCGGCGCACGAGCTCGACGCACTGGGCGTCGTCGTCGACTTCCGCGTCGCCCACGCCGCTCAGCTGGGTGTGCACCTTCGAGCCGCCAAGAGACTGCTCGTCGATTTCTTCGCCCGTTACTGCCTTGACGAGAGGAGGCCCAGCAAGCGCCATGGAACCAATGCCTCGCACCATGGGCACGAAGTCCGCGAGGCCGGGGATGTACGCCGTACCCGCCGCGCCGGGGCCAACCATTGCGGCGACCTGAGGCACCACGCCGCTCATGATCACCTGCTCGCGAAACAGGTGCCCGGAACCCGCGAAGAGCGAGAGCGTGTCGGGGTGTGAGTGCGACGGATCGATGCGCGCGCCTGCTGAGTCGATGAACCACACCATGGGCCAGCGACCTTTGAGCGACATCGACCGGAGGCGCGTCACCTTCTCTTCGCCGGTTTGCCCGATGCTCCCGCCCTTGACCGTGAAGTCATAGGCCGCGGCGCACACCATGCGACCGTCCACCTTGCCGAAACCGGTGAGCACACCGTCCGCTGGGACGAGCCCCGCATCCCCTGCCGCCCCCATGGTGCGCCCGTGGAGGCCAACCTCGAACCACACGCCATCATCGAAGAACAGCGCCATGCGCTCGCGAGCCGTGAGCTTACCCCGGCTGTGCTGCTTCTCGATGCGCTCCGGGCCGCCCATTTCGCGCACCCTTGCGCGCCGAGCCTCGAGTTCGCGGACGCGCTCACGCATGCGTGAGGTTCCGGCGTCTTTCCCGCAGGATCCCTCCCCGTCACCCCCGTCGCTCAAGCTAGCGGCCCTTCCACTCGGGCGCGCGCTTCTGCAAGAACGCCATCAGCCCCTCCTGGGCGTCCTCCGTCGCCAGGGTCTCGAGCAGGCGTTCGCTCAAGAGTGGCAGCTTGTTCTCCAGCGTCAGGGATTCGCTATCCCGCATCGCCTCGAGCCCGAGCGCGATGGTCTTGGGGCTCTTGCTTGCGACCATCGCCGTGTAGTGGGCCACAGCGGCGTCTAGCTCGCCCGGGGCGACCGCCCGATTGATCAATCCCACCTCTGCTGCCTGGTCCGCGCTCAGTCGCTCTCCGGAGAGGAACATTTCCGTGAGGCGACGCCGAGAGACGACGCGTTCGAGCACCGCCATGATCATGTACGGGAAGAGACCGACGTTGATCTCCGGAGTCCCGAGCTTGGCGTCGGTGCTCGCCACGGCGAAGGTGCAGGCGGCGACGAGCCCCAGGCCGCCACCCATCGCGTGCCCATTGACCCGGGCGATGATCGGCTTGGTGGTGTTGAGCAGCGCGAGCAGCAAATCCTTGTAGTCGCCCTTGGGTGGCAAGGCGGCTGCGTCGTCTCCGCCTGTCATCTGGCTGAAGTCACCGCCGGCGCAGAACGCCTGACCGGCGCCGGTGATCACGACGCTGCGCACCTCGGAGTCCGCGTGGGCGTCCTCCAAGGCATACAGCAATTCGTTGACCATCGGCGCGCCGATGGCGTTGCGGCGCTCTGGACGGTTCAACGTGAGGGTGCAGACGCCGTCGCTGACGGCGACCAAGAGCAACTTATAGGGACGCGCTTCCATGACTCGAGTCTCTCAGCAGTTGTCGGGGACCTGGAGGATCTTACGGGCTTCTTCCACCGTCGCGACTTTGCGCCCAGTGCTCTGGCACAGCGTCGCCGCGACTTCGACGAGCTCACCGTTGCTCCTCGCCATCTCACCGTTCGGCAAGTACAGGTGGTCTTCGAGCCCCGTGCGGATGTTTCCGCCGAGAACCAGGGCAGTAGCAAGCATCTTCCAGTGACCGTGGCTGATACCGATGACTTCCCACTCGTGGCCGGAGGGCATGATCTTGGTCTGGAGTTGCAGCGATTCGACGGTTGGTGGGATGCCGCCAAGCACGCCCACGATGAACGAGAACTGAAACGGCGGCTTGAGCACGCCCATGTCGAGCAGCGGCCAGATCCCGTGGGTGTGACCGGTATCGAAGCACTCGAGCTCGGGCTTCACTCCGGCTTCGTTCATCGCGCTCAAGAGCTTGATGATCTTTTCGTAGTTGTTCGGGAAGATCATGTCGAAGACGAAGCGCTTCTGGCTCTTCGAGTACTTCGAGTAGTTCATGCTGCCCATGTTCAGCGCCCCGATCGCTGGCTTGCACTCGCGGAGGTAGGTGCACTGATCGGAGACATCATCGAGGATGGTGCCCGTAGAGAAGTTCAAGATCACGGGACAGCGCTTCTGGATCTCCGCCTTGATCTTGGCGAACGTCGCCGGCGAGAACGTCGGGGAGCCGTCGTCGTTGCGCGCGTGCAAGTGCACCACGCTGGCGCCGGCGTCGTACGCGCGCTTCGCTTCGTCTGCGATCTCTTCAGGGGTGTAGGGAATGCCAGGGCACTGCTTGCGATTGGCGAGGACGCCAGTGAGCGCCGCGGTGATCACGCAGACATCGGGATCGCGTTCGGTTTGAGTCGCTTCAGCCATCTTCTTCTCCTAGGCCGCCGTCCGTGGGTAAGGCGCCTTCTTCGACCAGCTCACGCACGCGCTGTGCGAGGCGGGTCAGTACCCGTTTGAGGTCGCGTGCATCTCGCGTGGAGAGCTCCCCAAGCACCGTGCGGAAGATCTGCACAGGCTCGATGGTGATCTCCGCCGCGAGGGCCTGACCCTTTTCCGTGAGAGAAATATGCACGACACGCCGATCCTGCTTGGAGCGGCGGCGATGCACCAAGCCTTCGCGCTCCATGCGGTCGACGATGCCAGTCACCGTGGAGTTCTTCGCGCGGATCTTCCAGGACAGCTCGCTCAAGGAGAGCTGCCCTTTCGGCTCGAGCATCTTGATCACCGCGAGCTGTGGCCCGGTGAGCCCGTACTGACCGGCCAGGCCCTTCGTGATCCGCCGAGACTCGGTGTAGAGGTAGAGGATGGCCTCGACCACGCCATCCATGTCGGGCTGGTCCTCGGTGGCTTGCGCCATCAAGCTCTCGAGCTCGGAGTTCACGACTTCGGACATCATCACCACCACGGCGGACCCTCACCCCCGAAACCCGGTCCCCCTCAATCGATTCGCGTCGCTGAGGCGGGATGGTTCGGGAGGAGATGTTTCGTGTGCGAAGTAATCTCGGGCAAGCGTGGGGCCCGGTCAAGGCTCGTGGTGAGACCAACCCGGCCTGGGCTCTCTGGAGCTTCCTTCCAGCCTATTTTCCGATGGAACCGGACTTCGCGAGGCGAAGAGCAAAAACGCTGAAACGGCTACTTTTGCTTCTTCAGCTCTTCGAGCTCCGCCAGGTTGGCCTTCGCGCGCGGATCGCTCGGGTCCAGCTTGAGCGCGGTCTTGAACGCCTTCTCCGCCTCGGCGACGTCGCCTTGCTTGGCGAGGGCGGTCCCCAGATTAATCCACGCGGAACCGAGCTTCGGGTCCAGCTTGAGCGCCTTGCGATAGGTGGCGATGGCTGACTTCAGGTCGCCGCTCAGCTGCTGCGCATAGCCCAGGTTCGACAGAAAGGTGGCGCGCTCATCCAGCTGGATCGCACGCTTCAGCTCTCCGATGGCTTCCTTCGGGCGCCCCGCCGCGAGATACGCAGTGCCCAGATCGCCGTGGGCGCGCGGATCACTCGGCGCGAGGTTCACCGCGCGCTGATAGGTGCTGATGGCTTGGTCCACCTTGCCCCTCAGCATGTAGGCGGTGCCGAGGTTGGTGAGTCGGTCCGGGTTGCTCCGGTCGAGCTCCACGGCGCGCTCGAAGGACTTCAGCGCTTCCTCCGTCTTGCCGAGGGCGAGACGAGCCACTCCGAGCGCGGAGTGCGCCTCGGGATCTTGAGGAGCGAGCTCAACGCCGCGGCCGAGGGCGGCCAGCGCGGAGTCCGCTTCCCCGAGGATCAACAGCATGCGCCCCTTCTCGACGTGGGGCGGGCCGTAGTTCGGGTCGAGCTTGATCACGGCGTCCGCCTCGCGAACCAGGGCCTTGATCTTCGGGTTCTTCGGCGCGGCCGCGTAGTCCGTTGCGACCCCGCTGTCCGCGAGGGCGACGCGCAAGAGACCCACCCGAGGCGCGGGGTCCTTCGGCGCGAGGCGCTTCGCTTTGGTGTAGTGCGTCTTCGCGAGCTTCATGTCGTCGGCGAGGTAGGCTTTGTCCCCCGCCTCGAGCTCGGCATCCGCCGGAGTTCCATCGCCACGCGCCAAGCTCCCGGGTGGCGGTCCCGACGGCGGCGGCGCAGCAGGCGGCGTCCCCGTGGAGGGCGCCGCAGGAGCGCCGCCTGCGCCGAGCGTTGGCGCTCCACTGCCCGGCCCCGTTGCTGGAGCGCTCGGTAGCGGTGCAGGGGGCGGCGGCGAGTAAGTCGCGCTGGTGGTCGTCGTGTCCGCCGGGCTCGGCTCCGGATTCTCAGCCGGCGCTGCGGGAGAACAGGCCCCAGCGCACGCGACCAAGCAGGCGCCGTAACCGATGCTCTTCAGACCTCTCACCTAGCTATCCCCTTTCGCCGCGGTTCCCCGCGTATCACTTTCGAGGTCGTTTCCGTGCGGGTTCTTCGGTGCTCCGTGCGGCTGCCGATGCACCACGGCATAAGCGTGGGCCATCACCGTCTTGGCCGCCTCCACCCAGCGCTCCTCGGTCTTCGGGGTGCGCAAGTTCACCACCTCACCGGGGGACGCCTTCAGCCCTGCAACGCGAGACGCCGCTTCGCGCACCGCAGCTGGGGCGTCTGCGTCCTGCGCAAGCGCCGTGAGGTGGTCCACGTAGCTCCTCCCCCACTCGCGCGGCTCCAGGATCAGCGCGCCGTTTAGGGCCATGCCAGCGGCGCGCTTCAGCCCCGCATAGGCGGCCGGCAGCTGAGCGCCCGCGAGCGCCGCTTCCGCGCGGCGAAGCTCGACCAGAGCAGCTTGAATCCACTCTTCGGGGCTGAGCTTGAAGAGCCAGTGGCTCGGATCCCTCTGGAAGGGCTTCTCCGCCCCGGCGTTGCTCGCTTCAGTCACGAAACTCGAGGCAGCCTCACGCCGTCGCTGCGGCGCTGCTCCCTTCCTCGGTCTGGCGACTGGTGTGCTCGTTCCCATCGAAGCGCAAGATCACGCCCTTGTTCTCGCTCTTGGTGAGCAGGCAGACCGGACGCTTCCAGAGGCGAACCAACGCCTTCAGGCATTCCTTGGCGTAGTCGTCGCGCAGATCGATGCCGCGATGCTCATGGCGCAGCAAGAGCTCACCACGGTTCTCGAAGTTTGCGTCGACCACCACGATCTCCGGGTTGCCGGCGTTGGTGAGCTGGAACAACAGCCGCTCCTTGATCTGCTTGAACTCGCGGCTGGCGATCTCCCAGCGATCGTTGCGGTTGGACCAGTCGAAGGTGAAGAGCTTCTGCTCGAGCGCAAACTCTGGGGTGAGGAACTCGTCGATGAAGGTAACGTCGTTGTAGAGCTTTCGGACTTCGAACACCTTCTCCCGTCCGAGCCCGAGGCGAAGGTCCCAGTTCTTCTTCTGGTCGAGGTCGTTGCACTCATCCCACTCGCGACCGAACTGGCCCTTGTTCCAGCGCTCCTCGATGTGGCGATACAACTCGACGCCCAGCTTGTATGGGTTGAAGCGGTTGCCTGCGGTGCTCATCACGCCGGCGTTGTTGTCCGCGTATTCGATGATCTCGCTCCAGTCACACACCTGCTCGGTCATCATGCGACTGTGCCAGTAGGAGGCCCAGCCTTCGTTCATGATCTTGGTCTGCATCTGGGGGACGAAGTAGTACGCTTCCTCACGGATCACCGCGAGCACGGTGCGCTCCCACTTTTCGAGGGGCGCGTGCTCCAGCAAGAAGCGCAGGACGTCGCGCCGAGGCTCTGGCGGGAACTGGCGCTGCTTCTTCTGCTCCTCGAGGAGCTTCTTGCGCTGGCCCTCGATGTAGTCCTCGGGGTTGATGAAGTCCTCCATGTACTCCTTCGCGCGGAGTCGCGGGACTTCGATGGCCTCCGGCTCTTCACTCGCCTGGTGTTCCCGCTCACGCACCACGAAGGGCGACCACGGGTCGATCAGGTTCTCGAGGCTGAGGCACTGGTCGATTAGCTCTTCCACGCGATCGATGCCGTGACGATCGATGGCTCGACGGATCGCCGAGCCGTGGTTCGCCATCTTGTCGATCCACTTGCGGTTGGGCTCATAGTCCGGGTCGCGTGCGATTGGGTCGACGACGCGACCCGAGCTATCGAGGTCCGTCGCACGGAAGGTGAAGTTGTTCTTGAAGAAGTCGACGTGCCCGTACACATGGCACATCACCAGCTTCTGGTCGGTGAAGCTGTTTCCCTCGAGCAAGTAGGCGAAGCTCGGGTTGTTGTTGATGACCATCTCGTAGATCTTCGAGAGGCCGTATTCGTAGCTCTTCGCCAGGCGCTCGTAGTCCATGCCGAAGCGCCAGTGCGGGTAGCGATTCGGAAAGCCACCGTACGCCGCGACCTCGTTCATCTGATCGTAGGTCAGCATCTCGAACACCACCGGGAAGAAGTCGAGACCGTAGCCCTCGGCGATCTTCTCGATGCGACGCTGTTCTTTGCGCAGGTAACGCGGGATGCCGGTCTTGATAGCAAACTGAGGCATCAGTTCCCCTTCCCCAAAAACTCTTTGATGCTGCCGACGATTGCGTCCTTGTCACGGATCTCGGAGGTGACGACCCGATCATCGCTCGCGAAGTGCTCACGCAAATCCTTGATGAACTGGCCGGAGCCGTAAGGGCTCTCCACCTGCCCGTAGGCGAACATGTTTACGCGCGGAAGCAACTTCTGCTTGAGCAGCTGGACGCAGTTCAGCGTGTCATCCATCGACCAGTTGTCACCGTCGCTGAAGTGGAAGGGGTAGATGTTCCACTCCTCGGAGGGATAGTGATCATCAATGATCTGACTGCACAGCTTGTAGGCGCTGCTGATCATCGTGCCGCCAGACTCTCGAGTGTGGAAGAAGGTATCCCGGTCGACTTCTCGGGCCACGGCGTCGTGGATGATGTAGCGGCTCTCGACGCCGCGGTACTGCTTCTGCAGCCAGGCATCGATCCAGAAGGACTCGATGCGCACGATCTCCTTCTGCTCGTCCCCCATCGAGCCGGAGACGTCCATCATGTAGAGGATCACACAGTTCGCGACCGGCTCCGTGTCGGTCTTCCAGGAGCGGAAGCGTTTGTCGTCCTTCTGAGGAACGATCAGCGGATTGCCTGGGTCGTAGACGCCGGTCGAAATCGAGCGCTTCAACGCCTCACGGTAAGTGCGCTTGAAGTGCTTCAAGCTCTCGGGGCCGACGCGGCGGATCCCCGTGTAGCGATCCTTCGCGCTGACGACGACGCTCTTGCCCTTGGGCTGGATCTGCGGAAGCTCGAGTTCTTCCCCGAGGATCTCCGCTAGCTCGTCCAGGGTGACGTCCACCTCGAGCACGTGCTCGCCCGCGTCGGAGCCGGCTTGGCCCTTGCCATCTCCCTCTTCGCCGCCCATCGAGTCCCCGGGCTTGCCGTCGCCTTGGCCGACGCCGCCTTGCTGCTTCTGCCCGAAGGTGAAGCGCGGGATGTCGATGTGCGGGATTGGGATGCTGACTAGATCCTTACCCTTGCGCCCGATCATCTCGCCGCTCGAGATGTAGTCCCGCAAGTTCTTGCGGATGCGCCCACGCACGATGTTGCGGAAGCGCGAGTGATCTTGATCGATCTTCAGCGACATGATCCCCCTGACTCTGGCTGCACGACGTTCAGTCTCGCACGGGGTTTGAGAGGGGACTACCGGAATCTCCTTCGCGGTAGAGCGGGGGTTTGTGCTGGGGTTTGGGCTCGTGTGGGCGTGGGGCTTCGTGCTTGCGTGGGGTTGAGTCCAGGCGCCTGAGTTCGTGTGGGTGCTTGAGTTCGTGTGGGTGCTTGAGTTGGTGTGGGCGCTTGGGTTTGGGGGGGAGGGTTTCTGGCTCTGGATGGTGTTGCTCGATCTCTCCCAGCTTGCCGGCGTGCTCGGCTGTGTCTAGGCCGGGGCCGGCTTCGCCGGTGCTCGCAGGGCTCGCAGCCTAGACACAGCCTGCGACTCGCCGGCGCGGGGGGTGGGTGATCGAACAACATCGGAGGTCATCCCATGCTCGAAATTTATCCGTTCATTCTTGAGACCATCACGCTCATTCGCCCCTTGTGTCAGCGGGTTAGTCGGGCGGATCCCGACCTGGGGCGGCAGCTCTCGCGCGCGCAGTCGTCGGTCGCGCTCAACGTTGCTGAAGGCGCCTACAGCCGCGGGCGCAACTCGGCGGCGCGCTTTCACACGGCGATGGGTTCCGCGCGGGAGGCGCTGGCTTGTCTCGAAGTCGCAGCGGCGCTGGGGCACATTGCGCCTGTGGATGAGGCGCTCGTGCAGCGCTTCAACCGCATCGTTGGCACCTTGCATCGGCTCGCTATCAAGTGAGCGGCTTGGGTGAGCCTGCGCATGCCGGCTCACCGCTGCTTCAGCCTGTTTGCCGTGCGGTAATATACGTAGCTTCGCGAGGACGCTACGCGGGGAACCTCACCCCCAAGAAGGTCAAGAACGCCCGCGGAGTCCCGACGGCTTGACCTTTGCGCTTGCGGCGCACCTGCTCGCGATTCCAGTCGGCGACGCGATCGTAGTAGGCCTGCTGATCCGCGTTGTGGCGCTCACGCATGCTGCGCATGGAGTCGACGTCGTTCTGCCCATCGAGGGCATACAGGCACTCGGTTGCGTCAATCAGCTTGAGGCGCTTCAAGCTGCCGTCCTTCTTGAACTCCGGGTCGAAGGGGAACACGCGGCAGCCGGTTGGGCGCTCACCGTAGACAGTGCAGCGATCGTCCTTGCCGAGGTAGCGACAGCGGCCCCCGCGATGCCCGAGCACCATCACCCGCTTGCCCTGGCGGAGGCGCACGAAGGCTTCGGGCTCGTCCTCCATCGCGATCTCGTGGCGCGTCACCCACTTCACGATGCGCAGCGGAGAGTCCCCCGTGTGGGTCACGAGTCGCGAGAGGTCGACATCGTTGAGTGGGAGCAACGGCTCCTTGCAGCAGTTGCCGCAGCCGGTGCAACGAAACTTGAGGAAGCGCTCTCCTACAGCCACGTCCCGCTCCTTGAAGTCCTTCGATCAGGCGCCGGCGCGCAGCAGCTTGGCGGCTTCGATTGCGCCATAGGTGAAGATGACGTCAGCGCCGGCGCGCTTGAGGCCGGTGAGGCTCTCCAGCAAGCAGCCATCGAAGTCGATCCAGCCTTGAGCCGCAGCGGCCTTGAGCATCGAGTACTCCCCGCTGACGTGATAGGCGGCGACGGGCAGCGCGGAGTGTTCGCGAACCAGGCGCACCATATCGAGGTACGGCAGCCCCGGCTTGACCATCAGCCAGTCAGCGCCTTCGGCTTCGTCGAGGGCGATCTCCCGCAGTGCTTCGCGCGAGTTGGCCGGATCCATCTGATAGGTCTTCTTGTCGCCGGCTTTGGGTGCGGAGTCCAGTGCCTCGCGGAAAGGCCCGTAGAAGGCCGACGCATACTTGACGGCGTAGCTCAGGATCCCGACGTCGGTGTAGCCCGCTTCGTCCAGGGCATCGCGGATCGCGCCGATGCGGCCGTCCATCATATCCGAGGGGGCGACGATGTCCGCGCCGGCCTTGGCCTGGGCGACCGCCATGCCAGCGAGCAACGGCAGGGTTTCGTCGTTGTCGATGCGGCCGTCGATCAGCACACCGTCGTGGCCGTCTGATGAGTACGGGTCGAGCGCGACGTCGGTGATCACCACCAGCTCCGGCAGCTCCTTCTTCAAGGCCCGCACGGCGCGCTGCAAGAGCCCCTCGGGGTTCAGCGACTCTTTACCGTGGGGATCCTTCAGGTCGTCGGTCAGCGCAGGAAACAGCGCGACGCCTGGCACGCCGAGCTCGAACGCTTCACGGCTCACCTCCACCAAGTGAGCAATGGAGAGCCGTGCGTGACCCGGCATCGAATTGATGGGCTTTTTCTCGTCCAGCTCATGCACGAACAGGGGCAACACCAGGTCGCTCGCGGTGAGCACGGTCTGGCGCTGCATCGCGCGCAAGCCGGCCAAACGGCGGTTGCGGCGCGGGCGGTCACTCAACAACGTCTGGTATCCGCTACTCATGGTGGGGAGTTATACCCCGTCACCCAACATCGGGAATCACTCTTCCACGCCCAGCACGTCGAGATAGGTGCGCCGAACCTGCTCGGTGACCCGCTCGTACTCGGCAAGCAGCTGTTCGCTGGCTTGGGGTTTGACCCCGGAGGCGCTGGAGCCCGCCGAGCGGAAGCCCATACGCCGGGCCAGCTGCTCGATTTCTGGAGTGCTCGGGTCCAAGGTCGTGGAGCTCGTGCCTCGCCTGACGTGGATGCGCTGCTCGAGGCGGCGCAGAAAGCGATACGCCTCCTTCAGCAGCTTGAACGCTTCGCGCTTCAGGTAGCCCCCGCGCTCCAGGGCCGAGAGCGCCTGCAAGGTGTCCGGAGTCCGCAAGCTGGTGTCGCGGCCGTACCTCATCTGCAGCCACTGCACAGCGAACTCAACGTCGAGCAGGCCGCCGCGCCCAAGCTTCAAGTCACGGCGCCCCCCGCGCTCATCCGCGAGCTCGAGCTGCATGCGCATGCGCAGACGATGCAGCTCATTGACCTCCGGCGGACCGCCTTCGTAGGCCGCAACTCTGGCCATCTCCAGCAGTCGCTCGCCAAGCCCCACATCCCCGGCGCAGAAGCGGGCACGCAAGAGCGCCTGGCGTTCCCACGCCGCCCCGCTCGTCACCACCGTCGAGCGTGGCGGGTCATCGGGATGCTGTTCCAGGTTCACCTGGTGGTAGCGGGCAAACGCCGACACGTTGGTCACCAGCAGACCCTGAGAGCCGCTCGGGCGGAGCCGCGTGTCGAGCTCGTAGCCGGCGCCGGAAGCGTGGGGCGCGGAGATCAGCCGGATCACCCGCTGCGCCGTGCGACTATAGAAGTGCGCCGCGTCGTGGCCCTCCGGCACCGCATCGGGGTCGTAGACGAAAAGCACATCCAGATCCGAACCGTAGCCGATGTCTCGACCGCCCAGTTTCCCCAGGGCAATGACCGAGAGCCCGCGAGGTTCACGGCTGCCAATTTCCGCAGCGCGCGCGCCTGAACTCAACGCGAGCTCGAAGCGCACCGCGTGTTGGAGGATTTCGTCGGCCAGCGCGCTGAGCAGACGCGTGGCCTGGCGGGTCCCAATCTCTCCCGCCAGATCCGCGACGGCGACCCGCACCATCACGCGCGCGCGAGCGCGTCGCAGGGCGCCGACTAGCTCCTCTCGGGTCTCCGCGGGATCGAAGCCTTCCTGGCGAGATTGCCAGTGTAGGAACTCGGCGATCTCCGCGCGCACCGCGAGCCGAGCTTGCTCCTCCGTGATGTCCTCGCCCGCGAACAGCACCAAATCAGCTAAATCTGGCCGCGCCACGAGGGCATCGCTCACGAACTGACTCGCGCCGAGCACCGTGACGAAGCGGCGCAAGGTCTGTGGTGACTCCGCGAGTTGACGAATGTACGCCGATGCATCGCGGAAACGCTGGAAGAAGGATCGCAGGCCTCGCGCCGCGAGCTCCGGATCCGCGCTCTCGGTGATCGCGTCGAGCACGTTATCGCCAAGCTCGGGGTGGCGCTCCCGCGTGTGCGGACCCAGCAGGCCTGCCGGGAGGCGCGCGAGCGCGGTAAGGTGCTGAGCGACATCGTCGTTGCCCAGGGTCTCCGCAACGGCTTTTTCGAGGGCGAGACCGCCTGCGTCGAGGTGGAGGAAGACCGCTTGATAGTTGGAGGGAGGTCTCGGGGCTTCGGGGGCGAGGCCGGCGAAGTGCTCCGCCACTGCCTCTCGCGCCAAGAACAGGGCTGCATTGAGCGACGTCGCGGAGTCGAAGCCGAGCACTTTCGCCAAGTGCTCCACACGGTCGCTCTGGGTGGGGATCAAGTGCGTCTGGAGCCCCGAGTGCCACTGCACCGCGTGCTCCAGGCGGCGCAGCAGCCAGTACGCTTCGCCGACGTCGCGCACCTCGCGGTCGCTCACGAGGCCACAGGCGCGCAGGCGCTCGAGACCGCGTGCGAAGCTCGAGACCCGCAGGCTCGGCTCCTGGCCGCCCCAGATCAGCTGCAGCGACTGCACGAAGAACTCCGCCTCGCGGATCCCTCCCTCTCCGAGCTTCAGATCGCGTTCCGGCGCCTCGGACAGTTCCGCGCGGGAACGCCGCACGAGCTCGATCATCGAGGTCGCGATGCTAGGATTCACCCGCCGCCGGTAGACGAAGGGCACAATGACTTCGCGCTCGAACTGAGCGCCCAGCTCGCGGTCGCCGGCGATGGGGCGCGCCCGCAGCATGGCAGCGCGCTCCCACATTCGCCCCCAGGTTTCGTAGTAGCGCTCCGCTGCCACCACGCTGTTGACCAGCGCACCCCGCGATCCTTCGGGGCGCAGCCGCAAGTCGACGCGCCAGACACTGCCGTCTTCGGTGAACTCTTCCAGGCTGGCGACGGCACGCCGGGCGACTCGCGTCCAGTGTTCGTGGACGGAGAGCTCGCTGCCCCCATCGTCGGAGTCGTAAACGAAAATGATGTCGATGTCCGAGCCGCAGTTCAGCTCATAGCCGCCCAGCTTGCCCATCCCCATGGTCAATAGGCCGCTCAAGCGCTGCTGCCCCTCAGCGTTCGGCTTGTGCAGCGGCTCGCCAAAGCGCCCCGCCACGTGCTGCGTCGCCTCCGCCTGCGCGACCTCGAAGAGCACTTCCGCGAGGAGACTGAGTTCGTGAGCGGTATCCTCGATGCGCGCGCCGCCAAGGTTCCGCGGCAGCACCTCCCTGAGCGCGATGCGCGCCCGCTCTGCCCAGCACGAGCGGCGGAGAGCCCGGCGCACCACCGCGAGGTCTTCGAGGTCGCCGCACTGCTCCACCACCAGCGCGGTCATCTCCGCGCCGCTGCGCGGTGTGGACCAGCCCTCCTGAGCGATGCGCTCCAGAGCCTCGACCTGCCAGGCGTGCACGGCGACGAGCGGCGGATAGGCGACGCCGAGCACCACCCCGAGGGCTCGACCGAGCACCGCATCTCCATGCTTGCCAACCAACAGCTCCGAGTGCAGGCGCTTGGTCGCCTCGGGGTCGAGGCGTTCAGCGTAAGCGACGAGTCCGCGCGAAGAGAGCATCAGGCCCCGAGGGTACCCGGCAGATCGCTCGAAGGTCGACCTGGTGCGTGTGAGGCCGGCTGTTGGCTGCTTTAGCCGCGATTCAAGGCACGTAGACCATCTCGATCTCGAAGCGATAGCCATCCGGCGCTTCGAAGACCTTGGCCTCCAGCACCAGGTCGCTCACTCCCCCCTCCTCAGTCTCGAGGTCGACCAACAAATCCCAATGGGTTTCCATCCACTGACAGACGGAGCGTCGCCAGGTCGCATCCGTCAGCTCAACGAGCGTCTCTCCGTAGTCGGCGACGTACTCGCGGATTTGCTTGGCCGTTTCGCTTGAGACGGGCGCTACGTTGGGAATAGGCTGAGCCAGGCGAAAATCTTTCCGCACGAAAGCGCCGACAATGGCCCGCAGCGTCGGACGCCAGTCGTCGGGCACAGGCTGTTGGTTGTCGGGGTCCTTCTTCACAGATTCGAGAGGCAGGTCGTCGCCGCTTGCGTGCGTCGCGAGCCCGCCGACAATCGCGAGGATCAGCATGACGCCGAACACGCGATTCGCTGCTCCACGCCCTGAGGGTAGCGTGCGGCGCCGCAAACGGAAGGGAAACGCCGGGTTCCGCGCGGTCGGCCGCCGAATTAGGCCAATTCTACTGACGCTACCGAAGGGCTAGGGAACCGTGACGTCGTTCAGCGTGCGTGCGATGGAGCGCATGCACTGGGCGTTGACCCGCTGCCACTGCTGCGCCACGTCGAATAGCAGAGTGCTCTTCGCCCCAACGCCATCGAGCTCTTTGACGAAGCGGATCAGCGGCGAAACCGTGGCTGAGTTCATGTACTCGAAGTCGCGGAAGTCGAGCACCACCGTCGCACCCTTGAGCTGGCCGACCAGCTCCGAGAGGAAGGGCCACAGGATCAGTGATGGATCCCGCGTGTCGCTGACGCCGCGCCAGCTCACCCGAACGCCCTCGCGCTCCTTCAGGACGCTGATCTTCAAGCCGGCGTGATCGTAGTCTGTGTAGTCGCTCATTGGAGCCCCCTCGTTGCCCGCACGGAAACGATATTATCAGCAAACTTGCAGCTCAGATCGAACTGCCCTTCGTAGCCGATCCGGTAGAGACCTAGCTTGCCCGACGTCGTCGGGTCATCGAGCAGCTCTTGGAGCCGCGCGAGGTACAGCGCCTGGCGGTCTGTCGCTGCCTGGATCTGGGTGATTCGGTTGGTCAGGTCATTCAATCGGTCCATCGCCGCGACTCCGTTGGTCACCTCGACCGTCACTTGTTCCTCGGTGACGTGAAGGTGCACGGCGATCTCGAGTTGCCCCGGAACTCCCGTCCCATACTTCAGGGCGTTCTCCACCAACTCCGACGCGCACATCACGGTCGCCGCGGCAACATCGCGCGGCAAACCACTGGCAGTTGTAGCGATCCGCGAGCGCACCTCGCGCACGTCCTCCCAAAGCCTGCCCGGGATCTGAAAATCGAGCTCTGCGTTCACTCGCCGCGCTCCGCCAAGCGTCGCGCAACCACCACAGTTTGATCGTCAGCCAACTCATCAGAACCAACGGCGTCGAGCAGCGCTTGGGTGATGGCCGCGCAGCTCTGGTTCGCAGCCGCGAGCTCCTTGAACAAACCGACCATGCGGTCCTGTCCAAACAGCTCACCGTTGACCCGCGCTTCCGTCAGGCCGTCAGAAAACAGCAACAGCACGTCTCCGACGTCCAAGTCGATGCTCGAGTCTTCCAACAGATCGCCGGGTTGGTCAACCACGCCTAGCCACACGCCCTTGCTCTCGAACGCTTCGACCGTGCCGGTCGCGGCGCGAAACACCACTACGTCCTGGTGTAGCCCGGCATACTGCACTCTCCCGCCGTTGAGTTTCAACGCAGAAATAGTCATGTACTGGTTCTGACCGATGCGCGCCAAGTTGGTCTGGACCGCCGCGGCCACCTGCGCCAGCAACCTGGAAGGGGAAGCGGTACCATCCGACTGGACGAGTGCCGTGCGTACCGCGGTCTGGACCATCATCATGATCAGCCCAGCGCTGACCCCATGTCCGGACACGTCGCCGATCAAGAGCCAAGGGCAGCTCTTGGTGTGCACCACATCGTAGTAGTCCCCGCCAACCGTACTCGCGGGGCGCATCGAGGCCGCGACCTCGTAGGAATCGAGGTTCGTCTCGCTGGGCAAGAGTACCGTCTGGATCTTGCGAGCGAGGTCCATCTCGCTCCACAGCTCGTTCAGGGCACGCGTGAGCTCGTCGTGCTTCGCCGCCACTTCACGCTCTGCCTTCCGCTGTTCGGTGACGTTGGTGAACTCCACGCAGCAGCGACGCTTGCCTTGGTAGTGAGCATGGATCGAGAACACACTGTCCGGGATCACCTCGTCCACGTAGGGCACGTCGCCAAGCAACATGCCCTGCGCCGTTTCTACGACCTTGGTGAAGATCCCAGCGAGGGGCATCTTTTCTGAGCCGGGAAAACCGTCATGGATGCGCTTTCCAAGCACATCCTCTCGCTTCACCGACATGAACTTCGCGGCGGACTCATTGCAGACCACGAGGCGCAAGCTAGCGGGGACGTTGGGCTCTTCGAGTTCCCACACGCAAACGCCAACCTTCATGGTCGCGATCGCGTCGTCAGGTGCAGTGTTGGGCTGGTCAGGCATGGTAGGTACAAACTCTTACGGGGATGCTATCGCAAGACCTGGAGACGCACGAGCGCCTCCAGGCCTAATAGGTCACGAACGTCGCGGTCAGTAAGGGATGGCGCCGGGAGCACCCACGCGATAGCGCATCAGGGTGGGGGTGTTCTTGGCGCTGAAGCCGGGGAAGGACCCGTTGGTGATGTAGATCTCCAGGAAATCGTCCCAGGTTCGACCAAAAGCCACCGACGTCGGGCCGTCCAGATCGCCGTCCGCCAGCAGTGTCTCCACCACTCCGTGCTTATCGATCTTCAAGACCGTGTCGAAGAAGCTCGCGCAGTAGAGGTTTCCAAAGAAGTCGAACGCCATGTCGTCACAACCGACCGCTGTGTCCGCGTAAACGCTCGGCTCACCGGAGGTGCCGTTGCGCAGGATCGGGAACTCGACGATCGTCGCCTTGTCCGTCGCCGCCACGTAGAACGACTTCTTGAACTTCTGGATCCCGTTCGCTCCCGGGAAGCCCGCGCCCGCGACATTGCGCTCGATCAACGGGCTCTGAGCCCACACCTCGGCGGCGTTGCCCTCAGCCGCGCTGCTGTAAGGGTTGATCTCCCAGATGGTGGCGAGGTTCGAGTCAGCGACATAGAGTTTGCCCCCCGACAGGACGTTGCCGTTGGGAAACGAATCATCCGGAAGACGAACGACCTGAACCGGTGTGCCTCCACCGGGTGGCACACGCCAAACGCCACGATTCACCGGACCGCAAGCGCCCACCGAGATGAACATGTTCCCGAATAGATCGAAGGTGATCGGCCCGGCGAGCGAGTAGAAACCACTACAGAACTCGAACTGAGTGCCGATCGGCAGCTGGGCATACGTCGACTGCGTACCGTCCGCCGCGATCTTCCTCACCTCGCCGGACAGGGCGAGCACCACGTAGGCATTTCCCCATGGATCTAGATAGACGTCCTCCGGGCTCTCACCTGCGCTTTGGTCAAAGCTCGCGATGACTTCGGGTTCCGGGGGGGGAGAGTGCTTCGGCTTCGCAGAGGCGGGCGCCGCAAGCAGTGTCCCCATGAGTGCGATCAGACTGAGTTTTCCGAGCTTCATCCATGACCTCCGTACTCCCCCGAGTGCTGAAAAGCCGAGAGTTTCGGCCCCTTGCGAAACAACGAACTCTGAAGCTAACATATCGTAGCTTCGTCGTCCGTGTAGGTATTCAGCACCGAAGCACGAAGTTTACGCGACCATTCAGTCAGCTTGATGGCTGTATGTTTCCACCTGGGAACATACAGCACCCGTTGATGGTAAAACGCTAGATCGTCAGCTGCTCGACGCTGATCCCTAGCGGCGTCGTCTCAATCACGGTGTAGGCGGAGTAACCACCGCCTGGCGCCTCGCCCACCGAGCCAACGTTGACGATACGCGTTTCGCCGACGGCCCAGTCGAAGGCGACGTGGCTCCCGCCACACAGAATGATGTCTGCTGGATCGTCGCCGATCAGCGCATTCATCTCGTCCTCGCTCAGCTCTGGGCTGAAGCTCTCGGTTGGGTCCATCGGAGAGCCGTGAACGATCAGCATCTCGTCGCCGTTCTCGAGAGGCAACCGCGCGGTAACAGGCAGCTTGCCCAGGCGCATCACGATCAGCTCACCGAGCTGCTCATGGAGATCGAAGAGCTGGCTCAGGCGCGCCTCCTCGGCGGTGTCCTTGGGTTTGATGCGCTCCGGCTCGAGCTCTGCAATGGCGCGGTCCACCAAGCCCTGGGTCACCAGCGCTTGGTGCTCGATCAGGAGCTTCCACGTTTCGAGCGGCTTCGGCCCAGGGAACAGCAGATCCCCGCAGCAGATCAGCTTGTCCCAGGAGAACTGAGCCTGAGACGCCTCGATCACGTCCTTGAGCTCGTCAGCGTGGCCGTGGATGTCGGAGACACACAGAAAGCGCATGTCGCGTCGTCTGGCACCGCGGGGCGCTGGGCGCCACTAGATTCCAGCACGCCGCCGCCACATTCCCCACGGCGCTACGGGGTGAGGCCAATTTGGTAGCCACCGGCTGACCCAAGGGCAGCGAATGCTTGATCGCCGTCGATGGCCAGATCGTAGACGGTCCAGGGAAGCGCCTGGCGGCTGGAAAACCTGAGCGCCTGTGGGTCGCTGGCGTCAATCACGTCCACGCGCCGCTGGTCGGCGGCTACCACGATGCGAGCGCCGGGCAGCAGCTGAAGGCTCCTCGTGTAGTAGGACTGGGTGTTGGCGCCGACCGTCAAGTCGTTACGCATCAGTTTCCCTTCGGCAATTCCGCCCAGCACGGTGAGCTGACTCGGCAGGTGGTCGTTGCCATCGACCCACCAGCCCCGGACATCAGTGACAGCCAAGCCTTGACCAACGGCGACACCGTCGGGTCGCTCTCCATCATTGAGTAGCAGCTTCGCCTCGACGGTGAGCGTTTCCGCATCGAGGTGCGCGAGGTGGACGGTGTAGTGCAACCAGGTGCACGTTCCCCCGCCACCATCATTAGGCTCGAAATGGCTTCGCGATCCGTGGCGCTTGGCGCACTCGGGCGGATCTGAGACCGCTTCGCTCTGACGGCTGTACGACAGGAACAGCAACTTGCCGCTCGCTTCGTCGATGCCGAGCAGCGAGCCAGGCGCCGAGATGGAAGTAGCGCTGAGTGTGCTGGGGTCGCTGACGTCCACCACATCCAGGAAGAAGCGCGCCCGCGTCTCACCAACTGGCTCGAAATGACTCGCGTAGAAGCGCCCAGCGTAGGCTACGAGCGCCGTCTGTCCGAAGCTACCAGGCATCTCAAGCGTTTGCGTGCGGATATTGTCCGGCGCAGACAGGTCGACAACCTCGAGCTGCATACGGGAAGGATCTGCGGTTCTGCTACCTCGCGTTGCTTGGACGACGCCCAACGTCGACCCCAACTGGGCCACGCGCGCGCCGCTCGCCACGACCGCGTCGAGCCCGTAGCCACCGCGGAAGTCAGTCTCCGATAGGCTCAACAGCTCTTGCGCCAATAGCTTCGGCGAGCGCTCGTCGCTCATATCCACCACGGCGATCCCTGGGTGGGAGGCGCCGCTCGCGTCGGCCTCGGCATACGCGAGGTAAGCGAGGCTTCCGTGAACGAACAGTTCGGGATAGCTGAACCCATAGCTACACGCAGCGTGGCTACCGCTCTCAATCCCAATGCTCCCCCCCGCGAAGGGATCGCTCACCTCACCTGGCGTGCTCGAGTCGAGCACGAACGACTTGGTCCTCGCGTTCCCACCAATGCGCAACACGCGTCCGTCGATCACCTGGGTGCGGTCAACCTGGCGCGCGAGAGGTACCCCACTCAGTGTCTGCGGAGCCGAGCGGTCGGAGAGGTCATAGCTGATGACGGCCTCCGGGCTCACCACGGTGGCCCCGGAACCACTCGGGACGACGGCGCGTGGCGCATCGGCACCGGCAGCAAATCCGGCGATGCTCAGCGCCTGACCATCCCACGCAAAGAGCTGGATTCCGCTCGGGTTCCGCTGACAACCCGCGGCCGTCTTCAGGTCGCTGCGCTCCAGGGGCACCAAGACGGTTCCGCCTCCGTCAAGGAAACTCAGGGGCTGCCCGCCGCGCTCCAGCGCGCTCGTCAGCACACCGCTCTCTCCCCCAAAATCCGCACGATCGAGCTCCACCGCCGCACTGACATCGGTCATGTCGTAGACGGCGACCTCCTGCATGTTTGCCGCGGGGTCGCTGCGTTGACCAAGCACCCACAGCTCGTTTCCGCGAGGCTCCAGGTAGAGCGGCGCGCTGTCGAGCTGCATCGGGGTACCTACAATCGGTGCACTGGGGTCGCTCAGGTCGACGGCGATCACACTGCCCTTTGCGGCGGCGGACGCTGCATAGAGTCGATCCCCAGCGAAGCGCACAGCGCCGGGACCTCCGAGCGCAGTCAGGGGAACGCTGGCTAGGGACGCAGCGCCATCGACAAGCGGCAGGGCAAATGTCTCCAGCAGCGGTGGGCTGATGGTGCCGAGCGCACCGGGCTGACCAATGACCCGTAACACTCCGGAGCGCTCATCGAGTTGCGATGAGTCCAGCAACTCGTAGTTGGCGGTGACGCTCGCGCCGAGGCTCAATTCGGTTCCTCCGGGATTCAAGCTCAACGCCTGTAGCGTCCCGCTGCGCTCACCGTTCGGCGTGCGAATCCAAGTGTACAGCGAGTCCCCTGCCTTCAAGACGCTGGGGATCAGCCAGCCATACGCATCCTGCACGACAGGCAGGGTCAGCTGTCCGAGCTCCGAGAGTGGCGCCGTCCCGCTGAGATCTAGCGCGCGGACCGTCACTCCGAGTCCATCGCCACATGAGGAGCACTCTCCAAGTGAGGTGACATACAAGCGATCGCCGAGCGCGAAGGCGTCGAGCGCTCGACCCGCAAAGCGTGTTTCCTCCTGGATCTGAGGTGTCGTTGGGTCACTGACGTCGATCGTCAACACGCGGCTCACAAGGAGCAAGCCAAGCGCCGATCCGAGGAAAAACCGCCACGAAAGCGCCTTGGCTCTGGGGCGGCACAGCGTGGCACACGCGCGGGCAAGCGCCTGTGGTCAGTGCAGCAGTTTTTCCACGCGCATTCCGCGACTCCGTTCGCGGGCGTGTGCAACGAAGAAAGCCGTCGCGAACGCCTAGGCAGCCGAATCGCCTGTCTGCCCCAATATTTCCTCACGGCAACTCAAAGCGCCGGCGAGCGCCAGAAGCCGACGCGTCCGGGGCTGAAGTCCGGAAAGTTTGGATCAGGGCTGGTAAAGGACCGACCGTAGCCAACCATCAACAGCGAGCCGTCGTTCTCCTTCAGCACCTCGACGTCGAGCACGTGCATGTCCATCCAAGTGTTGGGGATGGGGGTGAGCATAGGCTCCCCTTCGCTCTGGAATGCGTAGCCGTCGCTGGATGTGCTCACACCGACGGAGATCGCTGCGTTGTCGTCCAGCGTGCCGTCGAAGGCGGAGTACCACATCACGTAGCGACCATCGACGAACTGCACGTTGCAGTCGAGCAGGGACTCGTCCCACGTGCCCGCCTCTCCCGTGAAGATCGGATTGCCAGGGTGCGGCGTCCAGGTCTCGCCGTCCGTCGAGGTCAAGACCCCGATGCGCATACGGCCACCGTTCTGCGCAAAGCTCGCCCCGGCGTAGTAGAGCCGCCACACTCCGTCTGACCCCACGACCACACTGGGCGAGGTGATGAAGTCTTCATCCCACGCCCCGGGTGACGGACGATAAATGGGCGCCGAAGGACGCGACCAGGTGGTTCCGTCGGGATCCAGCGACCGAGCCTGACCGATTGCGGGATCCGTGAAGTAGTCCTGGGCGTAGCCCAGATACCAGATGTCAAAGCGCTGAAGCGCGTCGTTCCAGAGCACCGACGGCGTCTCTCGCGCAACGTCCCACACGTTGGTCTCCGGCACCATCACCGGTGCCGCGTCGCGGTGCCAGCCGTCGCTCTCGAGCACCGCACGCCCAACGACCGGAAAGCTGCTCGACTCGTCGCCTCCAGCGGCGTACCAGACAGCCAGTTTTCCGCTTGGTAATCTGGCAAGCGTCGGATCCGACTGATTCAGACAATCCCACTCGGGGCATGCGGGAAGCTCGATGGGTGGATTGTCAGGCAGCGCTTCGAATTGACGCACGTCCACGCTCGCCGCAGCGCCGGCGCTGCCGCCCACTGAGCCACCCGCGCTACCGCCCACGGATTTCCCCGCGCTGCCGCCAACGCCTCCAACAGAGCCCCCGGCGCTGCCCCCCTCACCCCCCGATCCTCCTTCCGAGGAGCAGGCGGTGAGCGCAATCAATGAACCCAGGAGCGCTGAGCGGATGAGCATCCGCGGATGCTAGCCCAAGTCGAGCGGCGCCGTCCCGTCGTCTCCGAATGAGCCTTGAGGCACCCCCATGCCTTGAGCGAGACGCAGGAACAGATTCGCGACCGGTTCCTTGTTTCCGTACTTGATGTGACGCCCCGTCGGCAAATCGCCACCGAGCCCGCCCGCCAAGACGATCGGCATGTTGAAGTGGGAGTGACTGTTGCCGTCTTCAATCTCCGAGGAGAAGAAGATGGCGCTGTTGTCGAGGATGCTCCTGCCGCCTTCGTCGATCGCGTCGAGGCGCTCGAGCAGATACGCGAGCTGAGTCACCTCCCAGATGTCGATGGCCGTAAGCTTGTCGAAGTTCTCTTGCAGGTCTTGGTGATGGGATATCTGGTGGTGCGCCCCGGAAACACCGATGAACTCGTAGGAGCGGCCGCTGCCGGCGTTGCCCAGCATGAATGACACCACGCGCGTGACGTCGCACTGAAACGCCATCACCGTGAGGTCGAGCATCAGCTTCACGTGCTCGGGGAACGTGTAGTTGTCTCCCGGACGCTCGATGGGGTCACAGGCGAGCTCGGTTGCGTCCTGAACCCGTTGCTCGAGGCTGCGGACACCGGTCAGGTACTCGTCAAGCTTGCGCTGATCCGTCTTGCCGAGCTTGTTTTTCAAGCTGTTGGCATCCTGGTTCACGTAGTCGAGGACACTGCTGCGGAACTTGCGACGACGCGCGATCGCTTCCGCGGTGGCGTTGGGATCGAAGCCGTCGAACAACGAATCGAACACCACTTTCGGATTGGTCGTCTTGGGCAGCGGTTGCGTCTCGCTGGCCCACGAGATGTTGCGGGCGTAGGCGCAACTGTACCCGGAATCGCAGTCGCCGATGCCGCCGCCACCATCGATACCGAGCTGGAGCGATGGGATGCGCGTTTGCTCAGCGAGCGCGTTTGCGAACACCTGATCGATGGAGATGCCGTTGCGAATACTCTCACCCGAGGTCTTTGCGATGTGCCGGCAAGTCAAAAAGCCCGCTGTTCCCGCGGCGTGGTCCCCTGCCCCTTCTGGCTTGAGCGGCGCGTTCCCCAGGCCGCTCAACACCAGCAGCTTCTGTTTCACCGCGGAAAGCGGCTCGAGGATGGGAGTCAGCTGGTAGTCCGCGCCGGTCGTGCTGGGCGTCCACCTCTGCATGTGGATCCCGCACGGCACATAGAACGCCATGAAGCGCTTCGCGGTGCCTGGTTCGCCCGCGTGGGCGCTTCGGCCAAACAAGCTCGGGAGAAACGGCAGCGCGACGGTTGCCGCAGCTCCGCCGAGGAAGTGACGTCTCGAAAGTCTCACAGCTGCTCCTCTCCGCGACGCATGCGGAACGCGTCGCTGGTCACGATGCCCACGATCAAGCTCTCCAGGCTGGCCTGCTCGCCGCCCGCGGCCTCGACGATGTTGACGAGGCGGGTTCGGTCGCTCTTCTTCGGGCCACGGCCCAGACCATATGTGAAGAGCTTTTCTGCAACGCAGCTCACGTAGCGCGGGTCCGCGGCGACGGCGGCGATCAAGTCGCTCGCCCCCGCCAGTTCAGTTCCGTCCGGCAACTGCCCGGTGGGATCGATGGGGCTGCCGTTCTCCATGCTGCGATAGGCCCCGATCCCGTTGTAGTTCTCGAAGGCGAGCCCAATCGGATCCATCGCGTCATGACACGTGGCGCAGTCGGGATTCGCGCGATGAGCCTCCAGCACCTCACGCAGCGTCTTGCCGGCGATGTCCTCGGAGGTGATGTCGGTCTCCACGTCCGCGGGCGGCGGCGGCGGTGCCGAGCACAGGAGCTGTTCCAGCACCCACTTGCCACGCTTCACCGGAGAGGTGCGCGTGGGATAGCTCGTCACCGTGAGCAGCCCAGCCTGGCGCAAGAGGCCGCCCCGCTGAGCCGCGCCACCAGCCTCGAAGTCGACACGCTGAAAGCCCGCCCCGCTGGTCTGGACTCCGTAGTGCTTCGCGAGGCGCTTGTCCAGGTAGCTGTAGTTTGCGGTCAAGAGCTCGGCGATCGGTCGATTTTCCTTCAGGAAATCTTCAAAGAAGAGCTGCATCTCTTGCCGCAGAGACTCCCTGAGAGCGTCGTCGTAGTCCCCAAAGTAGTTCGTGTCGGGTTCGTGCGCATCCAACGCACGAATGAAGAGCCACTGACCCGCGAAGTTCTCGACCAGCGCGCTGGAGCGCGGGTCGCCAAGCATGCGGCGAACCTGTTGCTCCAGGGTGCCAGGGTCGCTCAGCAAGCCGTCGTCTGCCGCGTTCAAGAGTTCGTCGTCCGGCGTGGAACTCCAGAGGAAGTAGCTCAGGCGGCTGGCCAGCTCGTACTGGCCGAGGGCATGGGGCTCCAGCGATGCGGGCTCCGGATCGAGCTCGACGCGAAAGATGAACTGGCTCGACAGCAGCAAGCCCTTGAGCGCCAGCGTCAGGCCGGTGTTTGGGTCTTGGCCTTCATCGATCGCGACCTGGTAGAGCCCCATCAGCTGCTCGACGTCTTCGCTGGTCAGCGGACGGCGCCACGCACGCTTGCCGAAGTCGGACAGCACCTGGCGGGCGCAGCTCTCGCCCTCCGCCTGGATGTCGCAGCTGACGATGGCATCGCGCTGAGCGTTGCTTGGTGCGCTGAGGCCAAACGGACCCTCGATCTGAAGCCAGTCGACGTAGAGGTTGCGATCGTCGCCAGACGCCTGATCGAAGTAGTCGTTCTCGAAGCGTACGCTGACAACCTTGCTGCCGCCGCTGAGCTCCGCCTCCCCCGAGATGACCTGGGGCGCATCGCTCGTGGCGTTGACATCAAAGGCGCCCAAATCCACGCTACCGACGCTCAAGTTGGCCTTCGCCGGGTCTGCCCCGGCCGCCTGTTGCCAGACCCGCGCGGAAACAATGTAGCGCCCATCACTTGGCAAGCTGAAGGTCGCGCCCAGCTCGCCCTCCGCCCACAAATTCCAGGCGTTCGCGGTCGCCGCGCCGACACTGCCAGTGAGCGTTTCCGCCTCAATCTGACTCAGCTCTGCGTCAGGCGCCGGCAGCGCCAGGGCCTCTGCCAACAGCAAGTCAGCCGCGCGTTCGTAGAGTTCGAGCTGGCTCGGGGAGACACTGAGCACGTCAGCGATGTTGTCGAACCCGTAGCCGTGGTCGTCCGCCGGAAAGTCGTCAGCGGGACGGAGCGAGGTGCCAAAGAGATCGCGGACGGTGTTGTTGTATTCCACACGATTCAAGCGATGGATCGTCACGCGACCCACATCCGAGTCTTGTGGTTGCTGTCCGCCTCCTCCCGGAAACCCAGTCTTTGACTTACCCCCCTCCGGGTCTGCCACCACACCAGTGCACGCAACCCCCGCGCCGAATAGCGTGGTGAGCATCAGCGTCCAGGTCGAACGTCTCATGTTACCTCCGATGCCGCGTGGGATGGGGAGAGCCACGCCGACCTCTAGAGCTTAGCGAGCGAATGCGGGTCGGGCGATCCCTAGATCAGATTTCTTCCGCGACCACTTCGTCTCACGTTGCCGTTTCCCCGGAGATTCAAGCATCACCAACAAAGCACACCAGGAGCGGCGCTAGCGACCAATACCGATCACCGAAGGCGTGTTTTTTCTACATGGGATCGGTGACTCCAATTCACCAACCAACCGACCAGTACAGTGGACACGGCATCGCGTGTCCGTTGGCACGCGCGCACGCTCCGTGACGAGCGCATGCTCGCCGCAGTGGGCGCGTTTTCCTGCGCAACTTGCACAACCTTGCACAAGCCGGGGGATCGGCTGGATCCCCCGTGATACGCTCGCGTCATGCAGCACGTCGTCAGCCAGCCGACCCCACCGTTCAAGAGCCACTCGGGCGCACTCGAGGTGCATCAGATCCCTGCCTGGCAGGACAACCTGATCTGGCTGATTACGTACGGAAACAAGCAGGCTGCGGTCGTCGACGGACCCGACGCGGACGCGGTGCTCGAGTACTGCAAGGTCCACGGGCTGACGTTGACCACCATCCTCAACACCCACACCCACGGGGATCACGTGGGGATCAACCGCGCCCTGGCGGAGCGAGGCATGCTCGATGGCGTTCAGGTGATCGGCCCAGCGCGCGCGGCGAACGACGTGCCAGGGCTAACTCGCGGTGTGGACGATGGCGACAGCGTGAGCCTGGGAGAAGTGACCGGGCAGGTCTGGCTCACCGAAGGCCACATCGACGGGCATGTGAGCTACATCTTCGAAGATCTGCTTTTCTGCGGGGATACGTTGTTCGCCGCGGGATGCGGCTACCTCTTCGATGGCCCCGCCTCCAAGATGTACGCTTCGCTCTCACGCCTGCGAGATCTCCCCCCGGAGACCCGCGTTTGCTGCGCCCACGAGTACACTCAGGACAACCTGCGCTTCGCGTGGAGCGTGGAGCCCGGCAACCCATCCCTCGCGGAGCGCATTCGCACCACCTGGCAAGAACGAAGCGCCGGGCGCTCCGTCGTGCCCAGCACCATCGCCCTCGAGCGCGCGACGAACCCGTTCATGCGCTACGACCAAACGGAAGTCACTACTGCGGTCCAGGCCGCGTGGCCCGATCGCAAGCTCGAGCAGCCGACGGACGTCTTCGCCGCTACACGGGCCTTGAAGGACCGCAAGGACTACCGCAGCCTGAGCGACGAGGATCTGCCCATCTAGCGCGCTTCCTGGAGGCGGCCCGAACAGAACGTGGGCTGTTTTTGGACGCTTGGCGTTGCGACGTCGCGGGCTTGACCCCATGGCCGGGCTAGAGGAAGACTGAAATGGTGAAAACGCGAGACGCCGGTTCCGTCGTTGCCGGGAGCCCTGCTCGGGATCCCGATCAGAGCCGCCTGCGCGAGCAACTCGACGCCTACATGAACGAGCGTGGCCTGCGCTCGACCGAGCAACGCCGACTGATCGTCGACACGTTCTTCAAGCTGGGGGAGCACGCGACCGTAGACGAGCTGCTCAGCGAAGTGCGCAAAGCCGATAGCCGCATCGGTTACGCCACGGTTTACCGCACCCTGAAGATGCTCTCGGAGAGCGGCGTGGTCGAAGAGCGGCGCTTTGATGACGGCATCACCCGTTACGAACTGGCTGACGACGACGCCCACCATGATCACCTGATCTGCACCGACTGCGGGTTCATCCAAGAGTTCGAAGAACCGCTGATCGAGGAGCTACAGGAGCGCGTCGCCGAACGCTTTGGCTTCAGCCTGGGCCATCACAAGCTCGAGCTGTACGGCAGCTGCAATACCCCGGACTGCCCGCACCGGAACGAGAAGCACAGCCAGTCGAGACTTCCGGTCAAGAGCTGACGTTACGCATCGATTGCTTGACGCAGCTGGCTCGCGAAATCGAACACGCGCTTGCGCCGCTCTTCACTGCTGCCGGGCTCGGCAATGAGCTTCACGATCGCGGTGCCCACCACCACTCCTGCCACGCCTTGTTCGGCAACCTCGCGCGCCTTGGCGGGCGAGTCGATACCGAATCCGACCACGACGGGCATCCCTGCCCGTGCGCTCAGCGCATTTGCCGCCTGCCCTGCGGCACGCAGCGGGTTCTCGCTAGCGACCTGCGCTTTGGCATCCACCGCGCCGGTCACGCCAGTGACCGAGACGTAGTAGATAAAGCCGCGGGCATCGGCCAACACGGCTTGTTCCCGCACGGATCCACTCGTGGGGGTGAGGAGCGGCACGACCCCCAAATCACGCTCGCGCAGGCCCTGGCGCAGTAGTGGCGCCTCTTCCGGGGGCAAGTCGACGACCAACACCGCGTCTACGCCGGCATCAACCAAAGCCCCCGGTAGCGCCTGCTCACCAAAGGCGACGATCGGGTTGTAGTAGGTGAAGAGCACGATCGGCGCGTCGAAATCCGCCCGCAGGCGCCGGGCGACATCGAGCGCTGCCTTCAGAGAGCCGCCGTTCTGAATCGCGCGATAACTCGCCGCAGCGATCACCGGACCATCCGCCGTCGGGTCGCTGAACGGTACTCCGAGCTCCAGCACGTCTACCCCAGCCTCCAGCAGCGCCTTCGCACACTGGTAGCTGTCCTCGACGCTAGGGTCGCCCGTCGTCAAGAAGCCGACCAGCGCCGTGCGTTGTGTTTCCGCGAGGTTCTTAAACCGAGCCTCGATGCGCGCCAGGGTCACGCCGCACCTCCGGAACCCGCCGGGTGACGCCCGAGGCCGTGAGCCGTGTAGGTCGCGAGGTCCTTATCGCCTCGTCCCGAGAGCGTGACCAGCAAGTCGACGGGGCGGCCCCGCTGTTCGAACTCGATTCGCGCAATGTCACCCAGGCGAGCAAAGGCATGCGCGGTCTCGAGAGCGATGATCAGCCCCTCGGTGAGCGCCAACTCCGCGGCCGCCGCGAGCGCTTCTTCGTCGCTGGCCGCCAAGTAGTGGGCCCGACCCGTGGCCTGCAGCGACGCGTGCTCTGGGCCAACACCAGGGTAGTCGAGCCCCGCGCTGATGCTATGCGCCTCGAGGATTTGCCCATTGTCGTCAGACAGTACCTTGGTGCGCGAACCGTGCAGTACACCGACGCGTCCAGCGGTCAGCGTAGCCGCATGTTTTCCGCTAGGAATCCCCTCACCGGAAGCTTCGACGCCGTACAGCGCGACGTCTGCATCCCCCTGGAAGCCGCGGAACGTGCCGATCGCGTTGGAACCACCACCCACACACGCGATCACGGCGTCCGGCAACCTCCCGCCACGTTCGAGTACTTGAGCGCGCGCCTCGTCACCGATCACGCGCTGCAGCTCTGCTACCAACACTGGATAGGGATGCGGGCCCGCTGCGGAACCCACGCAGTAGTGGGTCGTACGCACGTTGGTCACCCAATCCCGCAGTGCCTCATTCATCGCGTCCTTGAGGGTCCGGGAGCCAGACTGAACCGCGATCACCTTGGTCCCCAGCATGTGCATGCGGGCAACGTTCGGCGCCTGGCGCTCGACGTCCACCGCGCCCATGTAGACCTCACAAGGCAACCCCAACATGGCGCAGGCAGTAGCCGTCGCGACGCCGTGCTGACCCGCACCGGTTTCGGCGATGATGCGCGTCTTGTTGAGCTTCTTCGCGAGCAGAACCTGCCCGAGGGCATTGTTGATCTTGTGGGCGCCCGTGTGACACAGGTCCTCGCGCTTGAGCCACAAGCGACGGACCATCTTTCCGTCGGGATCCAGCGCACGAGCCAAGCGCTCAGCCGATGTGAGCGGCGTCGGCCTTCCCACGTAGTGCTCCAGCAGGCCGCGCCACTCCGCCTGGAACTCGCTCGAGAGGACAATCTCTTGGTAAGCCTGCTCGAGCTCGCTCAGCGCCGGGACCAGCGTCTCCGCCACAAAGCGGCCGCCAAACTCGCCGAAGTAGCCCGGGCGCTCGCCCGCGACAGTGGAAGGTGCGTCAGCCATTTTGCGGGGAAGCTTGCCGCAAAGGGCCGCGGTGTCCACCGGCAAATGGGCGCGGGCGAGAGCGAGGGCGGTGGATCTGCCTAGCGGGCGCTCGGAGTGTGCAAGGGCGACGGCTTCAAGCTGCAGCTCTGGACCAGGGAGCCGCCGCTGGAGGGTGCGTCGTCCGGGACGGTGGCGTTACGGATCAACTCGAGAGTCGGCTTCTTGCCCAAGCGAAAGCGTTGCAAGATGGCGTCGCTGCCGCCGGGTTCTACAACGACCTCGAAGCGCTCCTCGCCGTGAACCACGAAGCGCCGATGCACCACCAGCGATTGACGATCCGGGCCGAGGCTCACCAGGGTTCGTTCGCCGCCGCTCGGTCCGCTCCACACTTCAATTTGGGTGGTGGCGGGCTGCGTGGTGGGGTTGCAAGCGCTGACGTTCAGGCGCTGCACCAGGCGCATTCCCTCACCGTCGAACGGTCGCACCTCACCGCCTTCGATGCTCGCGCCACCACATCCCACGAGAATAAACGCCAACAGAGCAGAGGGTTGCCGCTTCATTCTGATTTCTCCACGGCAATACTCGCCGCGCGGGCCGCGGCGACGAACGCCTCACACTTCTTCAGGTCCTTGATCCCAGGTGTGCCGCTCTCGATGCCGCTCGCCACGTCCACCCCCCAGGGGTGCACTTGTGCGATGGCGCGGGGAAGCTTTTCGGCGTCCAGGCCGCCGGCGAGCAGCAAGTCGCGACTCGTAGCCAGCGCCTCGACCAAGCTCCAGTCGAAGGAGTGCCCCGTACCGCCGAGGCTGTTACCCACCTTGGCGTCTACCAAGAGCGGTGCCCCGGGGAAACCCGAGGCGCGCTCGGCGTCTTCGGGTCCAGCGATCTGCGCGGCTAGGAAGATCTTGGCGGAAGCACTGCCGCTTGAGTTGCGCAGCGCTTGCCAAGTGGCCGTCGGGTCCGCCGCGTGTAGCTGAATACGGTCGAAGCTTGGGTCGTCTAGCAGGGACTCGACCCTCCCCCCGAAACCCTCCGTTGAGAACTCGGGCGGCAGCTGTTCGGCAGACACCACGGCGACGCACTCGACGTGCTTGCCCTGCGCGCGGTTTTCCGTGCGGATGGCAGAGATCAGCGATCGCGCTAGCTCGAGGGACACGTAGCGCTTCGAGCTGGGGATGAGGTTGATACCCAGCGCATCGGGGCCGCAAGCGACCAGAGCTGGAACTTGAGCGACGTCGGTGATGCCGCAGAGCTTGACGTACACGGGACTACTCGATCTTGAGCAGTTCTTTCACCGTGGCGATCACCTGCGGAGCCTGGATTGGCTTCGTGATGTAGGCGTTCGCTCCGAGCTGGAGCGCGCGCTGGCGATCTTCTTGAGAGCCCTCGGTGGTGATGATCACGATCGGAGTGTCTTTGTGTACCGGATCGCTGCGCACCCGCTTCACCAGCTTCAAGCCATCCATGATGGGCATGTTGATGTCGGTGACGATGATGTCGTAGCGCGCCGAAGCGAGCTTGCGCAGCCCGTCGACGCCGTCGTCCGCCTCCGTCACGCGCAGGTTCTTGACCCGCGCGAGGGCGAAAACCAAGAGCTGCCGCATCATCGGCGAGTCTTCAACAATCAAGCAGGAGTATTCAGCCATGGAAAGCTTCAAACACTGAGGTCGACGAAGGCCTCGAGGCCGGGTCGCTTGGGCCCTTGTTGGGCATGGAGGCTCGCACTAACCAACGCTGCTGCGGCGTGCTGACCGAGCAGCTTGAACAACTCGAAGTCGATATTAGCGAAGCTAGTCTTTTGCGAGAGGGTTGCGTAGATGATGATGGCTCCGACCGTATCATCATCGATTCGAAGTGGGATCACCGCTGGGGGTTCTTGGATGCTGCCTTGGCTGGGGTCGCCAACTTCATCCACATAAGCAGAGCCTGTGCGAATCACTCCGCTGATGGGCTCCCGGTCGACACCGATCGGAGCCAGCTCATCACCGGAGACGCCTTCTGAAGCAATTGGAACGAGCTCGGTCCCCTCGCTGTTCATCAGGAAGACGGCGTAGCGCTCCGCACCAACCAGTTGGGCGAGCACCTCCTTGATGCGCCGAGTAACGCGACGGGGAGAGAGCGACGAATGCAGCTGGTTGCTCGCGACGAACAGGTTCGCCAAGTTGCTGAACTCTTCCTCGAACTGCGCGAAGCGCTCCGACAATCCATTGCTGGTGCGCTCGGCTTCGCGGTAGCGCGAGAGCAGATCGGTCTTCTCCCGCTCGAGCTCTTCGATCTTGCGCAGCAGTTCGCGGATCGCATCGTCCGCTTCAACCTTCGCGCGCAGTGAGGCGTTCTCCGTCTCGAGCTTGTGAACGCGCTCGGCGAGCCCCTCGTAGTCGCGGATGAATTGTTCCGTCAGCCGCGCGCTGCGAGAGAAGTTCTGTAGAAACTCGTCACGCTGTTTGCGCAAGTCCGGGGGAGGCGAATCGCTCTGAGCGGACGTGCGCGCCGGGACGCTGTCTTCACCTTCGCCTGATTTCGTCCGATCGTCTTCGGTCATGATGAGTTGGAGGCATGGGCCCCAAGAGTCGAGCGACCAGGACAGTGGTTGCCTGCCCAGAGGATAACGGCCTGACGGTATCACCCAGCCTTCAGACCACCAAGCGTGCAAGGACCTGCATACGCAGTTTTTGCTGTTCGTTTGCAGGTGGTTGGCGTTGAAACGCGAACTCTCGACGAGGGCAGTCCAGGGTCTACAGCGGATGGCAAGGAACCCCAATCTCCCTGTCAGCTGACCCCGTGTGCCACGAACGACCGGGTTGATCCCGCGGCGTCGAGGTTTTGGGGGCTTATGCTCCGCCCGCAACTCCCGTACGATCATCAGCAATGGCTGTAGACTTCGAGCAAGCCTGCCAGGGCGACCCAGCGCTGGCGGAGGTGCATCGCTTGATCACCGCACGGGAATTGCAGCAGGCAAAGCTGGCGGCGGGTCAGCTCCCGGAGAGCCCGGGACGTGACGTTGCGGTACTGAGACTCGAACTGGAGATCGGAGACGATCCACCGGAGCGCGTGATGCAGCGGCTTGTCCAGCTGATGCGCAAGCATCCCCAGGCGCTAGGTGCGCGCGAGCTCTACACACGCTGCTCCGACGAAGCGTATGGGGCGCGGAGCTCGTCGCCTTCCCACTCCCACCCGTATCTTCCCCGGGTGGTGGTTGGGCCTCCCAAGGACAAAACCTGAACCCCGCATAGCGCTCGGCCCTAACGCGCGGCCGAACCTCAGCGCGCGGTCGGGCCTGCGTCGACGACCCAGAAGCGCAGGGTTGCGTTCCAGTGGTGGTGTAGCGAATCCTGCCCCCGCACTGCCCTCGTCGTGGTAGCGGCATAGCCGGTGAGCACCCCCGAGTCGTCCCCATCGACCCTGCGCCAAGCGCCATTTTTGGTCGGGCTGTTCCTGGTCACCGCCTCGACGCTGGCCCTGGAGGTGCTCGACACCCGTCTGCTTTCGGTGCTGACCTGGTATTCGCTGGCGTTCCTGGTGATCGCCATGGGCCTTTTCGGCCTGACGGCCGGCGCCTTGCGGGTTTATTTCCGCGCGGAAGACTACTCCGAAGCACGGCTTGCCTCGTCACTCGCGCGGGACACGCGTTGGCTCGCCGTGGCCATCCCCGTCAGCTACGTGCTGCTCTTGGTGGTGCCCCTGCGCACCGATCCCGTGGCAACCACGGTGCTCTTGTTCCTGGTTTTCGCGGCGGCCATTGCTCTCCCCTTCTACCCCGCAGGGATCGTCGTCGCCGCGGCGGTCACCAAGACGCGTTTCCCTGTGGGAAGGGTCTACGCGGTCGACTTGATCGGCGCGGCGCTCGGCGCCCCCGCAGTGCCGTTGCTGCTGAGCGTGTGTGACGCGGGCAGCGCCCTGCTCTTCGTCGCGGCGCTGTGCGGGCTCGCTTCCGCCGCGTTCGCGTACGCTGGCGATGCCAAGCCCGCGGTGCGCCAAGGACTTGTCCTTGGTGTGGTGCTGTTGGTGATCGGGCTCGGCAACTCACGAACTCACTCGGGCCTTGCCCCGCTGTGGGTCAAGGGGCGCCCCGAGGTACGGGCGCTGGTCGAGCAAGAGCTGTGGAACAGCCACTCGCGGGTCGTGGTCGGTCCAGCAGGCAAAGTCCCAGCTTCCTTCTGGGGCAAAGGCACGCTGTGTCCTCAGCCCGTCGTCACTCAGCGCAGCATCGAGATCGACGGTCACGCGATGACTCCGCTGTATGACGCCGGTGGCAAGCTCGAGACCTTGAGCTGGCTCGACTGCGACGTGACGAACGTGATCCATCGCGTTCGCCCCCACGGCTCCATCGCGATCATCGGCGTTGGCGGCTCGCGAGATCTACAGGCTGCGCTGCTCAGCGGGCACAAGCCGGTGGTGGGGATCGAGCTGAATTCCCGGCTGCTCGAGATCCTGCAAGGACCTCTCGGAGAGCCAACGCTCGTCCCTCAGAATCCCAACGTCCAACTGGTGCACGGAGAGGCGCGCAGCGTGCTCGCTCGCACAAGCAAGCACTTCGACGTGATCCAGATGTCCCTGATCGACACCTGGGCGGCGACGGGCGCTGGCGCCCATGCCTTGGGCGAAAATGGCCTCTACACTGTGGAAGCCTGGGACCTGTTCCTGGACCACCTGGAGCCGAACGGGATCTTCACCGTTTCGCGCTGGGCCACCGTGGAGACCGCGCGGGTGATGGCGCTCGCGGTTGCCGCGCTCGAGCGGCGCGGCGTGACGCGGCCTGCAGACCACATCGCGTTGGTGAGCTCTGGCCTTGTTAGCACGCTGCTCGTCGGCAGAGATCCGCTGAGCAAGGCCGACAGCGAGGCGCTCGAACAAGTAGCAAAGCAAAAGGGCTTCGCGGTGGTGGTCTCCCCGACCCACCCGACGTCGGCGGTGCGACTCAAGGAGATCCTCTCGGTGAAGGACCGCGCGGAGCTCGACCGCGTGACGTTGCTACCAGAACTGGATTTCCGTCCGGCAACGGATGACCGCCCGTTCTTCTTCAACGTGATTCGCCCGCGAGCCTTGTGGCGTCCGCCCCCGGCGCTCACCCAGGGCACCATCGAGGGCAATCTGGTGGCGACGCGCACCTTGCTGCTGGCGTTGCTCGCGTCGCTCTTGCTGGTTAGCGGCGCCATCCTGATCCCGTTGTGGCGCATGCGAGGTCAGCTCAAGTCCGAAGCAGCGCCGCTGCCTGGCCGGCGGGGACGACTGGCTGCTGCGTTGGTCTATTTCTTCTGTATCGGCGTTGGCTTCATGCTCGCCGAGATCGCGCTCTTGCAGCGCCTCAGCGTGGTGCTGGGGCACCCGATCTACAGCCTGATCGTGGTGCTCGCGAGCTTGGTGGCCTCAGCAGGGGTGGGGTCGCTGTTGAGCGACCGGCTCCCCTTCGACCGACGCCCCTACTGCTTCGTCTATCCAGCGCTGATCGCGGGGCTGTTGATCGCGGTCGCCTTGCTCTGGTCGCGTTTTGCGCCGGGCGTGGCATCAGCCGTGCTAGGGGCGCGCATCGGGTTCGCCATCGGCATCACGGCCCCCCTTGGGCTTTCGATGGGCATGGCGTTTCCTTGCGGAATGCGCCTAGTCAGCCGCGAGTTCAGCCGGGAGACGCCCTGGCTCTGGGGCCTGAATGGCGTCGGCAGCGTGCTCGCATCGAGCCTCGCGATCATCATCGCGCTGATGTTTGGGCTCACGAACCTCACCTTGGTCGCTGCCCTGGTCTACCTATGCTTGCTACCTGCCATCGCGCTGCTCACGCGGCCGCTAGCCGACGCCGGAGAGCAGCCAGCCGTGAGTGGAGCCGCGAAAGTAGACGCCAGCGAGCAGGCCTAGCCAGCTCAGCCCCTGGGTCAAGCGGATGCGGTTCCAGTACTGACTCATCGCCGCGGCGTCGAACGCCCGGGGGATGGGGACGAAGACCGGCACCACCAGGAGCAGGCCAACGTAGCGATCCAGGACGAGCAACGCATACGTCATGGCTACCAGCATGAACACCCGCGCAAGCAGCCGTGTGCGCTCGGCACCGAACGCAACGGCGGTCGTGCGCACGTTCGCTCTCACGTCCTCGTCTCGATCGCGCAGCACTTGAATGGTCTCGAAGCACGCGCTGAACAAGCCAAGCTGGATGACCAACAGCCAGCCCAATTTGTTCCCGAGCGGAAACGCAACCAGCGGCATCGCCACCCCCCACAGCACCATGCTGAGGATGTCCACCACTGGTCGCGCCTTCAGCCGCGCTGAGTACGCCCAACAGATCCCCGCGCCGAGCCCGAGGGGCACCAAGAGCCCGATATCGTACCACGCGGCAACGCCCGCCAAGATCAGCGCGATACCAATCTGCGCCCCCAGCGCCGCGCCGAGATGCTCGCTCAGGTACTTCGCTGGACCGCGACCCTCCGCCAAGTCTTGCTCGACGTCGCAGTAGTCGTTCGTCAGGTAGGCGAGCACGTTCAGCCCCGCGCCAAACGCCGTGCGGATCACCAAGTCGAGCGGCCTGGTACCGAGCGCGATCATGATGGCGACGGCCGCCACGAGATTCGCCATCTCGAGGCGACGCAGCCGATACACGACGACGTCGAGGACGATGCGAAAGGCGGCGAGCATGGCGTGCGAGGGGCGGTGTCGTCGGTTCGCGACGAGCGCGATGGCTCATGCATCGCAGATTTCCCGGTGAATTTCGCCGAAAAAGAGCGGCGCCGTCAGCTGAAGGGCCGCGAGCGCTCGGCCGGAGACAGCGCAGCGGTCAGCTGGAGACAGCGCAGCGGTCAGCTGGAAACCGCACAGCGGTCAGCGACGAAGAGCGCGTTGGACCGCGTGATACGCCCCGCAGGGGCGTCCAAGTTGCCCTCGAGCAGGCGGGCAAGGACCTCGCGCTTGCTCTCCCCACACACCAGCCAGAGCACGCGACGAGCACGATTGAGCGTTGGGAACGTCAAGCTGACTCGCGGGTGACCCTTGTACTCACCGACCCGCGCGACATCCGCGTCGCTGATCTCGAGCGCCGGATCACCAGGCACGAGAGACGCGGTGTGACCATCCTCCCCTAGCCCGAGATGAACCAAGTCGAGCACCGCTGGCTCTCCAAGCGTGCGGCGCAGCGCGCCCGCGTATTCGGAGACGGGGTCAGCGGACTCGACAGGGATCAGATGGCACTGAGCCGGTGGAATGGCGACTCGGTCGAGTAGCGCTGCCTGCAGGCCCTTCGCGTTGCGCGCGTCGTCGGCGAGCGGCGCGATGCGCTCGTCGACCTGAAAGAGCTCGACGTCGCCCCACGCAAGCTGCGCGCTAGCGAGCGCCTCGAACATCGGCCGCGGCGTGCTGCCACCGCTCAGCGCCAGGCTGAAGCGCCCACGTTCCTGGCGCGACCGGTCCAGCTCCTCAGCGATGACCTGCGCGGCTGCGCTCGCAGCGAGCGCAGCGTCTGGGAGCACCAAGAGCTCCGCACCGCCCGGGAGCGCTCGCCGCTCCATCTCCTAGTCCTGCTTCTCCGCGTGACCGCCGAACGCGTGGCGCATCGCCGACAACACCCGGTTGCCGAAGTCAGCCTGACCTCGAGAAGAGAAGCGTTGGTAGAGCGCGGCGCTTAGCACCGGAACCGGGACACCCTCGTCAATCGCGGCCTGAATCGTCCAACGGCCCTCACCGGAGTCGGAGACCCGTCCGGCGAAGTGAGCGAGCTTCGGATCGCGGTGGAGCTCCGAAGCAGTTAGATCGAGCAGCCAAGATCCGATGACGCTCCCGCGGCGCCACAGCTCGCTTATTTCCGCAAGGTTAAGCTCGTACTCGTAGTTTTGGGGATCACGCATCGGCGTGGTCTCCGCATCGCTCGCGTGCTCGAGCTTGCCCACCGCCGCGTGTTCCAACACGTTCAGCCCCTCGGAGTAAGCAGCCATGATGCCGTACTCGATCCCGTTGTGGACCATCTTCACGAAGTGCCCAGCGCCAGGACCGCCACAGTGCAGGAAGCCACGCTCGGCGTCCGTCACTTCGCCATCTCGCCCGCTGGTGCGCGGTGCCGCATCCGATCCGGGTGCCAACGCTTCGAAGAAGGGCCTGAGCGAGTCGACCACGTGGCCCTCACCACCGATCATCTGGCAGTACCCTCGCTCGAGCCCCCAGACGCCGCCGCTGGTCCCCACGTCGACGTAGTGGATCCCCCGCTTGCTGAGGCGCTTGGCGCGGAAGATGTCATCCACGTAGTACGAGTTGCCGCCGTCGATCACCGCATCACCTTCAGCGAGCAGCGGCACCAGCTCAGCCAGCGTGGCTTCGACCACCGACGCCGGCACCATCAACCAGATCGCCCGTGGTTGCTCGAGCTGCGCCACCAGCTGGCTCAAGGATTCACTGGGCGTGGCCCCCACCGCGGCCAGGCGCTCCACCGTTTCTTCGTCATGATCGTAGACAACCGCGTTGCAGCCCCCACGGAGCAGACGGCGGACCATGCTGCCTCCCATGCGCCCGAGGCCGATCATGCCGAGCGTCGGCGCGCCGCGCCCGGGCTTTCGGCTCGGTGGGCCGCTCTCAGGCGCCGTGGCAGGTGCGCCTTCCCAGAGCTTGAAGCCACCTAGGAACGCGTTCTTGTTGTCCCCGATGCGCACCCACTCTGGCAGCTCCGGTGCGTCCTTGGCGTTGCCGCCACCGAGCACGATGTAGTCAGGCAACATCGCCGCGTGGAGCGCCTCGACGATGGTCCGTACGCGCTCTCCCCATTTGTCGGTGCCGTGCTTCTTCAGGGCGGCCGCGCCGACGTAGTCCTCGTAGCTCTTGCCTTTGCGGAAAGACAAATGCGCGAGCTCCATCGCGATCACTTGGCCGTCAATCACCATCGCCGAACCGAGACCCGTGCCGAGCCCCAAGAACAGCATGCGACCGCCGTCGTAGCTCCCGAGGGCCTGCATCGCCGCGTCATTGATCAGCTTGACCGGGCAGCCGAACGCGGTCTCGAAATCGTACCCGACCCAACCCTCACCCAGGTTCACCGGTTCCGCGGTGATACACCCATCGCGCACGACTCCAGGGTAGCCAATGCTCACCCGCTCGTACTCCCAGCCCTGGGTGATCTGACGGATCTGCTGAACGAACTCCTCCGGAGTCAGCTCGTCATTCGAGGAGAACTTCCGCGGCTTGATCTCACCGGGGATCAACGCCTTCACATGAGAGCCGCCGATGTCGATGCTGAGTGTGGTCATGTTCGTTCCTCTGGCGACTCCCAACCGCCGATGTCCGCGACCAGTTGTTCCGCCTCTGCGGGGCCCCAGGTCCCTGGAGCGTAGGGGCGCACTTTGGGGGGAGCAGCCAAGACGCTGTCTACCACCTTCCAGGCCGCTTCTACCGCATCTTGACGCGCAAAAAGCGTCGGGTCGCCCTCGAGCGCGTCGTTCAGCAGGCGTTCGTAAGCGCTCATGCCGGCGCCGGGCGGACGGTCAACCAAGGAGAGTGCAGTCGCTTCCGACTCCATCGCGTCCCCGGGGCGCTTGATCCGCGCACCTAAAGAGATGTTCAGCTCTGGACTGAGGCGCAGGCGCAAAAAGTTACCTTTCCCCGGGGCAAGTTTGGAAAGCGGAGGACGCTTGAAGTCGACCACCACCTCGGTCGCGGTGGTCGCCAGGCACTTGCCAGCGCGGATCAGGAACGGCACGCCGTCCCAGCGCCAAGAATCAATCGCGAGGCGCAGGGCGGCGTAGGTCTCGACCTTGGAGTCCGACGCGACCCCCTTTTCCTCACGGTAACCATCGAACTGCCCGAGCACTACATCATCGGAGCTGAGCGGTCGGACCTGACGGAACACCTTCACCAGCTCGTCCCGCAAGGCCTCGTTGTACGTGGTGGCCGGGGGCTCCATCGCCAAGAAGCCGACGACTTGCATCAGGTGGTTCTGGACGACGTCACGGATGGCGCCGGCTTCTTCGTAGAAGCTGCCTCGGCCTTGCACACCAAAGCGCTCAGCCATCGTGATCTGGACGCTCTCGATGTAGTGACGATTCCAGAGCGGCTCGAGGAAGGTGTTCGCGAAGCGCAGCACCACCAGGTTCTGCACCGCCTCCTTGCCGAGGTAGTGATCGATACGAAATATCGCAGACTCCGGAAACGCGCTCGCGATGGTCTCGTTCAACTTCCTCGCGGATGCTTCGTCGCGACCAAAAGGCTTCTCGATGATCACCCTCGCGCCCTTCGCGCAACCCGCTTCCGCGAGGCGCGAGATGACCCCAGGGAACAGGCTCGGCGGGATCGCGAGGTAGTGAACTGGCAACTCGGAGCCGTCGAGGGCCTCGCGCAGTTTGCTGAACGTCTTGGGATCGTGATAGTCGCCCTCGACATAGCGCAACAGGCCGAGCAGCTTCGTGAGCGCGGCTTCGTCCTTGAGCGTGCCATGCTCCGCGACGCTGCTCTTCGCTCGCTCACGAAGTGCTTCCACGCTGCGTCCCGACCGGGCAACGCCGACAATGGGAACGTCGAGCCCCCGACGACTCACCAACGCGTGCAGCGCCGGAAAGATCTTCTTGTAAGCCAGATCTCCGGTCGCCCCGAAAAACACCAGCGCGTCTGCGTGATCGACCACTCAGGCTTCTCCTTTCAATGAACCCCAAACGAGCTCGCTCTCGGTCTCACTTTGGCGTCCCCTGATCTAATCCCCGGCACGCCAGAAACGCACCCCTCCAATCGTCGGCAGCTCGGCTTTCCCCGTTGCCTTCGCTGGATCACCGCTCCACGCTGTCGCCCAGGAACGCGCGAATGACAAGATGCTACGACGTGCTGGTGATTGGCGCTGGGCCAGCGGGCGCAGCTGCAGCCACTCATGCAGCCAGAGCGGGCCTGAGCGTGGCGTTGGTTGACCGCAGCCACTTCCCGCGCAGCAAAACCTGCGGAGACGCGCTTTCCAACCTGGCGCTGCAGGAGCTCTCGGATTTGGGGGTGAGGGAGCCCTTGGAGTCTCAGGGGACGGCGGTCTCCGGCGCCGTGGCGGTCTTTCCCAACGGGTATGCGGTGAGTCGTGACTACGGGGCGCTTCCGGGTCGCATCTTGCCTCGCCTGTTGCTCGACGCCGCAATCGTCGAGCGCGCGGTGAACGCGGGCGTCGAGCTGCTCGAAGGGCAGCACGTCGAGCAAGTCGAGCAGAGTTCCGCTGAGCTACGGTTGAAGACCCGCGCCAGCGCTCCCGGCCAGAGCGGTCTCACGCTGCGAGGGCGCGCGTTGATCGCCGCGGACGGCCCAGGCAGCGTCGCGCGCCGCGCGCTCGGGTTGGGCCACCCGGCGGAACGCCACCTCGGCGTGGCCGCCACCGCCTACTTCAGCGGCGTGCGTCTGGCGGATGCCCATGTCAGCGAACACTATTTCAGCAAGTCATTACCGCACGGATATTTTTGGGCGTTCCCGGCCACCGCGGGACAGAGCAACGTCGGAGTGTATCAGCGCGCGGACAACTTCAAGCAGAGCGGGCGCAAGCTGAAGTCCCTCTTGCAAGAGTTCATCGACCAGCACCCGGAACGCTTCGAAGATGCAGAGCGCCAGGGCAGCGTTCACAGCTGGCAGCTGCCACTATCCCACTGGAAATTACCTCCTGCGGGGCCTGGGATCTTGTGTTGTGGAGACGCGGCGGGCAGCGTCGATTCTCTCACCGGCGAGGGGATCTACCAGGCTTTGTTCTCGGGCCGCCTCGCTGCAGAGAGCTGCGCACGGGCGCTCGAGGAAGCCGGCCAGGTGACGACCGGCCACGCGCATCGCTACCAACGCGCGCTCGCGCAGCGCATCAGCTTCCCCCAGGCGGGCCGCAGCTTGATTCAACAGGGGCTCGCCCACGTCGTGGAGCATGAGCTCGAGCGCTTTGGCTGGATGCAGCGCCTGCTCGAGCTTGGGTATGGCGGCGGAAAGCTCGAAGTCACGAAGCGAGTGAACTAGCCGATGGCGCGCACGGCACGCGCTGGCGCGCCGCTGGACATGCCAGGCGTCTGGGCTACTGGAGGCGGACTACGTCTGAGCGCGGGGCTACACCGGCCGAGGTCGAGGCCTCCGTAGGAGCCCTCGACGCTTTGTTGACCGATCTCCCGGCTCCCCCGCTGCTCGTCGTGTCCAGGTTCTACCGCACGCGGTTCAAGGCACGCGACCCATGGCACAGATGGAGCGCGCGCACAGCGGAAGCGCTGTTCGCTCCGCTACTCGAGCTGATCCGGGAGAATCGACCTTCGTTCCGCACGGAAGTTGAGGCGGTGCGGGCGCTTCGCGTCTCATTCCGCGCCGAAGCCGCGCTTCACCGCATGGGACGGCACTTTCCCAACGCCTACTGGAATAGCCTTCAGAACCGGCTCAATACACGTTGAAGATCTCGAACTTCGCGGGAGGCGCCTTCACGCGGATGAAGCCAACGCGATCTCCCGCTACCTCCTCACGCTCCACCTGGCACTCCGGACGACAGCCGAGGCTCTCCATGTAGTGGAAGCGCAGGGTCACGTCACCCTCGGCGTCGGGCATTGCATTTTCCACCTGGATAAAATTGAGCCGCTGGGCGCTGACTCGACCCGTGCCGCGCAAGAAGTAGCTGGGCTCGGCGCGCACCCGGTAGATGCGGTAACCTTGCACGATTTCTACAGGTTCAATCAGCTTGGCTTGGCCTTCGATCGGGGAGCGGAAACCGGACTCAATTACGAAGCCAACGGCGTAGCGCTCGAAGAAAGCGGCTAGCTCCTCAGGCTTGAGCTTTCCGTCGTCGAGCTGGCGATACGGGTGAGCGTCCACGTGGGGCACGTTTCGCTCACGGATCCCGCCTAGCACCGGGATCTCCGTGCTCGCAGCGATGTACTCACCCAGCACCCACTCGTTGATCGCGACGCGCCCCCGACCCTTGTGATGCTTGATCAACCAGTCGCGCACCGCCTGCTGCTGAGGCGCAGCCGGTGCGTGTCCGAGCCACACTGGCTTCGGTTCGTTCAACGAGACCAGAGGCGAGCCGCGTACATCGCGATCCGAACGGATCACCTGCTCTGGCAGCAGGTGCACGACGTAGTACGCCATCGTGCGGTAGACGCGAGGAACGATCAGCACCAGGCCGAGCCCGAGCAGCAGCTTCAGCTTTGGGGTCCAGCGCGCGCGTTCGCCGGCGCTGAGTAGCTCGCTGAAGACGAGCACCGCAGGGATGGCCGCCATGAAGATCACGGGACCGATCTGACGGTAGGGCTGAGTCTGCCTCGCCAGCCACAAGTAACCGGCGAAATACGTAAAGGCGAAGCCAGCCAACATGAAGCTCAACCACGGCAGCCAGCGACGATCAGCAGCCTTCCGGTTCCTCCACAGCCACACACCTGAAGCAACGAAACACAGCGTACGCAGCAATGTGCGCACCGGACCGCCGGTGTTTCTGCCGTCCTTCATCAGGTCGAAGGAGTCGTAGAGCAAGTACGAGGCAGTCGTGTTGAAGAAGGTGTCGACATCACCCACGTAGTGCCTGAAGCGCAACGTCGGGAAGATCCAGATCAACGCGGTCGACCCCGCCAAGGCGACCGCCAAGAGCAGCAATCCGTGCCCCTTCGGACCGAGCGTTTTCGCCGAACGAAGGTAGAGCGCGGCACAGGGCACCGCGACGGCGAACACCGCAAAGGGATGCAAGATGGCCAGGGTCGCTGCCACCAGCGCGAACCACATGAAATACTTCAGCCGTCGTTCCTCGAGGAACCGAAAGAGACAGCCGACCAGCACGACGCTGAGGGCGCACGCACCACTCCAGCTGATCATGCCGATGAACCACGACCAGTGCATGAACGAGTCGAAGAACCAGCACCAAGACCAAATCCAAGCCACGCCCAAGGCTTGACTTCGGGAGAGGCGGAATAGCCGCGCACCGACGTAGCCCAGCACCGGGATCGACAGATGGACCACCCAGAGGAGCAGGTTGAAGGCGATCGCCGGATGCACGCCGAGCTTGTTCAAGGCGATCACCCAGAGCTCAGTGCCCTTGCTGGTCAAGTCCTCGACGACACCCGCGGGCTGCCCCGCGAGCTGAAGTGGATCGTAGCCCCAGAGCTGGGAGGCTTCCTTGAACGCGTCGCGAGCGCGCACGACCTGGTACACATGAAGCGCGTAGTCCATGGTCATGACAGGCTGCTTCGCCAAGATCACCTGAGGCGGAGCGAAGTACATCACTCCCGCCAGGTGAAACAGCACCAAGCTCACGAGCGCTCGCCAGTACCACGGTCCAACACTGCGTTGCTCCGCTACCTCGTCGCGATCGGCGCCGCCGGTGGCCGCGCTGGTTTCTAGCGGAGCGCCCTCCCCCCCATCCGATCCAGGGAGCTCAGGGACGTCGTCTTCAGCTGCGCTCATCGAGCACCCCCAGGACCATGCCGGACTTCGCTCGGCACATTTGCCGCAGGGATATACTGCGACTTTCCAATCCTCGGGAGCCGGTAAGGCACATAACCCTTTGGGGTCGCCAGATAGACCGCATACCGAGGATCATCGAGGCTTCCATCGAAGCGGAAGCGCACACGCCTCGGTCCCGTTTCCCCGACCTCGAGTACCGTAGCCTCGAGGGGACCAACCCGCACCTGACTCTGAGCGGCGAGCGGTCGATCCGGACGTCGGTAGACGAGCGCGCTCGGGTTGGTCAGGAGATCGCCCTTGGCGCTCATGAGTTCGATGGTGCGCTCATCCACTCGCTTGACCGCCTGAGGTTGATAAGACGCCGACAGCACCCACCATCCGCGCGGAACAGGCTGACCGTGGAGTTTGGCCACCATGGGCGGATAGTGAAAGCTAAAGGTGTCCGTCGCGCCAAGGATCAGCACGTCTCGCGCGCCGAATTTCGCGTCCAGCGCCGCGTTGCGTAGGCTCCGGTTCAGATCCGCGCCGAGGCGAGTCTCCAGAGCGCTACCCAGTGGGGAGAGGATGGCGTGGGTAAACACCAGCCCCGCCGCAACCAGGGCACTCGGGAAGCGCCAGAATCCCCCATCGGCCTGCCGCACCCCCTGGAAAGCGCAAAGTGACGCCGAGGCGATCAGCGCGGATAGCCCAACACCGGTGATGATCATCAGGCGGGTGGAATAGCCCGAAGCAGAGAGCGGCAAGAGCGCCGCCAGGCTCCCCAACACCAACCAACCCAGATCACGCCCGTTGCCGGCGTGAGCGGAGACTGCGGCGACGTCACCAGCAGGCGTGGGAACTGCGGAGCGACGCGCCACGCGCCAGAACCAAACCAGCACAGGTAGCGCGAAGACAGAGAACAGCACCACCCACGGATTGCCAGGAGGAGCGAACAAGCCAAGCACTCCGTCAACCAACATCGATGGCAGCTGCTGCAGCACGCGCACCACGTACAGCCCAGGGTCGTGAAGGGGATCGATGTACAGCAAGCTACCCGACACACCATAGCCCAGCAGGCGCGCGGCGAGCTGATGCAGCGCCACGATGCCCAAAGGCACCGCTAGTGCCCCGAGCCGCCGAAACAGCGCACGCTTCCTCGCGGCAACAGACCACAGCTCATAACACACAACGAGCGCGACGACGCACAGCCCATACTCCGCTGACGCCAGGCTGAGCACCAGCAGCGTGGGGTAAACGAACGCGCCAGCTCTCGAGCCCCCCTCACGCCAAGCGAGCAGCGCCCACAAGCTACCCGCGCCGAAGGCGCAAGAGAGAATCGCACACTGGTTCGCGATCCAGATCAACGGCATGCTGTGCGCGAGGCTGAGCGCGTAAATCCAGGTGGCAAACATCGCCGCGCGTGGCGACAACAAGCGACGGTAGAACCCCGCCACCACGAGCATCATCACGGACCAGAGCACGACCGAGACCCAGTGAGGGCCCAAGGGGTGCGCGCCAAAGACCCGATACTGCAGCGCGAGTAGCAGGCTCGGCAGCGGCCGCATGGGCGCCGCCAGCAACTCGGGATCCGTCCACCACGGGAGGCTGCCTCGCGCCATCAGCTCCGGCGCCGCGCCTTGAGCTACGAACGCGTAGAGCTTGTAGCCCGGAGCTCCGGTCCAGAGCGGCTCTCCTCCCAGCGTGCGGCTCATTTCCAGCTGGACGTAGTCGTCCAGGATGAAACCCGTGGACAACACCCGCGCGCGGAGCAGCACTCCAGCCAGGATCGCACCGACCACTCCGAGCCACCAAAGGCCGGTCCGCTTGCGATCCGCTGTGCGCACGTTCCGCTGGTTACCTCAGCCCGAGCGTGGTTGACCAGAACGGTCGAAAAAGCCAACGCCAAGCAGCCTTTGGTCCCCCCCCAGACTTGCGGTTTCGCGTGGCGCTCGGGCATGCTGCGCGCGGCTCCCGCCCAGCAGAACCCCTCTGTCCATGTCATCCAATTCCAGCCCGTCGCTCAAGACCCGCGTCGAACCCTACGCGCTCCTGGGCATCGCCCTCATCTCCGCGTCGCTCCTGGCCTACCAGGTCTTGCTCACTCGGGTCTGCGCCCTGCGGCTGCACTTCCATTTCGGATTCCTCGTGATCTCCAACTGCTTGCTGGGGATCGGCGCGAGCGGCTCGATTCTGTCGCTCACGGAGCAACGCTGGGCGGCCAACCCGCGGAGCTGGATCTACAAGCTGAACCTCGCGTACCTCGTCTCCCTGGTGTTTACGTGGGCGTTCCTCCTGACCTACTCCGTCCCGGACACCCTGAACTTCACCGGGATCGGCGAGGCCCTACGGTTCGTCACCTTCAACTTGGTGGCCGCTGCGCCCTTCTTCGTCGGAGGCGCGTCGGTGGGCCTGCTGCTCAGCTCCAACGCAGCGCGGGTGAACCGTGTCTATGCGGCGGACCTGCTCGGGGCCGGGGTGGGCTGCGTGGTGGTGCCTTCCCTGCTCTGGAACTTTGGGGCGGGCGGCACTTTCCTTGTGGTAATTGTACTGGGTTTGCTTTCGCTGGCGGTAGTGGCTCCCAGCGCCCAGCGCAAGAAGGCGATTGTGGTCACTGGCGTGCTCAGCGTGGCGTGCATTGCGCTGATGCCGAAGCTGGACGGGTGGCTCCCGGTGCCTGGCAAGGCCTACTTGGATCTAACAGACACGGTTCGCGCGAACTTTGCCCGGGCGAATCAGTACTCGCGCTGGAGCGCCAACAGCCGCATCGACGTGTTGCCCCTGCCCGTCCAGTGGCGCTTCATGTTCTGTCGCGGCGCGGGTGCGTTGTACATGCCGTTGCCCCAGCAGAAGTTCATCCTGCAAGACGGCGACGCAGGCACCATCATCAGTGATTTCAGTGGCGACCCTCGGGGCCTCGACGTGCTCAAGCGCACGCTCTATTCGGCGACGTTCAAGCTGAAAGAGGGCAGCGAGCCCCGCGTGTTCATCATCGGCATGGGCGGCGGAAACGACGTCTGGGCGGCGAAGATCCACGGCGCAAAGAAGATCAAGGCCGTCGAACTCAACGCCGGAGTGATTGAGGTCCACCGGAAGGTCGTCCCCGAGTACTCCAAGGGGATCCTCGAAGACCCCAACATCACGATCCTGCAAGACGAAGGGCGCACCGCGCTGATGCGTGAACCCGAGAAGTACGACGTCGTGCAGATGACTGGCATCGACACGTGGACGTCGCTAACCTCAGGCGCTTATGTCCTCGCGGAAAACTACCTGTACACCGTCGAAGCCTTTGGCCAGATGTATGACCACCTGAACGAGGGTGGCATCCTGCAAATCACCCGCATGGCCGCCGAAATGGAGACCTTGCGCTTGGTGAACAACCTGAGCGCCGCTCTAGGGAAGCGGGGCAAGCACGACATCAGCCACTCGGTGATGGCGCTCGCGACCCCCGATCAGCTCACCGCAGTGCTGCTGAAAAAGGGCGAGTTCAGCGAGAAGGAAGTGCAGGCGCTGGACGACTTCGCGAAAGCTCATGCGATGAAGCGCGTGTACTTGCCGGGGCGACACTACGACAACCCCGTGGAGCAGTTCCTCGCGAGCGACAAGAAGCAAGCGTTCGTTGACGCGTTTCCCCGCGACATCACCCCCACCACGGACGACAAGCCCTACTTCTTCAACTTCACCCGTTGGGGCAAGCCCTTTGGCTCCGCGGAGTTCATTCGCGAGCCGACCAAGGTCTCTCAGGGGAACCCCATCTTTATTCTTAGCCAGTTCGTCTTCTCGACGTTGCTAGCTGGCGCCTTCATCGTCGCCCCACTGTTGATCTTCCGGCGTCGACGCAAGGCCGGAAGCGGCGATGAGAACCCCGGTGCCTTCTCGAAGCTTGGCCCGCTCGCGTTCTTCATCAGCATCGGCATCGGCTTCATCGCGATCGAGGTGAGCTTGATGCAGAAGCTGACGTTGCTGCTTGGGCCACCGCTCTACTCGATCGTGGTCACCCTGTTCTCTATCCTGATCTTCACCGGACTCGGGAGCATGCTGAGCGAAGGCTGGATCCAGCGGGGTGCCCCCCGCCCGTGGCTCGTGCCGCTCGCGATCGCGCTCTACATCGGGCTTTGGCTGCTCTTCGGTTCCAAGCTCGTGGACAGCTTCATCGCGTCGGGTACGGCAGTCCGCATGACCGTCGCGGGCATCGCCGTCGCGCCAATCGCGTTCGCACTCGGGATCCCGTTTTCGTACGGAATAAGCAAGATCCGCAAGACGCATCCCGCCCTGGTGCCCTGGGCCTGGGCCGTGAATGGCTCCGCGACGGTCGTTGGGTCCATCGGAACGGTGATCCTGAGCATGAACCTCGGTTTCAACGCCGTGCTGATTTCTGCGGCGGTGATCTATGGGCTGGGCTTCTGGGCGCTCACGGGCTGGGAGCGCCGCCTCCAGGTACGGCCGGCGACCTGAGCCGTCATTGCTGTGCCAGGCTGTGCCTGCCCCTCTCCCCCCCAAAATTCACTTCGGAATTGCCAGTTCCTGAGCGCGGCATGAGCCTTGCTTAGCGCCGGGCATGCGCAAACCCGCACACCTGGCCTCGATTGCTCTCACGGGGCTGCTCTCCTTCACCATCCAACCTCGACCTGCTGCGGCCTGTGGCGGAACATTCTGCGACAGCGGCCCGACGGCGATGCCCGTCGATCAAAGCGGCGAAAACATCTTGTTCGTGATGTCGCCCGGGTACGTGGAAGCGCACGTCCAGATCCAATACGAGGGTGACGCCGAGCGGTTCGCTTGGATCGTGCCCATGCAGGGGATCCCGGAGGTCAGTGTCGGTTCGCAGCAACTGTTCACCAATCTGCTGAACGCGACCGTGCCCAACGTCGGCTACACCACGAGCTTCGACGACTGCGGTGGAAGCGGCGCCGTCGGAGGTGGGAACGGCGGCTCCGGCGGTAGCTCCTCATTCGGAGGGACAGGCGGAACCGGCGGTGGCGGCGGCGGACCGAGCGTCGTCTTCACGAAGACGGTCGGTGCGTTTGAGGTCACCGCGCTCCAGGGTGGCACCGCTCAGGAGGTGGTCGATTGGCTGTCGATGAACGGCTATCAGAACATCCCCGCGGCACCGAACTTGTTGCAGGACTACGTGGCACGCGGCTTCGTCTTCGTGGCCATCAAGCTCACCGCAGACGCCGAGGTCAACGAAATCCATCCGCTGACTTTCCGCTACGCCGGGGACGAGCCGTGCGTGCCGATCAAGCTGACCGCCGTCGCGGCAACGGAGAACATGGGCGTGCGAACGTTCTTCCTGGGCGATGACCGCTTCATGCCCACGAACTACAAGCACATCGTTCCGAACCCGGTGCGACTCGACTGGCGGAGCTTTGGTTCGAACTATGAGTCGTGGATTACCCGCTCCGTAGACAGCCCAGTGTCCAACGGCCACGGGTTCGTAACCGAGTACGCCGGCAGCTCCGGCGTCGTGTTCACCGGCGATCTGTATCAGCCCTCATGGAACTCCGGAGCGTTCACGAGCATCGCGGCGGAGAACGTGGTCGACACGCTACAACAGCAGAACCTGATGTACTGCTACCCAGGCTACTGCGAGTACTACCACCCCCTGCTGCGCTCGATCCTGGCGGCTCATTTGCCGCCGCCTCAAGGCGTGCTGGAGGACGACTTCTACAGCTGCGTCAGCTGCTTCAGCGATCAGCTCGATCCCAACGCCTGGGACCCGGCGGCGTTCGCCACCGATCTCGACGAACGCCTGATCAAGCCAGGGAAGCACGCGAAAGACGTGCTCTCGCTGTACCCAGTTCTGACGCGCATGTACACGACGCTTTCCCCCGCGGAAATGACCGAAGATCCGATCTTCGTCGCAGCGCCTGGGCTACCGAGCGTCGGACCGATGGGGACGGCGACTCAGCGCGTGACCTGCGACAGCCGATCGGGCATGACTTTGCCTGACGGACGCCAGGTGGGGCTCCCCAGCGGCGGCGGCTGGCCGACCTTCGACTCCAACATGCCGTGGGCGGAGCGCATCGAGGAGTACACGGACAAGGGAGAGCTGATCGTGTTGGTCGACAACAAGGACCAAATCGACGCCCAGCTCAAGTCCTACAACGCAGGCGAGAACTGGCCACCTGCCGGCTCGGGTGGCAGCGCCGGCTTTGGAAACGGCGGCGGCAACGTCGGCGGGTCTGGCACCGGCCCCTGGGGGAACACCTGGGGCGGCACCGCCAATCTCGAAGGCGGCTCGAACTCTACGAGTGGCTGCGCGTGTACGGTTCCCGGCGGAAGCTCTTCGAGCTCGGCCCCGCTGTCCGTGGCCCTTGGGCTAGGTCTGCTCGGCGGTGTCCTCGGGCGCCGGCGCAAGCGCAGCTGAAGACTCCGAACCGATCAGTTCAGAGGGGCGCTCCGGGTTGAGCGCCCCGCTGTTTTTCTGGGAGCGTACGAAGTCTCCTCGCCCAAAGGCCCAGAACGCCGCCATGTAGCTTAGCGCTGCCAGCACGAACAACGTGGAGAAACCCAAAACCAGAGCGAACAACGGCGCTACCGCCGACGCCAAGACCGTGAAGAATGCGTTCACCCCGAATGCCCAGGGCACGAGCTGTACCGACCGCGCCCCGAGCAGCTTGATGCCTCGAGGAAACGGCATCCCGAGGAGGAACCCTAGCGGAACAATCGCGCCGAGGGAAACCGCTACTCGAACGCCAAAGCTCTGACCGACCAGGCTCGGCAGCAGACGCCAGCTCAGGGCGCCAACGGCGACGACCACGAGCGGCACCGCGAAGCGTAGCCAGCGCGCGGAGGTCAGTCGCTGGGAGACCAACGCTCCCACCCCACTCGCGGCGAGCAGACCACTCAGCACGATCGAGAGGCCGTACGTGGGGTGCCCCAGAAGGAAGCTCAGGCGCTGAATCAGCGCGACCTCTACGAGCAAGTAACCGACGCCCAGGCAGGCGAAGTAGACCCCCGCTCTCCGGCGCGACAGCTGCTCGGGCAGCTGGAGCAGGCGCAGGGGACGCCGAATCCCGATGAACGCCAGGAGCAGCGTGACGAGCAACGTCCCCAGCAGCACGCCGTGGCCGATGGGAACGTTCGTCCCGTACAGGCTCTCGCTCTTCATCTGCGGCAACGCGAAGAGGCTCGTCCACTTGAAGTAGTCAAAGAAGAACGGAGCCTCGTCCGTCGCAGGAGCGAGCCGATAGGGGTACGTTCGGAAGAAGTCCGCGCGGCGCTTCAGATCAGGAACGACGGCTTGCGCGAATGGACCGGCTGGCGCACCCGGATCAAAGGCCAGCGCAAACTTCTCTCGTTTGGCAAAGTCAACCAGGCGATCCCGCTGCTCCTTCGAGATAGCCTGCTTGCACACCATCAGAGTCGCCCACTGCTTGGTGCGCAGCACCGCGATATGACGCCATGGGTCTTTCACGCCCTGGCGCTCCAGGGCCTCGTTCGCAGTCACCGTCAGTCGCAGTGTCTCCCTTGGTGGAGACAAGATCAGCCGTGAAACCGAGAGGCAGCCGGTTTCCGTGAGGTGGGAGAGGTAGTCGTCGAAAGCCTGAGCCGTGTAGACGTAGGCCTCGGCCAGGCTGTACGCCCCGCTCGCGAGCGCCGTGAACGTGTCCACCCCTGCGAGCTGAATCACATCGTACCGCTCGTGGCTCGCGCGAATGAACGTGCGCCCCTCGGACTGCACCAGGTCGACGTCGGGGCGTTCCGCGAGGTGACCCGTGAAATCGAGGTAGCGGGATTTCAGTAGACGCAGGATCGCGGGGTTTATCTCTGCGCCGGTGACGTGACTCGCCCCGTGAGCGAGCGCCAGCATGACGTCCACGCCGCCACCGACACCGATCACCAACACCTTCGGTCCGCCGGGGGCCCGCTCGCTCGTTGGGCCGAACTTGGCCCCCCGCAACACCCACACCGCCGCCGTCGACGAGTGAGGTAAGAACTCGAGCTCCGCAGGGTCTTGCTTGATCTGGTGGATGGTCGTCGGCGCAGATCCATCCTGCGTTACCGCGCGGACACGATAGAGTCGCGTGTGCGTGTTGACCTCACCGGCGACGAGGGGCGGGCCATCAAAGGGGTAGGACACGTCGATGCGACCGTGGGGTGTCCATTCCCTGTGCTCGACGCTGCGGATCCCAACGTCCGGGCGGTGGTAGAGCGAGATCTCCTTGGTCGCCGCCGGGGTGATCCAGGAATCTTCGTCACGGCCCAGGAGCAAGCACACGCCCACCAAGGCTCCACTCAGCAGGGCAGTGCGTCGCACCGCGGGACTCCCCAGGGCAAACAACAACGCCGCCACGCTCACCGCGCAACCGGCAAACAGCAAGAGGCCGAGCGCCCCGAGACTCGGGATCAAGACCACAGCCAAACCGCCAAAGGCGCCGCCGCCGATCAGGTCCGCGGCGTACACCCGACCTGCGCTCTGCGACCACGCTCCGAGGGCCGTTCCGAGCACGACGCCAACCGCGAGGAACGGCACCGTACACAGCGCGATTACCATGCCCAGCGCGAGGAAAGTGCTGCTGCTACGGAACAACTCCAGTGGGTTGACCCGTATCAACAACGCCAACAAGACGGACGCAACGCTCGCCGCTGCGCCCCAGCGCCCACGACGAGCGAGCGCCAACCGGAGCTCACCCACCCCGAAGCTGACGCGGCGCACACTGAGCCAAGCACCCGCAGTGCCGAAGCCGAGCAGCGCGAGTCCAACCACCAGATAGGCAAAATGGTGCCAAAGCGTGATGCTGAGCACGCGCGTTAGCGCGATCTGCGCGGAAATCGCGGCGCCACTCACCAGCGCGACCCCCAAGAGGTCGACCGCCCGCGGAGGCCCAGACGCCTCCACCGGCGTGGTGATGTCAGTCATCGGTGTCTCCGCTCGGAACCGGAGGCGCCGAAGCGGAGGCGGGAGCGCTCGGGGCCGCCGGCGCGCCATCCACGACTCCGGCGTCTTGGCTGCTCCCCTCTTCGCCTGCATCGAAGTCGCCGGCTCCGCCGTCACCCAGGATCACGGCGGTGGAGTTCAAGACACTCGCCGAGATGAAGGAGGCGCGCTCGGTCGGATTCCCGAGCGTGCTGACAGTGAGCCGCCCGGTCACGCTCAGTTTGCCCTGAACGGGGATCCCCGTGAGCCGATCGATCGTCAACTGACCCTCACCGTCGCCACGGAACTGCTCCAGAAGTGCAGTCTTGCCGGGCGCGAAAGGATGCGGAAACTCTTGCACCGGAGCGTGCTGCCTCACGGAAATGCGGATCACGACTTGGCGTTCCGAGATGCTCTTCACCGACATCTCGGCCATCTGGATTGCCTTGACATCACCAAGCTCCACCGTCTCGCTGAAGCGCCACTTCCCGCCTACCCCGACGGGCTCCGGAGGCAGGCGGAAGGGGAACCGGCGCTGAACCTCCCAGGAGCGGTCGAGGACCTCTTTCTCCTCCGGGGCGGGTTCGACACCACCAACCAGCTCCGTCTTCATCTCGAAGATTTCGCCGTCTTCCGCAACCAGCATCCGCGTGCGCGTGCCGTTGTAAGCCGCCAACCCCTGGTTCATCGCGGCGGCTGTTTCCGGAGGGATACCCTTCGCATCCACTTCGAGGGAGTCCACCGTCGCGCGCTCCTCGACCAGCCTGAAGGTCTTCTCGTTGCGCTCGCGAATCACCGGATCGGCGCTGCCCTGAGTCACTTGGAAGGTCATCAACGCGACCACCGTGGGCGCACGCACGGGCTTCGTACCTTGGAGGCCAAACGAACTCTCGTTCTTGACCCGCCAGCGATACGCGAGGCCCTTCCAACGCCCAACCTGGAGCTTCACGCGGGGCTCCTTGCCGGCGTCGAGTAGCTCGATGCGCCCCTCGTCGCTCGCCGCAGCATCAGGCTTTTCCGCTGCGCTCGAACCGCAGCCACCACAGCCTCCCTCGCAACCGGGTGCGAGCCCGAGGGTGAGCAAGAACATCAGGAGCAGGCGTCGGTTCATCGCAGAGTCAGGTCCAAGGGTGCGCGGAACCTACCACGCCACTTGGGGCTTTCGCGAACCCTCACGTCGTCAGGAACCTTGCTCCAGCCATGCTCGAAGATCGCCGAGCAGCACCCGCGGCGCCCGGCGCAAGGCCTCGACGTCCTTCGCGCCCACCAGCAAGAACGCCGTGCGCAGCTCACGCTCCACCAAGTCCAAGAAGCGAAGCGCGCCCTCCGCCCCTCCAGACTCGAGCGCCTGCAGCACGGGTCGCGCGATGCCTCCGGCGGTCGCGCCGAGCGCGATGGCTTTCGCGATGTCGAGACCGCTCTTCACACCACCGGTCGCGAAGACCGTGTCAAAGCCGGCCCGAGCGGACCAAGCGACGCTCACGGCGGTGGGGATCCCCCACTCCCAGAACGTCTCTCCAAGCGCGCGCTTGGCACTCTGAGCGCGCTGGGTTTCAACGGCAACCCAGGACGTGCCGCCGGCACCCGACACGTCGACGTGGCGAACGCCCACGCCATTCAGACGCCGTGCGACCGAGTCTGACAGACCGCAGCCGGTCTCCTTGGCGATGATCGGAACACCCGCCTCGGCGACCAGCCGCTCGAGCGTCGCGAGCCCATCGCGGAAGTCGCGGTCGCCTTCCTCTTGAACCACCTCCATCGCGGGGTTCAGATGGACGCAGATTGCATCGGCACCGACCCGGCGCGCGAGCTCTCCTACTTGCTCCGCGCCCAGCTCCCGGGCTTGGACCACGCCGATGTTTCCGAGCAGCAACGCGCTCGGCGCAACGTCTCGAACCTCGTAAGTCGCCTGGTGAGCTGGGTCGCGCAGCATGGCGCGCTGACTGCCAAGTCCGAACGCGTAGCCGCGCTGTTCTGCGATCGCCGCCAGCTGCCGGTTGATCTCTCGGGCGCGGGACGTTCCCCCGGTCATCCCCGCGATCAGGATGGGCGCGGAGAGCCGCTTGCCCAGGATTTCGGTGCTCAGGTCGATCTCGTCCAGATCGAGATCGGGGAGGGCATCGTGGACGAGTCGAACGCACTCGAACAACGTGGTCGTTTGCTTGAACGCGACGTCCCCGCTCACTGCCAAATCGATGTGGTCCGCCTTGCGTTGGGCAATGTCTGTCATTGAGCTGTCTTTTCCGTTCATTCCTGCGGCCACGGCGCGGCTTCGAGCCCTCCGAAGCGGATGCGATCTTATGCCGTATCGCCCAAGTGACCCTCGGGTAGCAAGGCTCCTACGGGGTGGGCACGCGTTGACAGAGCGCCTCCCCGCTCCTACGCTCCGCTCACAAAAATGGCTGGGAAGACAAGCACTTCGGGCAGACGGGCCGGCTCTCAGAAGGGACGCCGCGACGCCTCGCGCTCGAAGGGCACGAGCGTCCCACGCAAGCGCGCGACGTCCCCCAAGAAGGCGAGTCGCGGGCGCGGAGAAACCAGCGTGGCCTCACCCGCCGCCAAGGCCAAGCCGACCCGGCCAAGCAAGCGAGCAGCCCAGCCTGGGCGAGCGCCTCACGCAGGTCAAGCTAGCCAGTCGAAACCCAAGGCACTGCCGATCAACCCGTTCGTCGCGCTTCTGGGCAGCCTGAAGCGCGACGTGGAGCGGCGCCTCGACGAGCTCTTCGATGCGGAGCTCACCCGCGCTCGGGGGCTCGGGAACGACACCAGTGAGATGGTGCTGGCGTGCCGAGACTTGTGCCTGCGAGGCGGCAAGCGCCTCCGGCCGGGGCTGGTGCTCGCTGGTTTCCGCGCGGCAAGTTCAAGCAGCGATACCCAGCAGGCGCTCGAGGTGGGCGTCGCGCTCGAGCTAGTCCAAGCCTACTTCCTGATTCACGACGACTGGATGGATCGAGACCCCGTGCGACGGGGAGGTCCGAGCGTGCACGCGCAGCTCGGCAGGCGTTTCCGCTCGGAACATCTTGGTGCGGCGTCGGCGATCTTGGCTGGCGACTTCGCCGTCGCGCTCGCCCAGCGCTTGGTCGCGTCGTTGAAGGTCCCGCCCCGGGCGCAAACGGAGTTCTTGAACACCTTCGCGAACATGCAGGTGGACGCGATCCTCGGACAACAACTCGACCTCCTGAGCCGAAGCGCCGACCCCGAGGTCACGTACACACTCAAGACCGCGAGCTACACGGTTCAAGGGCCGTTGCTACTTGGCGCGCTGCTCGGTGGTGCGCGCGCCGACACCTTGGAGGCGCTGCGCGAGTTCTCCACTCCCGCAGGCGTGGCGTTCCAGCTGCGCGACGACTTGCTCGGCGTTTTTGGTACGCCGGAGGAGACGGGCAAGCCGGCAGGCAACGATCTAACGGCAGGCAAGCGAACCCCACTGGTGCTCGCTGGTTTCCGCCGCGCCAAGGGCAAAGGGCATCGCTTGTTGAAGCGCGTGCACGGCAACCCTCAGGCGACCCCAGCCGATGTGGCGCGGGCCATCGAGGTGCTCGAGAAGTGTGGAGCCCGTGGCGTAGTCGAGAACCGAATCGCCGAGCTGGAAGCCGAAGCGCGAGCGGTATTGCAGGCTGGAGGCATGCGTCGGGCAGGCCAAGAACTCTTGTCCGGGGCTGTGACGGCGCTGGCGGCGCGGCGCAACTAACATGAGCAGCGCGCGCGCGTTCGGGAAGCTCATCCTGATCGGGGAGCACGCGGTGGTCTACGGCTGCCCAGCCATTGCCGCGGGGATCGACAAAGGTGCGCGCGCGTGGGCGTCGACTATCAACGAGCCGTCGCGTAAGGACGCCGAGTCTCACCTGAGTTTGGGGGTGAGTGAAGTCACGGCAGACGACTCGAGCGAGACGTCCAAGGCATTTCGCGCGCTGCTTGAGCCAATCTACGCGGCTCGGCGTGAGCGCACCCCGCTCAAGGTCGAGGTTGCCTTGGACCTACCCGCCGGCGTCGGCCTAGGAGCCTCGGCGGCGATCGCGGTGGCCATCGCCCGCGCCGCCTGCGAGGCGCTCGGACTCATCCCCGACGATCGCTTGCTGTTGCGCGCCGCGAACGCCTGGGAGAGCGTCTTCCATGGCAATCCATCAGGGGTCGATGTGGCCGCAGCGATGGCCCAGGTGCCGATCTGGTTCGTGAGGGGTTCGGCGCCAAGGCCCATCCCCTGTGCGCTTCCGCTTTGCCTTGCGGTAGCGCTCGCTGGTCCCCCGGCGGCTACCCACCGCATGGTCGAACAAGTCGCAGAGCTTCGGGAGCGCCGCCCCATCAGCTTCGACCAGGCGCTCGACCGTGTGAACGCCCTGGCAGAGCGCGCGAAACACGCGATTGCGGCGGGTGACCTGCGCGAACTCGGTCGCTGCTTCGACGAAAACCAGCGCGAGCTGGAAGGTTTCGGCGTGAGCACGGCGGAGCTCGAGAAGGCCTGCTATCTCGCACGAGGCGCAGGGGCGCTCGGCGCGAAGCTTACCGGCGCTGGCGGCGGAGGCGCCGTCATCGCGCTGTGCGATGGCCCCGCGAAGCCAGTACTCGACGCCTGGTCTCGCGAGGGCATTCAAGCCTTTGAAGCCCAGGTCCGGTCCTCCCCCTCCCCCCCAACTCCGGAAGCATCATGAGCCGAGCCGTCGCTGTCGCCCACGCCAACATCGCGCTGATCAAGTACTGGGGTAAGGCGGACGTCACCCGCAACCTACCGGCGGTGCCGAGCCTGTCGCTTACACTGGATGGCCTCTCCACGCGCACCGAACTCGAATTCGACCCGGGACTCATCGAGGACAAAGCCTTCCTCGACGACGTGCAGCTGAGCGGCAAGCCCTTCGAGCGCGTGAAGCGCGTCCTCGATCGACTGCGCGAACGCGCTTCCACGAACACCAAGGCTCGTGTAATCAGCCACAATCATTTCCCCACGGCAGCAGGCCTGGCGTCCAGCGCCTCGGGTTTTGCGGCCCTCGTCGCCGCGACTTCGGCGGCTCTCGGCCTGGGCATGAGCCTTGCGGAGCAAAGTTCCGTGGCGCGCTGGGCGAGCGCCTCCGCCGCTCGCTCGATCTTCCCCGGCTGGGTGCAGCTGCGGCTGGCCGAAGAGAGCGCCGAAGAACTTGCCCCACGGAACCATCTGGAGATCGAGATGTTGGTCGCCGTGACCCGACGCGGGCCGAAGCCAATCGGCTCGACAGCAGCGATGCAGCACACCCTCGAGACCAGCCCATATTACCCGGCGTGGGTTGAGTCTGCGCCGGCGGTGTTCGAGCGCGGCAAAGCGGCACTGCTAGCGAAGGACCTTCACGGCCTGGGCCACGCCATGGAACACAGCACGCTGTTGATGCATGCCTCGATGCTCGCTGCGGACCCTGGGGTGCTCTACCTGGCACCAGCCAGCATCGCGCTGATTGACTGTGTGCGCTCGTTGCGCGAATCCGGCGTAGAAGCATTCTTCACCATGGACGCTGGTCCCCACGTCAAAGTCCTCACCCGCAGCGACAACGCTGCCCAGGTGGCGCGAGCGCTCGAGGGCGTCCCCGGCGTACTCGAGGTGCTCCGCTGCACCCCCGGTCCCGGCGTAGAAATATTGGAAGCCCCGTGAGGACTGCGGCTCCGGGAAAGCTGGTGCTCTCCGGAGCCTACGCGGTGCTCCACGGCGCGCCTGCCCTGGTCACCGCAGTGGATCGCTACGTATTCGCTGATTCCGCAGGGCAACCCGCGTTTGAGCCTCCCGAGGTGCTAGCCGCGCTGAGGCACTACCCTGGACGCCAGGTCCCGAGGTTTGATGCCTCCGAGCTGCGCAGCGGCGACCAGAAGCTCGGCCTCGGCTCGAGCGCCGCGATCACGGTGAGCGCCGTCGCGCTCTGGGAACTCGAGGCGGGGGCCGATCCCCAAGCGAGCGACCTCGGCGCACTCGCCTATCCCGCGGCACTAGCCGCCCATCGAGAGGCCCAAGGAGGCGGCAGCGGCATCGACGTCGCTGCGGCGAGCTTCGGCGGCACGCTACGGGCGCGTCGGGCCGACAACGGAGACCTCGAGCTTCGCTCCGTCGAGCTTCCCCCTGAGCTCGCCGTGGAAGTGTGGTGGACCGGCGTGCCTGCCAGTACGCCTCAGCTGCTGCGCCAGGTCGCGGCGCTCGAAGCCAACGAACCCGCGCGCTTCGAGCGCCTGATGGGCGCCCAGGCGGAAGCGGCGGAGCGCACCGCAACCGCAGTTGAAGAGCAGCGGCTGGAGGCGACGTTGGCAGGCCTGCAAGCGCAGTTTCAAGCGCTCGCTGCACTGGGTGAGGCCGCGACCGCGCCAATCGTGAGCGTCGAACTCAGACAAGCTTGCGCCAAGCTCGATGCAACGGAAGAAGTCTGGCTGCCCGCCGGTGCGGGTGGTGGCGACGTGCTAATGCGCTACCGGCACCCCGCGTCGACTGCTGCGCCGCCGTCTGCTATCGAGCGCTCCGCGCAGCGTTTGCCCCTCACCTTGGCGGCGCGTGGCGTCCACTTTCGTCCCTGATCGGCTTTACGCTTTCCGTTTCAAACCATGAGTCAAGGTTCACGATTTCCAGGCTTCTACAAGCTTACCATCGACGAACGCCGGGAGCGTGTGTGTCAGGCCGCGGGCCTCGATCCCGCCGACCTCAGCCAAGCACTGACGAGCGGCGGCCTCGACCCGCACACCGCGGACAAGGTCGTCGAGAACGTGCTGGGGATCTACGGACTCCCTTTCGGCGTCGCGCTGAATGTGCGCGTAAACGGCAACGACCGCCTGGTGCCGATGGTGGTAGAGGAGCCCAGCGTCATCGCCGCGGCTTCTAACGCCGCGAAGATGATCCGTGCCGGCGGTGGCTTCGAAGCGAAGATGGCAGAGGACCTGATGATCAGTCAGGTGCAACTCTACGACGTCCCCGACCGCGCGGCTGCCGTGCGGAAGCTAGAAGCTCACAAGCAGGAGCTGTTGGAGCTCGCCGCGACTGCGGCAGGCGGGCTGATCGCCCGCGGCGGGGGGCCCAGGGAGATCGAGGTTCGCGATCTCGGACACGGCTGTGTGGTGCTGCACCTGCTCGTCGATTGTCGCGACGCGATGGGCGCCAACCTCGTCAACGGCATGGCCGAACAGATCGGGCCCCGCGCCGCCGAGCTTGCCAAAGGCAAGCTCGGCCTGCGCATCCTGAGCAACTTGTGCGATCGTCGCCGAGTGCATGTGCGCTGCAGGGTGCATGCAAAAGCGCTCACGCTGTCCCGCGGTGGCCACGTCGTGGTGCCGGGCGAAGAGGTGCTCGACGGTATCGTCCAAGCGTCACGCTTCGCTGAGCTGGATCCTTACCGCGCTGCAACCCACAACAAAGGCATCATGAACGGCGTGGACGCCGTGGTGCTCGCAACCGGGAATGATTTCCGCGCGGTAGAGGCGGGCGCTCACGCCTACGCCGCCCGAAGCGGTCGCTACGCGCCCCTGGCCGTGTGGCGCCGCGACGGCGAAGACCTGATCGGCGAGCTCGAAATGCCCCTCGCCCTGGGCATCGTGGGAGGCACGCTGCGTGTGCACCCAGTGGCGCGTACGGCACTGGCGCTCATGCGGGTCGAGTCAGCCGCGGAGCTGAGCCAAATCGCGGCGAGCGTCGGGCTCGCGTCCAACTTGGCAGCGCTGCGCGCGCTGGCAACCGAGGGCATCCAGCGTGGACACATGTCACTTCACGCCCGCAGCGTCGCAATCGCCGCTGGCGCCGCCGGCTCGGAGGTCGAGGCAGTGGCTCACGCCATCGCCGATGCTGGACAGATCAACGTCGAGGCCGCCGAGCGTGCCCTCGAGAGGATCCGCAACGCGTGAAGGCCCGCGGCGCCAAGCAGAGCGTTCGCCGCGCGTCGGCGCCGACATCACTCTTGCGCGCGGGCGGCGCGGTAGCGGTAGCCGCTTGGGCCATCCTCTCGGGTTGCTCTCCGTACGGAAGCGGTGTGACGCGCATCGTCGACGGGCGCACCCAGGAAGGGCGCTACATCCCCGTCACTGCTTACGCTGACTACGCGCTCGCTTCCTACCTTGAGGCTTCTGGAGAGCCTGAGCAGGCAGAGAATGCGTATATGCGTGCGCTGGCGGACGACCCGCGCAGTCCAGAAATGTGGACGCGCCTGGCAGCGCTGCGCTGCCGCCGTCAGCCGATGTCTGGCATGTCTGCCTTGGAGCGCGCATTCGCGCTGGCCCCCGAGTACGAACCGGCGTGGCGCGAAAAGGCCGCCTGCCATCTCGGAGCCAGGCAGCTCGATCAAGCCCAAGCTGCTGCGGAAAGAGCCGTCGCCCTCGATCCTGAACAGGAGCGCGCGACGCTGCTCCTCGCGCAAATCTACGAAGCTCGCGGGGAGAAGCAGCGTGCCCGTACTTGGCTCAACGCTTGGGTAGTGCTCCATCCAAGCTCCGATATCGGCTGGACGGCGTTCCTCGAACTCGCGGAGCGCGAAGGCAACGTGGTCGATCAACTGCGTGCCCATCGCGCCCTCCGGCTCCACCAAGACCCAATGCGCACCCCAGTCCTCACGGCTCCCCCCAGCGGGAAGGCGCCAGAGGACGCGCTGGACGTGGCAATCGGGAGAGACGACCTCGACGCTGCGCGGCGCGCCTGCCTCGCGCTGCACCTGCCAGCGGTAGAAGTCGCGATCCGCAGCTATCTGCGCGGAAACAAGAAGCTCGCGCGGGCCCAGGCAGAGCTAGTGCTTGGCGCCGACCCGAGCAACTCGGACGCGCGCGCCCTGCTGCTGCTGCTCGGCGATCAAGCTGCATCGAGTGAGCTGTGGGCGTCGCCCGATGCGTTGAGCCCACGGGTGCGCCAGCTGCTAGACGCCGAGCTAGCTCGCATCGCGGAGTGAACGACGCCCGCGACTCGCGTTTGGAAGTGAGCGCGCTGCGGCGCCGAGCGTCGAACCCAGAGGCACCTGGCGCGCCTCACCCCCAAATGCGCGGCAATCGAAAGCTCACTTCGACGCGCTAGGAGCTGCAGCCCCGGAAGGCGCTGAAGGGGCCGCGGAGCTCGAAGGAGCTGCTGAGGCTGAAGGCGCCGCGGCGGCAGCGCGATGCTGAATCACGAGTTCAACCTGCAGGGCCTCGCCCGCCTTGATCTCGACCTCTTTCCCCACGGATTCCATCGTGGGTGGCAGTAGGGCGTTGATCTTCACCTTGCCGACGGGGATCCCCTTGATCTCGAACGCGCCTCGCTCATCGGTCACGTCATGAGTCGGATACTGCAGCACGAACACAGCCGCAGTCGAAAACGGGTGAGAAGTATCGACGAGCTTGTAGCTCCTCGGGTGCTCCGGAGTGAGCGTGACGCCCTCGCGGTGAGGCGGAGCGACGAAGACCACACCCATGCGGTTCGGGCGCAGCTCGGGGATGTAGCTGAAGTCATCGCCGCTCTTGATCTCGAGCTGTTGGCCAAACGTCATCGCGATCGTCTGAGTGCCCCAAGAGCAGCCCTTGCCGACCACCTGCACCTTTTCTTGCTTCTCTGGCAGGTAGCCTTGGTAGCCAGTCACCGCGACCAACGCATCGACCAAGCCGCCCCCCTCAGCGACTCGGAACTGCTTGCCGTGAATCGCTCGCGCGGACTCGCACTTGGGCGTGAACTCAGCTTGGACATCCGCCGCCGCAGGTGGATCTCCAGCGACCCGCACGATGCCCTTCACACTCCCGGTGGGGCCCGCGTAAGGAGCGAGTCCTTTAGGATTCAAGGATTTCGCCAGGAGCGCGGGGTCCAGCCCACCCGGAGTATTGCTCGCGGCAGCGCTTGGGCTGGGACCGCTACTGCTCGAGTGATCGTCGCAACCGCTCAAGATCACAGCTGCTAGAAGTCCGATTGCCTGTGGAAAAACGCGCTGTGTGAAGGTGGGAGGGAAGCTCACTTCGTGTGGTCTCGTAGTAGGTGCGTCGGCTTATGAAAGTCGACTTGGTGTGCGGCTTACAACAGGACGGGGCGGCCTGTCTTCCCCGCCTTCTCCCCTTTCGTGCCCGGCCCAGGTGTTTGCCTCTGGGGCACGACGACCTCCCCTAACTTTGAAGCGTGCGTTGCTGGGGACGCAACGTAAGAAACATTGTTTCCGACGCGGAAGCTGAGTGATTTCGGCCGGATCCGCGGGCCGATACCGCCGGTGTTGGCCGATTTGAGTCGCCCCAGAGGAACGCAACAAAAATTTGCAGCCGTACGGTCGTGCATGGGTTTCCTGCCCTAGGTCGGTCGTGTAAGGTCGCTCGGCTCGCCAAACTGTCGAGAAAGGATCTTCGAGGAAATGAACACTCGCCGAGACACATTGGTCGTTGCCCTGTTGGTGATGGGCAGCTTGCTTGCTTGCAAGAAGAAGGAAACCCCTGCCCCCGTCGCCACCGAGGACCCGGTGGCCACCACCACCGCCACCGCGACGGCCACGGCCGCGCCGGCCGCCGACAAGACCTTCAAGGTCGGCGAGGAAGCCACTCAGCTGGACTACAAGATCAAGGTCAGCGAAGTGAAGGAGTGCAAGGCGCGCTACTACGAGAAGTCTTCGTTGAAGAAGGCGGGTCACCGTCTGGTCGGCGTGGAGATGACCATCGAGTCGATCAGCGACAAGCAGTTCACGCCCGGTACCTACAACATGAAGATCGTCGACGACGAGGGGCTGACCTACAAGTACAGCTTCCGCGGCACCTGTGAGCCCCGCTTGCAGAGCGGATCGCTGAACAAGGGTGAGAAGGCCAAGGGTTGGGTCACCTTCGAGGTGGGCGACAAGGCCAAGGGTCTGAAGTTCGCTTACGACCACCTGTCGATCCTGGGTCCGAAGCAGAACGTCAAGTTCGAGCTCGGCGACGTCGCCTCCAAGTGAGCCAGGGCGTCGGGGCGGGGTAACCCGCCGCTGACAGAGAACGGGCCGCGAGCAATCGAGGCCCGTTTCGTTTTGTGCGTCGTCCAGCGAGTCCCCTGCATTTGGCCCATGGCGGGCGCAGGCCGCTCGCATAAGCTCCGGCGGCTCGCCATGCCGTTTCGAAAAGGAGCGTCGAGCAATGAAGACCCACAGAGACACATTGGTCCTTTCCCTACTGGTGATGGGGAGCCTCCTTGCTTGCAAGAAGAAGGAAGCCCCCGTCGTAACCGAAGATCCAATCGCGACTTCGACTGCAACCACTCCCGACACGCCCGCGCCTGCCGCCGACAACACGTTCAAGCTGGGCGAAGAAGCGACGCAGCTCGAGTACAAGATCAAGGTGACCGAGGCCAAGGAGTGCAAGCCTCGCTACTACGAGAAGGCGCAGCTCAAGAAAGCGGGGCATCGCCTGATCGCCGTTGAGATGATCTTCGAAGCGATCGCGGATCAGCCCGTCACGCCGGCGACCTACAACATGAAGATCGTCGACGACGAGGGCCTCACCTACAAGTACAGCTACATGGGTAGCTGCGAGCCTCGTTTACAGAGCGGTAGCTTGAACAAGGGTGAGAAAGCCAAGGGCTGGGTTACCTTCGAGGTTGGCGAAAACGCGAAGGGTCTGAAGTTCGCCTACGATCACTTCGCCATCCTGGGACCGAAACAGAACGTGAAGTTCGACATCGGCGAAGTCGCGGCAGCCAAATAACCCTGAACTTTTCCGCTGCCCGCGGCCAATGCTAGAGGTTCTTGCAGAGCCATGAGCATCCCCGGCACACACACGAGCGCGCGTCCGAATCGGGCGCGCGCGTTGTTTTGTGTGGCGCTACTGCTGGGCCTAGTGGGCTGCAAGCGCGAGGCCGAAGCGGATGCAGTTGAACCCCCGCCGGACGCGGGCACGGAGACGAAACTTGCTGCCACGAGCTCGGCGGCGGCAAACGATGTCGGGGGCAAACCGCGCGGAATCGGCCAGGTCGCTCACGCTCCCAGCTACGAGATGGTGTTGCTCGGCGCGAAGACTTGTCCGCCCCCCGCGTGGCACCACATCAAGGCTGGCTACACGCGCCTTGGCGTGGAGGTCGAGCTGCGAGGTAAGTCGAAGTCTCAGCGCGTGCCGGCCAACCCGTTTTATGCGCGCCTGGTGGATCCCGAGGGAAAAGCCTATCGCCCGGTGTTCGGCGGTTGCGAACCGGATCTACGGCACACGCCCCTCGGGGTTGACGACAGCGTGCGCGCCTACATCACCTTCGAGATCCCAGAGGCCACGGGTCGCCTCCAGCTCCGCTATGACCCGCAACTGAAGAGCCCCGAAGCGTTGGAGTTCGACCTCGGCGTGTCGCCCGCTACCGCCGACTCCGCCAAGCCCTGAGCTTCGCCGAGGGCATCAAAGCGAACGAGCCGCCTCCGATGTAGGGGCGGCTCGAGCTGCTTTGGGGTTTGGGGGGGAGAGTGAACTCCCTGCACTCAACTCAAGGAGAGACTGCTCCGAGCGCCATCGCGAGGGGTGTGCCTGGAGCGATGCCCAGCGCGAGCACCAAGAAGCCCGCGATCACGAGCGCACCCGTCACCAAACCGGAGCGCATCGGCACCGCGAGGGGTGCACCGGGCGCCGGCTCACGGAAGTACATGAACACGATCACGCGCAGGTAGTAGTAGGCGCCGAGCAAGCTGTTCAACAGGCCCAACACTGCCAGCAGATAGAGTTCGCTCCCCATTGCCGCGCGGAAGATGTAGAGCTTGCCGAAGAAGCCAGCAGTCGGCGGCATGCCAGCCAACGACAGCAGGAAAACCGTGAACGCCAGCGCAGCCGCCGGATGGCGCTTACCAAGGCCCGCCAGATCTTCGTAGCTCACCGCCTCTGCGCCGCGGCTACCACACAGGATCAGCGCGCCGAACGCACCGGCCGTCGAGACCGTGTAGGTCAAGAGGTAGAACATCACGCTCGCCTGGCCTTCCGCCGGAGCGCGCATGGTGGCAACCAAACCGACGAGCACGTAACCCGCGTGGGCAATCGAGGAGTACGCGAGCATGCGCTTCACGGACTCCTGCCGGCCGGCAATCACGTTCGCGACGGTCATCGTCAGGATGGCGAGGAACGCCAGCACCGGCGGCCAGCCCGTGCCCCAGCTCATCAGGCGCTCGTCGCCAAAGCTGGTGAGCAACACGCGCATCATCACCGCGAACGCCGCGGTCTTCACAGCCACGGCCATGAACGTCGTGGCCGGCGTGGGGGCGCCTTCGTAGGCGTCGGGGGTCCACATGTGGAATGGCACGGCGCTCACCTTGAAGGCGAGACCGGCCAGGTTCAGCACCAAGCCGAGCACCACGAGTGCGGCGTTCACCTTGCTGTCTGGCTGGCCAATGCTCGCAACGGCTTCACCGATCCCCTTGAGGTCGGTGTGCCCCGTCGCACCGTAGAGCAGCGCTGCGCCGAAGAGCATGAGCGCGGCAGCGAAACTCCCGAGCAGGAAGTACTTCAGCGACGCCTCGGCAGCGCGAGGGCTGCCACGACGTAGACCGATGAGGGCGTACACGCCGAGGCTCATCGTCTCGAGTCCGATGAACAGGCTCAGCAGGTCACCCGAGGCCGCGAGCACCTGAGCGCCGAACGTCGCCAGGATCACCAGTGGGAAAAACTCGCCGCGGTCGATGTTGTGCTCGGGCAGGTAGCCCCCAGCGAGCAACGCCGCGAATGCGCCACCCAGGCAGAGCACGAAGCTCATGAAGAGCGCCACGCGGTCCATGACGAGCCACGGCTCGAGCAGCTTGAGTTCGGGCAGGTTCTGAGGCCCAACCATCCACACGGCGACGCTCAGCACAGCGCCCGCGAATAGAATCACCGCGGCGCCGAGGCCCAGCTCGCCACTGCGGCCAGCTCCAGCGTCGACGATGTGCTCAGTGCCATGCAGCTCTTTGTCGACCTGCGGCTTGCCGAACGCCTCAGCGAGCATCAGGAGCAGCGCGCCGAAGCCGACCGCCAGAAGCGGGGAGAGAGGGAACAGCAGATTCATTGTGCGCTCTCCTTGTCGAGCGCGGCAGTCGCGCCCTCAGGAGCCTCAGTTTGTTTCTTCGGATCCTCGGGGTAACCCGAACTCAACGCTCCCGAAAGCCGCGGCAGCAGCACAGCGCGGTCGGGGTTCGTGTCCATCGCGTTGCGGAACTCCCGAGTGGAGTCCATGAAGCGGGCGGTCACGCCTGCGACGCTTGGTTTCATCACGTCCAGGAACAAATTCGGGAACAGGCCCAGCACGAACACCATGGCGATGAGCGGTGCGAGCACCACTGTCTCGCGGATGTTCAGATCCTTGAGGTTCTTGTTCTTGGGATTCGACAGCGGACCAAAGAAGGTCTTCTGCACCATGCTGAGCATGTACACCGCAGCCAAGATGACGCCGAAGGCGGCGAGGCCACCTTGGAGCTTGCCGTGGCTGCCGAGGACGCTGGAGGTGAACGAACCCATGATCACCATGAACTCGCCCACGAAGCCGTTGGTGCCCGGAACGCCGATGCTCGACATCGTGATCAGCACGAAGCACGCGGTGTAGATCGGCATCACCTTCGCAAGGCCACCGAACTCGCTGACCAAGCGCGTGTGGCGGCGGTCGTAGATCACGCCGACCAAGATGAAGAGCGCGCCGGTCGAGATGCCGTGGTTCACCATCTGAAGCACGCCACCGGCGATGCCGGCCTCAGTTGCGGTAAACAGGCCAAGCATCACAAAGCCCAGGTGCGCCACCGAGGAGTAGGCAATCAGCTTTTTGATGTCGCTCTGTTTCCAGGCAACCAGCGCGGCGTACAGGATGCCGCCGCCGATCGCCACGCCCGCCAGGTTCGCTGCGGCGGCATACGCCGGCCCGGCAAACATCCCCATGCAGAAGCGAATGTAGGCGTAGGTCCCGAGCTTCAACAGCACCGCGGCCAGAATCACGGAGCCGCCCGTTGGCGCCTGGACGTGAGCGTCTGGAAGCCACGTGTGCAGCGGGAACATCGGGACCTTGATCAAGAAGGCCAAGGCGAACGCCGCGAAGCACAGGTAGGCGGCGGTCTGGGGCAACACCAGACGGCTGAGCGCCAGGTAGTCGAAGGTCACGTAGCCAGCGACCTGCTCGTGAGTCCAGACCATGTACAGAATGGCGGCGAGCATCAGCAAGCTGCCGGCCATGGTGTAGAGGAAGAACTTGTAGGAAGCCTTGATCTTCTCAACGCCACCCCAGATGCCGATGAGGATCAGCATCGGCACCAGCATCAGCTCCCAGAACACGTAGAACAGGAACAGGTCGAGGCTGACGAACGCGCCGAGCATCGCGCCGTGCAGCAGCAGCAAGCTGAAGCACAGGTCCTTGGTGCGTTTCTTCAGGGAACCGAAGCTCGCGTACGCGGCGAGCGGCGTGGTGAAGGTCGATAGGATGACCAGCCAGATGCTGATGCCGTCGACCGCCACGTGGTAGCGGATACCAAATCCAGGGAGCCACTCTCGCACATACTGGAAGTGCCAGCCGTCGGTCATCGGCACCTTGAGGAGCCAGAGCGAAGCCACGAAATCCAGGCCGAGGATGACCATCGTCACGCGTCGCAAGAGCTCGGGCGACTGCCTGGGCATGAACAGGATCGCGACCGCACCGACAATCGGCAGGAAGACGATCAAGTTGAGCAGCTGATCCCACTCCATGGGGGGCGCTGCCGCGGTCTCGACGGCCTTCTCGGGCCACATCGAGGAGATGAAGGCTGCTGCGAGGAGCCCGACAATGCCCAACGCGAAGCGCTCGAACTTCGACTCGCGACGCGGAATCAACGCGCCAACGGCGAAGGCGGCGGCGTAGGGCCACGCCTGGACCAAAGAGCTTGAAAGCGAGTTCACTGCGTGTCTCCCTGCGGAGCCGGATGGCCAGGCGGCATCACGATATGCGGGCGGCCTTGCGCGTCCTGTTGAATCACCATGTTGGCGGGCGCTGAACCAGGCGGCCGATCGTCCTTGGGACGGGTGACCTCGTACTCCCAGCTCGAGTGATGCCCGAACGCATCTTGCACTTCGAGGCGGACAGTGCGCGCAGCGCCCCGATCCAAATTGAAGCTGGTTGTGCGCTGGGTGCCGAACTCCTCACCGCCGTCGTACTGGAAGTCCCCTTCCCCTTGCTTGCTGCTCCAGCGATAGGAGTAGCCAAGGCCGGGTGCCGCTTCCACGCGGTAGCTACCGGTGCGGTGGTTCTCGAATGGCTTTGCCGAGGCGTGAGGCGTCAGCATGAACCAGCCAAGGCACGCGGTGCCGGCCACCATCGCGGCGGCGTAAGCTTGCACACGCCCTGTCTGGGCGTAGCGCAGCACGGTTCCGGTGACTTGCACGATGCCAGCCGTGAGCCTGGCCACGATGCCGTCGACGATCCACTTGTCAGCCCAGGTGAAGAACTCCGCGAGAGCGTCCACAGCGCCGATGAAGGTCTCTTCGTAGAACTCGTCGACCCACCACTTGTTCATCAGGAAGCGATGCACACCGGGAGCCTTCTCCGCGAGCTGCGCGGCGGGTTCGCCCCCCTTCGAGATGTAGAAGAACCAAGCCAGCCCGACGCCGGCCACTCCGACCAGCACTCCGGGCACGGCCAGGGTCAACATCATGTGGTGATCCGGGTCGATGCTCTTCACGCCGGTGGAGGCGAGCTTGAACACCGGTTCGAGCCAGTGCTCGAGAGCGTGCATGTGGAGCAACGGGGCGTTCAGGAAGCCAGCGACCGCCGCCAGACCCGCCAGGATGACCAGCGGAGTGGTCATCTGCCAGGGCGATTCGTGGGGCGTGGGCCCCTCTCGAGGCTCTTCGGGATCGAACGCGTGGTGATCGTGTTCGTCGTGGTGGTCGTCCCCGTGAGCGTCGTGCGCGTGGGGGTCGACCCAATTCTTCACGATCTTCCAGCCCTTGAATTCTCCGTGGAAAATCCGGAAGTAGAGGCGGAACATGTAGAACGCCGTCATCACAGCGCCCAACAAGCCCATGCCGTAGATCGCCT